>NZ_CP146369.1:2041071-2361785 GCF_037055245.1 Brevundimonas olei
GCGCAACCACGCCGCTATTGGTTACAGCGCCGACCTGTCCGGTGCCTTCCAGACGTCCTGCTTCAGAGACCGTGACCCTGCCGCCAAGCACGCCGCTCACGGAAAGCGTACCACGGGCAACCGTGGTGGCAGCGGTATATCCAGTGTTGTTTCCGGCGACCACGAGCGTGCCTGCCCCGTCCTTCGTCAGGCCGCCCGCACCGGACAGCAGGCCATTCAGCGTGAAGGTCGTACCCTCGTCGGTCAGCACCGCGCCGTTACCTGCAAAGGACACGGCCCGATCACTTTCGATATCAGCCGTCGTCTGAAGCGTGCCGCGATTGAAGGTCAACCCGCCTGCCGTATCGCCGAGATTGACATCGGCCGACACCGCCAGCGTACCGCCCTCGATGGCCGTGCCGCCCGTATAGCTGTTGCCGCCTGCGAGAACGAGCGTGCCCGCGTCGGTCTTCACCAACTGTGTATCGCCGGTAAGGTCGGCCGCAATGGTGGCGATGAACGCGGCGCCCGCCGTTGAACCATCGCCCACGCGGATCGTGCTTTGGGGCCCGACCAGCGTCAGCGGCTCCCCGCTGATTTCATAGCCATCGGCCGCAAACTGCATGCCCGCCGTACGCACCTCGCCCAGACTGTTGTCGATCGTGACGGTCCCGCCCGTGCCGGCGAAAATCGCGATAGCCTCATCGGCGTAAGCGGCATTCACCACGCCGTCGGCATCGGTCCAGTTATCGTTGCCGGTGCTGTTCTGCCACACGCCGTCACCACCATCGACGGCATTGTTGAACTTCGGACCAGCATTGCCGTCCCAGAAGTTGAGCAGAAGTCCATCGGTGTTCACGAGGTTCACCTGACCCGCGATCGATGTCTGCACGGTGCTGGCGCCGCCTGCCGGCATCACGCCTAGATCAAGACCATTGTCCGTCAGTGCGCCGCCATAGTTGATGACGCGGTAGATGCCAGGGCCGAACGTGCCGCCCGCGGGAATGGTCACATCCAGCGTGCCGTCAAGAACCAGGTCGCCGCCCACCTCGATCAGGTCGTTGAGCGCGCCACCCACCGCGTTGGCCTCGCCGAACTGCATGGCCAGCGTCGAGCCGGAAGCCAGCGACAGGCTGCCGCCGATGGTCAGCGTGCCCGGCAGGCCGTCGCCGCCGCCCGGATTGAGCGTTGCGCCATCGGCGATCGCGACGTCGCCGCCGATCACGCCGATCCCGCCAAGCGTTGCGCCCAGGTCCACGCGCGTCAGGCCCGTGGCCGCAGACTGGTCGCCGTTCACGAACAGGGACCCCGCGGTGACTCGCGTGCCGCCCGTGTAGCTGTTGGCTCCCGATAGCGTCAGTATGCCCGCGCCGTCTTTGATCAGACCGCCTGCACCGCTCACCACGCCGGTGAGACCCAGGGTCGTGCCGACGTCCGTCAACAGCGTGCCCGCGCCAGTAAGTTCAACCGCGCGGCCGGTTTCAAGGTCGGCTGTCGTCTGCAACGTGCCGCCGTCGAAGGTCAGCCCGCCTGCCGCATCGCCAAGATTGGCATCGGCGGACACCACCAGCGTACCACCCTTGATCGCGGTGCCGCCGGTATAGCTGTTGTCGCCCGTGAGGATGAGCGTTCCGAGATCGGATTTGACCAGCTGGGCCGCGCCCGTGAGCTCGGACGCGATCGTTGCGCTTGTGCCCGCACCGGCCGCCGTGCCGTCGCCCACGCGGATCGTCGCCTGCGAACCGGCAAGGGTGATTGCGTCTCCCTCGATCACATAGCCATCGGTGAGGAACTGCATGCCGGAGGCTTCGACTTCGCCGAGGCTCCGATCGACCGTTACCGTGCCGGCAGCGCCCATGAACACGGCAAAGGCAGCGTCCGCAAACTGCGCATTGGGGATATTACCGTCATCGACCCAATTGTCATTGCCGGTGGAACGCTGCCACAGGCCGTCGCCGCCGTCGATGACACCGTCATTCTTGGTGCCGACGCCATCCCAATAGCGGAACTGCAGGCCGGCCGTGTTCACCAGGTTCACCTGTTTGTCGACCGAGGTCTGGACATAGAAGTCGGGCGACGGGATCGTACCGATTGCCAGTCCATTGTCGGTCAGGGTTCCGCCATAGTTGATGACCCGATAGACGCCGGGATCGAAGCTTCCGCCGGCCGTGGTCTCTACATTGAGCGTCCCGCCGAGCGTCAGGTCTCCGCCGACCTCGATCAGGTCATTGAAGCCGCCACCCACGATATTGGCTTCGCCGAAGCTGACGTTGATCGTGGAAGAGGCCGCCAGATCGAGATTGCCGTTGATGGTGAGCGTTCCCGGAGCGGCGTCGAGGTTGCCTGGATTGAGCGCGCCATCGGCCACGGTCACGTTGCCGCCGATGGTTCCGACACCGCCAAGGGTGCCGCCCGCCGCCACGGCGACATCGCCGCCCAGCGCGTTGTTCACGTAGAGCGCGCCGCCTGAGATCGACGTCAGACCGGAGAAGCTGGAGCTGTCGCCGCTGAGCAGGGTTACCCCTGAAAGCTGGTTGATCGCACCGGTACCCGACATGGCTGAGCCGAAATCGTAGGCGGCAGCGGTATGATTGAAATTAACGGTGCCAGCGCCCGGACCAAAGGCGATATCCGCCACATCGACCGTGCCGGCCGCTGCGGCCGTGTCGCCCGCCGCCGCACCGATATTCAGCGTACCGCTACCTGCTGCGATGTTGGCAAGGGTCAACAACCCGCCCGCACTCAGTTGTCCCCCGTCGGCAACGGTGACAATCGCCTCTTTCCCAGTCCCGCCGATATCCAGGGCGCCCGCGATCGCAAGCTCCGAGCCTGTGCCGGAGATGAGAACGCGGCCTTGGCCATCTTGAGTAGCGCTCGCGGCGGTGATCCGCCCAGTGGCGGCGTCGAGGCGGCCGCCATCCAGCAGGGATAGTGTTCCGCGGTAGACGGAAAGGCCGCCTGTCGTCCAGCTGGAACCCGCGCCGGAGATTGTAACATCCGAGGGATTCGTCATGGACTGCAGAGGCGGACCCATCGAAAGGCTACCCGAACGGACCGTCGCGCCATCGGTGACATTTACGCGGGCGGTTGACGCAGTGTTGAAGCCGACACTGACATTACCGCCCACCTCCCACAGAGAGTTCGCGCCGGACACGTTCACGGTGACATCGTGCGCAGGGTTGCCGGCTAAAACGGCGCCGCCCAGCGACACCTGCGACGTTCCCGTCGCGATAACCTGACCGCCATCCTCGATGTTGAGCGTGACGTTCCCGCCGGTTGGGGCTCCCAGCCTCAACTCCGTCGTGATGAGCGAAGAACCTGCACCGGTGACGGTCAGGGTCGAGTCAGGTCCGGCAAGCCTCGTTAGGCCGCTGTTGACGCTCCCGCCATTCTCCAACCGCAGCTCGCTGCTTTCGATGAGGGTCGTGCCGCTGAAGTCGCTTGCGCCTGTCAGGCGCAGAACGCCGCCGCCCGTCTGGGTGAGACTGCCGGTGCCGGTAATCGCGCCCGCGAAGCTGGTGTCGTCGGAGCGGTTGAAGATCAGTGAGGCATTGTTCAGCACATCGCCGGTCAGACTACCGATGGTGCCGCCATTGCCGACCTGAAGGGTTCCCGCCGCGATGGTGGTGCCGCCATCATGCTCGGCATCGCCGGTCAGAATAAGCGTACCTGCACCATCTTTGGTGAGAGCGCCCGCCCCCGCAATCGGGCCGGCAAGTTCTAACGTCGTGCCGCTGTCGGTCAGCACCGTACCCGCGCCTGCCAGGGTGACGTTTCGGGCGGAAGCGATGTTGGACGTGGTGTTGAGCGTGCCGCCGTCGAGGGTCAACCCACCCGCCGCGTCGCCGAGATTGGCGTCGTTCGAAATGCGGACCGTGCCGCCCTCGATCAGCGTGCCGCCCGTATAGCTGTTCGTGCCCGACAGAACGAGGATGCCCGCGTCGGTCTTAACGAGCTGAGTGGCGCCGGTCAGATCGGCATCGATGGTGGCGGTGAAGCCTGCGCCGACCACGGAGCTGTCGCCCACTTGAATCAGGGACTGCGGACCGATCAGGGTGAGCGCATCCCCGGTGATCAGGTAGCCATCGCTCGCGAACTGCATGCCGGACGCCGTGACCTGCCCGGAGCCGTTATCGATCGTGACGGTTCCGCCGGTTCCGGCGAAGATCGCGAAGGTGCCGTCCGCATAGGCAGCGTTGATCGCGCCATCCGACCCCGTCCAATTGTTGTCCGTTCCGCCGAGATGCCAGGTGCCATTGCCGCCGTTGACAGCGTCGTTGAACTTCGGACCGCCGTCGCCGTCCCAGAAGCTGAGCGAAAGGCCGGCCGAGTTGACGAGATTGACCTGCCCGGAGACCGCGGTCTGCACGGACACGTCGCTTCCACCCGGCATTGCACCAAGCGCGAGATCATCGTTGAGAAGGTCGCCGTCGTAATTGAATACGCGGTAGATTCCCGGCCCGAAGATGCCGCCGGTAGGGACGCTCACATTGATCGTGGCGCCGTCGAGGGTGAGGTCGCCGGCGACCTCGATGAGATCATTGAGCCCGCCGCCGACGGCGCCGGCCTGTCCGAACTCCATGTTGAGGACCGAGCCCGAATCCATCGTGAGGCCGCCCGCAATGGAGAGCGTGCCAACCCCATTGCTTCCGGCAGTTAGGATGCCGCCTCCGGCGATGTTCACATCGCCGCCGATCGTGCCGATACCGCCAAGCGTCGCGCCCGAAGCCACGCTGGTCGGGCCGGTGGAAGCCGACTGGTCGCCGTTGATCAGCAGCGTACCGGCGTTCACCGTCGTCGCGCCGCTATAGCTGTTGTCAGCCGTCAGCGTAACGATGCCAGAACCGTTCTGCGTCACCGCGCCCGTGCCGGAAATCAGACCGTCGAAGCCGACGCTGTCCGAGCGATCGAATATGAGCGAGCCGTTGTTCGCCACGTCTCCGGTGACGAAGCCGCTGGTTCCGCCATTGCCGAGCTGCAGTGCGCCATTGGTGATGGTCGTGCCGCCAGTGTAGGCGTTGTCGGCCGTCAGGATCGTTGTGCCCGATCCGAGCTGCTCAACGGAACCGGTTCCGGATATCTCGCCCGCAATCGTCAGCGTGCCGGAGCGATTGAACTCCAGCGCAGCATTGTTTGCGATGTCGCCGGCGAGCGTGCCCGACGCACCGCCGTTTCCGATGCGAAGCGTACCGGCGGCGATTGTCGTCCCATCGCTGTAGCTGTGATCACCGGTCAGGGTCAGGACGCCGGTGCTCTGCTTCGCGAGGCTTTCGAACCCGGAGACGCTTGCCCCGTCGAAAATCCGGGCGGCCGCATTGTCGACGATCAGGCTGTCGGTGCCCGCGCCTGCATTGACGCCAGCGCCGGTGATCACCCCGCCATCATTCAGCATGAAGACGTCGTTGCCGCCGCCCAGGTTCAAGGCGGCGCCCCCCGTATCAAGCGTGCCCGCCAGAGTGAAGACGTCATCGCCGTCGCCAAGGTCGCCGGTCGCACGCAACGTGCCACCAGCGTTGACAGTGATCATGGACGCCCCGGCATCGCCGGTGAATGTCGAAACCGTCCCGGCCGCGCCCTGCACGGTGCCATTCACGACCAAGGCGCCGTCGCCATTCATGGCGAACGTCGCGGTGCCGAGCAGGCCGTCCACCTGCAGCGTACCATCGTCGACCCGAGCTGCACCGATGCTGTTCGTCGCGGTCAACACCGTCGTCCCGCTGCCGATCTGCGCGATGCTGCCGGGGCCGCTGATCGCGCCGGTGAAGTTGAAGGTGTCCGAGCGGTTGAACGACATCGTCGAGGTCGCCGACGTCACGAACACATTGCCGGTTCCGGCATTGCCGGTCGTTCCACCATTGCCGATGATCAAATTGCCGTCGTTGATGACGGTATTGCCGGAGAATGTGTTGTTCCCGGTCAGAATCCAGTTGCCGCTGTCGTTCTTGGCAAGCGTCGTGACGCCGGTTCCCGCATCCCCGATGGCGCCAGCCAGCGTATTGTCGCCGGTATTGGTGCCTCCGAGCGCAATGGTCCGCGCCTGATTGGTCCCTGCCAGAGTGACCGGCCCGGTGTCAGTGAAGATTATCGCACCAGTGCCCGAGGACTCGATGAAGCTGGTGCCTGCGGCCAGCGTGAACAGGCGATTGGTTGTATCGCCTGCCCCGGTATAGCGCAGCGTCGATCCACTGCCGATTACCAGATTGGACGCGGCCGCCGACGACGCACCGATGCTGCTCGCAACTCCGCCATCGGCCAGCTTGTCGACACCGAGAACGCCGCCGCTGATCGTCGTCACACCCGTATAAGTGCTGGCCGGATTGGTGAGGATCCAGGTGCCGGCCTCGGTTTTCGTCAATGACGTCAAACCTGTGCCGTTATCCGTGATCTGTACGGCCAGGATATTATCGTCGGTGTTGGTGCCCTTAAGGGTCAGCGTTTGCGCGCGGTCCAGCACGCTGAAGGTGAGCGGCGCGGTGCTGGTGAAATTGATCGCACCCGTCCCGGATGCGTCGAGTCCATTGCCGGAAACAGGCCCCAGCGTGAACTGGCGGTCGGTGCTGCCCCCTGCGCCGGCGTACCGCAGCGTACCGCCATTCAGGATCAAGCTGCTTGCCGCAGCAGTTGACGACCCCATGGAGCTCGCCAGCCCCCCATCGGTCAAGCATGTGACCTCGAGGATACCCGCGTTGATGATGGTGGATCCAGTGTAGTCGCTATTGCAACCGGTCAGCCGCTGATACGATCCGCCATTCTTGACGAGATTGCCGGTGCCGGTGATCGCTCCCGCATAGATCGCCCCGCCATAGCTCCCTCCGTTGGAGATCGTCAGGGTACCGCTGCCCAGATCGATGTTACCGCCGGTCGCGCCACCGTCGAGCAGATATCTAAATGACGCATCATAACCGTTCAGGTCGAACAGCGCCCCTGCGACATTGGACATCTGCAGGTAGCTGGTGCCCTGATCGAACGCGTCCGACGAGCCGGCCCGAAGCGTCCCAGCCTCAACCGCCACCGCGCCGGCAAAAGTGTTTGCGCCGCTCAGCACCAATGTGCCGCTACCACGTTTCGCGAGATGCCCAGGCCCTTCGACAATTCCGCTGAAATTCAGCGTCGTTGCCGCATTGCTCACATCGACGTAGCCCCACGAGTTTTCCAGTGTGAAACCGCGGTTCGTCGCTTGGTCACCGCCCGTGTAGCGAAGTATACCGCTGTCTCTGAGAACGAGGTTGCCAGCATCGGCGCTTGCCGCACCGATTCCACTCGCCTGTCCCCCGTCAGCGAGGCAGTCGACGCTTATCGTTCCCCGGATAATACTGGTGACACCAGTATAATCGTTGCTGCAGCCGACCATTGTCTGAGTGCTGGTGTTGTCTTTGACAAGGCCGCCGGAGCCGCTGATTCTGCCATTGAATGTGGCGTTTGAGCCTCCGATGGTGAGCGTGGCTCCTCCGAGAAGCACGGTACCACCAGCCGCGCCTCCACCCGACAGGCCGCCAATCTTGTTGTTGAAACCATCAAGGTCGAGCGTCGCGCCAGCGACGTCCGCCAACGTCACAAGGCTTGGACTACCAAACGCCTGCGTTGAACCCGCCCGCAACGTACCGCCGTTGATTCTCGTAGGGCCCGAGTAAGTGTTGGTGCCCGCCAGAACCAATGTGCCGGCGCCCTCCTTGGTCATCGGAGCAGCGCCGATACCCACTACATTGCCTTCAAAGGTGAGGGTCGTTCCCCCATTTGCAACGTCGACCGCAGCGCCCGCGATCCCGTTGATCGTAAAGCCGCGGTCGGTCGTCGCCGTGTTCCCGGTGTACCGCAACATACCGCCGGTCTGGATGACCAGATTGGAGGAAGCGGACGAAGATGCGCCGATCCCGCTGGCGACGCCGCCATCTGCCAACGCGTCAACCTCAAGGGTGCCGCCGCTAATGGTCGTGACGCCGACATAGTCGTTGGCGTCGTTCGACAGAACCAATGTGCCCGAACCGACCTTGGTCAGACCGGCGTCATCCGGACTCGTCACCTGGCCGGCGAACTCTACCGAACGTCCCGCTCCGACTTCGATAGCGCGCAGACTACCTCCATTCACCAACGTGAAGCCGCGGTCGGATACGACGTCCACGCCGCCCACATAGGCAAGCGTGCCGCTTTCCAGCACTAGGTTCGACGAGCTGGCGCTCGACGCGCCAATGCTGCTGCTTACCCCGCCATTCGCCAGGCTCGCCACTTCCAACCGGCCACCGCTCAGCGTCGTGCCCCCAGAGTAGCTGTTGGCGCCGTTGAGGCGAACTGTGCCGCTGCCGCTCTTGACGAAGCCGGTGCCGCCATTGTCGACGATCGTGGAATCGATGGTGAACGTACCAGTGCCGTTCTGCTGGATGCCGAACGTCCCTCCACCGGCGCCTCCAGTGATGGAGCCGCCCGTAATACGCTGGTTCGTGGCGAGCGTGCTTGGGGCGACGATGATCGTACCGTCGATTCCAAGCGTGTTTCCGGCGCCGATCGTGACGACCGAATCTGCCGCAGCGGTGTAACGAAGGCCGCCGAGTTGGAGGTTGCTGCTCACCGTGCCTTCAAATGGCGTATCTGCCGCATTCGCGGAATCGCTGACGATATCGCCAGTCACCCAATCACCGGCGTCGTCCTTATTGACGTAATCGCTGTTGTCGAATGCGATAATGCCGCCGTCGACTACCTTGGCATAGTCGGTTCCGTTAATGGTTGCCCAGCCGCCCAGGACGCCGTCGGCGTTGGTCGTCGTGATCGCACCGCCGCCCGGCAGCACGAAGTTGATCAGACCGCCTGCCCGGCTTATCGCTCCAAGATTGAGATTGACGAAGCCGCCCGCCCCGCTGACCGCGCGAACAGTGTTGCTGCCAGCGGAGACCGTCATACCGTTGAAGGTTTGGTTGTTGGTTGCTCCTGTCGCCCCGATAACTTCGAGCGTGCCGCCCGAGAGGACGAGCGACGACGAACCGGAAATGATATTGGCCGCCGGGCTACCAGCACCGGAAAAATCCAGGGCGAGCTTGCCCCCGGCGATGGTCGTGGCACCGGTATAGCTGCTCGCCCCGGTCAGCGATAGCGAACCGGCGCCCACTTTGCGGAGCCCCCCGGTCCCCGTGATGCTCCCCGCATAGCTTTGGGCGTCCAACGCCTCGACCGTCAGCGTCGATGCGCCAAGCGCGACCGAGCCGCCCGTACCCGTCAGTGATGGAGCGGTCAGATCATACCCGCCCAGGTCAAGCGTGCCGCCGTTTACGATGAAACCCGTTGCCGCTCCGAAAGCCGAAGCGCTGCCGGCCTGCAGCGTCCCTGCGTTAACTGTGACAGTCCCAACGAAATCATTGGCTCCGCCCAGAACCCATGTACCGGCGCCGTTGCCGATCAGATCGCCCGTGCCCGAGATGATGCCCGAATAGTTACTCACTCCGGCAAAGCTGCCGCCAAGCGTGAGGCTATCTACCGGATTACCGGGCGTGAATGAGGCTCCACCGCTCAGATTGAGCGAACCGGCGCCATCGTTCAGGATGCCGGAAGCACCGCTGATGGTCCACAGACGGTTGCTGCTCGCGCCCGTGCCCGTGTAGCTCAGAGTTCCAGCATCGAGGGATATGTCGCCGCCGACCCCGAGGGAACTGACCGTTCCGTTGTCCGCCAGAACGAACGCCTTGACGAGCCCGCTTACGCTGACCGGTCCTGTAAATGTGTTGGCGCCGCCGCCCACCGTAACGGAGTGCCCAGCAAGAGAAGTAAAGCCATAGTTGCCGCCGCTGAGCACGCCCAGAAGCTCAATGTCGGCGGTTTCGGCGCTGAAGTTCCCGCCGCCGGAGATGTCGATATCGCCGGTGATCGATAGTGTGCCGCTCCCCTGGTTTCGAATGATGCCGGCGGCGCCGTTAATGTCCCAGTTCCGGTTAGAGCTATCGCCATCACCGATATAGATGACGCTGTCGGAATACTGGCTCGATTGGTTGAAGATAATCGTGGAGTTCGCCCCCGTCGCCGCGCCAAGCGAACTCGCCTCCCCAATGTTCCCGATAGAACTGAAATAGGCGCTACAGACGCCGTTACAGCCGTTGAACGTCGTGCTGCCGGTGTAGCTGTTATTGTCGTTGGTCAGCCGGACGATCGTGGCGTCATTGTTCGATGCTGCAACGTTGACGTTACCGTTCCCGCTGATGAGCGCCGAGCCGACGCCCGAGCCGGTGACAGTAAGCGTGCCGCCATCGCCGATGACCACGGAACGAGCAGTGTTCGAACCTTCGATTCCAAGCCACACGGACCGGCCGGCGGCCGTGAATATGCTGTTCGAAGCCGCCCCCAAGGCGGCGTCGCTGGACGCATAGATCCTGCCGTCCAGAATGGAGATATCGCCGCTGAACGTGTTCGCGCCCGAAAGCCGAAGACTTCCCGTCCCCGCCTTGGCGAGTCCTGCGGAGCCGGAAATGACGGACCCGATGGTCGTTACGCCGGCTGCGTTCGTGTTTGTGGTAATGGTAGGGGAGATGCCGCCCAGGGTGAGCGTACCGCCGGTGAGCGCATAGCCGGCTGTGTTGAAGGTCAGATTATGTACGGTGATAGGCGAGCCCATCGTAACCGTCCCCGCCGTCCCGCCAAAAATGGCGTCGTCGAGTCCTAGATTAGTCCATGGCGCGTTGTACGGGCCGCTAACGCCGTCCGGGCTTGGGCTCCAGTTGAGGTCGCTAAGATTCCAGGCCCCCGTGCCTCCTGACCCGACGGCGGTGCCGTTCGCGTCCCAGTGCCGTTCTTCCGAGCGCGCCGGAGAAGCGACCGTCAGCAGCATGAGCGCCGCGAAAGAGCTTCCCGAGAGCAATCGCGACACTCGACCGGAAGCGCGGTTGTGGGCGATTGCCTTGCTCATTTGACTCTCCTCAAACACAAACATCCCGTCTCCAGCTGCTGCTGGCGGGACCCAAGAACGAATTTAAAAGTGATTTTCGGGGAAGCTCGAACGCACAGCTCGCCGCGCGCCCTCAGAATCAAGTGTTCGCACAACCAATCACGCCCCCCTGTCGGCAGCCCCGCTAACTCAGTTGAGCCGGGAGGCTCATCTGCCGTCGCTGAGAGGCCAGCTATTCTCCACGCCCCCAGCGAAGCGCGAGTAAAGCGACCGTCGCCGGCATATTAAAGCGACAGCCGGAAGCCGATACTCGACATGAGATCATCGGCTCGCTGATCCCTATCAGATGTTTGCGTAGCGGTTTCAACCCCCGTTTTCAGTTAACCGGTTTTAACCAGTGGGAAATTTGCTCAGCGCCCCGCGTTTCTGGAAATCTTTCAACATCCAGCAGCACGCTTTAAAAATTTACTTCATTTTACAAAGCAGGCGACGCGGCGATGCCGCGTCATCATCCGAATCGCAGGATGTCCGATCGTCGGACGGCGAGCTTCATTTGCTGACAGCGCCCAGGTCGAGAAGAGACGTGTCCAGCGAGCTGATCCCGCCATGCCGCCCCCGCGGATGAAGGGGATTGTTCCTGTAACGATCATTTCGCCCTAGGCGGCGCGGACAAGTTGGTCGTTCGCTGGCGGTCTTTGTCACTCTTCGACTATCGAGCGGATGACCTTGGCCGGATTGCCGCCGACCAGTGTGTTGGCGGGCACATCCTTCGTAACGACGGAACCGGCAGCGACAACGGAGTTTTCGCCAATTGTCACGCCTCCTATGACCGTCACGTTGGCAGCGATCCATACGTTGCGCTCAATGACAATCGGGCTGGCGGTTACACCCGCTCGACGCTGCGAAGGAGCGATGGGATGGCCTGAAGTTATGAGGCTGACATTCGGACCGATCATCACGTCATCCGCGATGTCGAGGCCGCCCAGGTCGTACATTGTGCAGTTTTGATTGATAAAGACATTACGCCCGATGCGAGTGTTGCCTCCCCCGGTCGCATAGAGGGGGGGAATGAGACTCACGGTGCTATCCAGCTCCTTTCCTATCAGGTCGCCAAACATGGTCCGAATCCGTTCGGCATCATCATGCGACAGCCGGTTGATCGCCGCCGTCATTTGCCGTGCCCGGCTTACGGCAGCCACCATTGCCGCGGATTCAGGCGTCCTGCGGGGGATGAATTTGGCCCGGTCGTTCGTCATTTGGTGTCCGCTTTGCCAAGTGTTGTTCGCTCGATGGGGAGTGCGGCAACGACATGGAATTCGCAATGCTCTGCAGGATTGACCATGTTCCAGTTGGTTGACCCAAGACTGCTTCGGGAGGCTGGCTTGAGCGGAGGCGATCTCCCCGAGGCTGGATGACCTATTCTGAAAAGCTTGCCGCTTATCGCCTTAATATCGCGGACGGGGCAGTTCGGCTGAGCAGAACCGTTCGATTATCACGGCACCCTTTGGCGCTCCGCCACAGTTCATGTCGGCCGGCGAGGAATTGGCTCAAATCTGTCCACACCGCCTAGTTCCCGACTGAACCGTCCAAAAGCGAACAAAAATGCTGTGCGAACGTGAAAGCGCAAAAAACCCCGCAAGCCGTTGAGCTTACGGGGTTTTTTGCGCCTAGATTGGTATAACCAGGGAGGTTATACGAACGGTGGTTGCGGGAGCCGGATCGGGACGATACCTCACACCTGCGATCCGCTTCATGACGTGACTACGTCAGCGACATTCAACGCCCACATCGCTTCAGAAGCAGTCATTGCGTCAGAGTGAGAAGGCGACTCTAGTTCGGCTCGCAAGCCACCACATAATCGGCGCCGCATCGTAAACCGTTGCGCTCGGCACAGAGCGCGAGTCCTTCTCCGCGAAGAGTTTCAACCCGCGAGGCAAGGCTCCGGGCCAGCCCGTCGTTTGCGACCCGGGGCAAGCGCCGCACAGCCATATCCAGTTGACCGTTCACCCATTTCGCCTTGTAGCGATTGGGAAAGCGACGGGCTGAAAGCACCCTGAAGCCGGCGCTGGCGAGCGCATTCAACGTCCACTCCGCCGGATACTCCCGGTAGGGCGTCTCGTCCGCCAGGAGCAGGACCGCGTCGCGGAGTCTGCCGATCTCACGCACCATTCGGGCCTCGTCTGTATCGGCCGGTCCGACGATGTAGGGATCCAGGCCGACGACATAGAGGCGACGCCCGGTCATGGGCCTCAACCGGCGCAGAAGGGTTTGCTGGAAATAGGGCGCGAAGCCCTCGACGGCGCCGATGAGATAATCGGCCAGCACCGTGTCGAAGACCTCGCCTTCCAGCAGGGTCGCGTCGGTCCAGTTGCCGAGCAGCAGCCGGTCGTGCGGCCGAATACGCTCCCCGACCGAGGCGCGCACCTGATCCGCATGACCGGCCGCAGCCGTCACGCCCGTCCAGGTGTCCGTGGCCAGACCCGTGCTCCACAGACTGGAGTTGACCCCTGTCCCGGCGTCCAGAAAACGACCCCACGGAAGGTCGCCCTGCAGCGCCTCCACGTGATCGAACAGGCTCATTGCGCCTCGGCCCGGGCAGCGCGAAACGTCGCTCGGCGGACCAGCCGCACTTCGAGATCATGACCCATGGCGTCGGCCAGGCGCACCGCCGCCTTCAGGGTCATGCGCTCCCGATCCCTCAGCCACAGGCAGACCTGTCCCCGCGGGACGCCGAGCCTTCTCGCCAGATCGGACTGACTGAGACCGTTGGCCCGACACGTCTCGAAGACCCGCCCGATCATTCGCCAGACCTCGACCTGCACCCGCTCGGCCTCCGCCAAAGCCCCCTCGCTGCTCATTTCAATCTCCCTCATGCTCGCTTGATGAATGTTACGATATAACATAATAGCGACTCTCTTCATGAACGGGGAGCGTCATGCACTCAAGATCGATCCTGCTCGCGGCGGCGAGTTTCTCAGCCATTTCGACGGCGGCCTGGGCCGACGCCCTGCCCCAGTCCGGTCCGGCCGCGACCCGCTTGGAAGACGTCGTGGTGACCGCCGACGCCCTGGGCCGTTGGAGCAGGGAGGTGGTGTCCAATGTGGCGGTGCTGCGAGGCGACGAACTGGTCCAGCGCCGGCAATCGACCCTGGGCGAGACGCTGACCGGCCTGCCCGGGATCAACTCGGACACCTTCGGCGGCGGGGCCAGCCGTCCGGTTATCCGCGGCCAGACCGCGCCGCGCGTGAAAGTCCTGACCGACGGCTCGGCCCTGATGGACGCTTCGGAAGTCTCGCCCGACCACGCCGTGTCCGGCGAACCCCTGTTGCTGGACGGCGTCGAGATCCTGCGCGGCCCGTCCGCCCTGCTCTACGGCGGCGGCGCCATCGGCGGGGCGGTCAATCTGATCGACAAGAAGATCCCGACGCGCATTCCAGAGAACGGCGGCGAAGGCGTCGCCGAGTTCCGCCTGGGCACGGCGGACAATGAAGAAGCCGGCGTGGTCGGCCTGACCGCCGGCGCGGGATCGTTCGCCATCCGGGTCGAGGCCGCCGGACGCCGCACCGATGACTATGAGGTCCCCGACTTCGACGAAGCCACGCTGGACGGGTCGTTCAACCGCAGTTCGACCGCGACCCTGGGCCTGTCATGGATCGGGTCGCGCGGCTATCTGGGCGCCGCCTATACGGAGCAGCGCAGCGAATACGGCCTGCCGGGACATACGCACGAGTATGAATCCTGCCACCCGCACGGCTCCAGCCTGCACTGCGGCGGTCACGACCACGGCGACGACGACCATGACCACGATCATGATCACGACCACGATCATGACCATGTCCCGATCGTCGATCTGATCAGCAAGCGGGTGGACGTGCGCGGCGAGATCGAGGATCCGTTCGCCGGGATCGAACGCATCCGCTTCCGCGGCGGCTTCACCGACTATCGCCACGACGAGATCGACGACGGCGAGATCGCCACCACCTTCACCAATGAAGGCTATGACGCCCGCGTCGAGGTGCAGCACGCCGCCATCGGCGGGGTGCGCGGCGTGGTCGGCGCCCAGACCTCGCGTAGCGATTTCGCCGCCGTCGGCGCCGAATCCTTCATTCCCGAAAGCCGCACCGAGAACCACGCCCTGTTCCTGGTCGAGGAATACATCGCCGGCGACTGGCGCTTCGAAGGCGCCCTGCGTCAGGAGTGGCAGGACGCCAGCGCCCTGGGACGCGCCGATACGAGCCACTCGCCCTTCTCCCTTTCCGGCGGCGCCAGTTGGACCTTGACGCCCGGCTATGTCGCCAGCGTGACCCTGGCCCGATCCCAGCGCGCGCCGACGGCGCAGGAGCTGTATGCGCGCGGCGTCCACCTGGCGACCAACACCTATGAGATCGGCGACGCCGATCTGGACGTCGAGACGGCCAATTCGATCGAACTGGGCCTGAAGAAGATCGAGGGCGCCACGACCTTCGCCGCCAGCCTCTATCACTACGACTATGACGGCTACATCTTCGCCGACACCCTCGACCAGTTCGAGGACTTCCGCCTGATCCGCTACACCCAGGCCGACGCCCGCTTCACCGGGATCGAAGGCCAGGTCACCCACGCGTTCAGGCCGGGCCTGTCGGCCACGGCCTTCGGCGACTACGTCCGCGCCGAGCTGAAGGGCGACGGCGGCGACCTGCCGCGCATTCCGGCCGGCCGTCTGGGCGCCCGCGGCGACTTCTACAAGGGCGCCTGGTCGGGCAATCTGGAATACGTCCACGTCTTCGAGCAGGACCGCATCGCCGCCTTCGAGCGCAAGACGCCCGGCTACGACATGGTCAACGCCACCCTGGCCTATGACGTCCCGACGATCGCCGACATCAGCGGGCAGATCTTCGTGCGCGGGACCAATCTGCTGGACGAGAAGGCGCTGAACCACGCCTCCTTCATCAGCCATCTGGCGCCCCTGCGCGGCCGCAATCTCGTCCTGGGTTTCCGCGCCCGATTCTGATCCTTCCCCTCCTCCCCCCGCCTGGCCGCGGCGTCCCATGACGTCGCGGCCGACTTTCCTCTGAAAGGATCGCCATGAACGCTCGTGTCCAGACCTGGGGCGACGCCGCCGCCGTCGGCCTGTCCTGCCTGTGCATGATCCACTGCCTCGCCCTGCCTCTGGTCGCAGGACTGCTGCCGGTTCTCGGCCTGTTCGCCGAGGCGCCCTGGGTGCACTGGGCCTTCGCCCTGACCGCCGCGCCCATCGCCGCCTGGACCCTGACGCGCCCGACGCCGGACGGTCGTCGCGCCTGGCCGCTGATCGGCCTGGGCGCGCTCGGCGTCGCCCTGCTGGTCCTGGCCGCCGCCGAATGGCCGACGCACGAGGCCGAGACGCCGATCACCGTCGCCGGCGGCCTGCTGCTCAGCGCCGCTCACCTGATGAACTGGCGGCGCAGGCCGCACGCCCACTGACGTCCTGGACATCCCACACCATGAAATCCGCTATTCCGCAGGCCTCTGCGACGGCGCTCGCCGCCGCCCTCGGCGCTGCTTTTCCCGCCATCGCCGAAGAGGCCGCGCCGCAACGCCTGCCTGACGTGGTCGTCACCGCCACATCCACCCAGCGGACGACGACCGACGCGCCCGCCAGCGTCACCGTCATCGACCGCGAAGAGCTTCTTAGGCGGCCGGTTCAAGACCTGACCGACGTCCTGCGCGACGTGCCGGGCGTGACGCTCAACGGCGCCGGACTGACCCGGCGCGGCGTCTCCATCCGCGGCATGCCCAGCGAACACACCCTCTTCCTCCTCGATGGGCGACGGGTGAACGCCGCCGCCAACGCCGTCCAGCACGCCGACTTCGACCTGGGCTGGATGCCGGCCGAAGCCATCGAACGCGTCGAGGTCGTACGCGGGCCGATGTCGTCGCTCTACGGATCCGAGGCCCTCGGCGGCGTGGTCAACGTCATCACCCGCAGCGCGTCCGACGAATGGCGCGGCAGCCTGACCGCCATGGGCGGATTACGCGAGGACGGCCGAGGCGGCGAAACCTATCAGGTCGGCGCCTATGCGGGCGGCCCGCTGGCGCAGGACCGTCTCGGTCTCAGCCTGTTCGCGGAATCCAAGGCGCGGGCCAATACGCCCCAGGCGACGAACCGTCGCCTTTCCGACCTCGAAGATCGCGAGACCGTCACCGGCTCGGCGACCTTGAGCTGGACGCCGGATGCGGCGCAGCGGATCGACCTGACCATTCTGGGCGGGCGCGACGACCGCTATCGCGACACGGCGACCACAGGCGCATCGCCCGTCTACTATCGCTTCGCCGACACGGTGCAGCGCCGCCAGTACGCACTGTCGCATCGCGGACTCTGGGGCTGGGGCGAAACAGCCGTCCGCGCCTACCGTTCGACGCTGGATCGCGAGAATGCGGTGACGGCTGGACAGACCCCTTCGCGCCCTGTGGGGATGCAGGAAGACATCCTTGACGGCCGGGCCACCTTCGACCGCTGGGCGAGCCATCGCCTGAGCGTGGGCGGCGAATGGCGGCGCGAGCGGCTGGAAGACGCGGCCGCCTCCCGCTCCGGCCGGCTGGAAGGCGAACGCTACGCCCTGTTCCTGCAGGACGAATGGACCCTGACGTCCTCGCTGTCGCTGACCGGCGGCGCGCGGTTCGATCACCACGAGCAGTACGGGTGGCAGACCAGCCCGCGCCTCTACGCCGTCTGGTCGCCCCTCGAGGGGCTGACGTTCAAGGCCGGGGGCGGCCGGGGCTTCAAGTCGCCTAGCCTGAAACAACTGTCGCCGGAGTTCGAGACCATAGCGGCCGCAGGCCGTTTCCGGGTCTACGGCAACCCCGACCTGAAGCCCGAGATCGGCACCTCCTACGAGGCCTCGGCCGAATACCGCCGGGGCGGCTGGATGGGCCGCGTCGGCGTTTTCGACAACGACATCGAGGACCTGATCGAAACTCGCTGCACCGCATTCTGCGGCGTGCGCGGCCGTGAAATCCGTCTGTATCAGAACATCGCGGAGGCTCGAATTCGCGGCGTAGAACTGGCCGGCGCCGCGCCCCTGCCGGGCGGTTTCAGCCTGAGAGCCGACTACACCTACCTGGACAGCGAAAACCGGGAGACGGGCTCTCCCTTGTCCGAACGGCCCGAGCACAGCGGCCACGCCACCCTGCGCTGGCAACCTGAGGAAACCCGCTTCGTCCAGCTTCGCGGCGAGTACGTCGGCGAGCAATGGATGGTCTCCAACTCCGTACAGCAGCCGGTTCCCGACTATGCCCTGGTCTCGCTGGAAGGCGGCTACCAGATTCAGCCGAACCTGTGGGTGCGCGCCGGGGTTCAGAACCTGACCGACGTGCGTCTGGCCGAGGAATCCGCCTTCTTCTCCTTCGCCGAGCCCGGCCGCTTCTACCACCTCGGCTTTACGGCGAGCTTCTGAGCCGTGGCGTTCCTCCTCCGCCTCCTCCTGATCGTCGCGGTCTGCCTGACCCCGGCCCTGCGGGTCGCCGCCCAGGACGCGCCGGGCCCACGCGTGCAGGTGATCGGCAGCGATTTCATCCTGCCCGCCAAGTTCGTGCGCTTGAAGGCCATGGCTGGGGCGGAGGACGTCGCCTTGCGCGGAACATCCCTCTCCACGCTTGACGATCAACCGGACTGGGCGCGGGCCGACTTCATCCTGCTCGACACGCCGCGTCCCTCCGATGTCGAAGCGGTGCAGGCCGTGATCGGCGACAGGCTCGAGATCGGCGACCGGCCCTGGGTTCGCATCGGCGGCGGCGCGCCGGCCTTCGGCAACCTGTCGCCCGAGGCGGCGCGGCGCATCGCCGGCTACTATGCGGCGGGCGGACAGGAGAATTTCACCCTCCTGTTCCGATATCTGAAGCTCCACGCCATGGGCGGCGACGCCGCCGCGCTTCCGCCGCCGCGCCCGCTGGAGCAGGTCGGCTATCATCACCCGAGCCTGGAGGCGCACGACGCCGAAGCTCTCGACGCCTGGCTTGCCGAGCGGCCGGCGCGCGCCCGCGCGGCGATCTTGATGTCGAGTTCACAGGTTGCGGATGGCGACACCGCCGTGATCGACGCCCTGATCGCCGCGCTCGGCGCCAGGGGCCTGGAGGGCGTCGGCGTGTGGTTCGACCAACGTCGTCCGCAGGGCCTGACCGAGGCGCTCGCGCCGCTCGCCCCCGATCTGCTCCTCAACACCCAGCATATCGTCGCCGGCGACCCGATCCGCGACCAACTCATCGCGCTCGACATCCCCGCCCTGATGACCTTCTCCTACCGGGAAGGCGGCGTCGAGGCCTGGCGCGCGGCCGATACCGGCCTGCCCAGCCGGTCCGCCGCCGCCCTGATGGCGCCCGCCGAGGCCTGGGGCATGAGCGATCCCATGGTGATTTCGGCTTTCGAGAACGGCGCTCTCGCCCCGATTCCCGAACAGGTCGAAGCCGTCGCCGCCCGCGCCGCCCGCCTCGTCGCCCTTCGCCGCAGGCCCAACGCCGACAAGCGGCTGGCCCTGATGTTCTGGAACCATCCCGGCGGCGAGGCGAACGTCTCGGCCTCGAACCTGAATGTTCCGCGCAGCCTGGAGGCGTTGAGCCTGGATCTGAACGCGGCGGGCTATGCGATTCCGCCGCTTTCCGAAGCCCGCTGGATCGACGCGGCGCGCGCCATGCTGGGCGCCTTCTACCGGCATGAGGAACTGGACGGTCTGCGGGAGCGGGAATTGGCCGTGACCCTGCCCGTCGCCCGCTATCGCGCCTGGCTTGACGCCCTGCCCGCCGTCCGGCGTGACGCCGTCCAGGCCCGCTGGGGCGACCCGGCGCGGCATTGGTCGGTGCGGACCATCGACGGCGAGACGGTTTTCGTCATCCCCGCCTTCCGCGACGGCGCCCTGACCGTCCTGCCCCAACCGCCCCGGGCCGCCCGCGTGGGCGAGGCCTATCACGACACCGCCGCACCGCCCGACCATCTGTATCTGGCCGCCTATCTGTGGGTGCGCGACGTTCTGGACGCCGACGCCCTCATCCATCTGGGCACCCATGGGACGCAGGAGTTCCTGCCCGGCAAGGACCGGGGACTGTCGGCGCACGATGACGCCTTCGTCGTGCTGGGCGGCCTGCCGGTCGTCTATCCCTACATCCAGGACAACATCGGCGAGGCCATGCAGGCGAAGCGGCGCGGCCGCGCCGTCACCGTCAGCCATCAGACCCCGCCCTTTTCTCCCGCCGGTCTGAATGACGAGCTCAAAACCCTCCACGACCTGATCCATCAGCACCAGCAGTTGGAAGAGGGCGCGGTGCAGGACGCTGTGCGGGAGCAGATTCTCGACCTCGCGGCGCAACGAAGCGTGGACGCAGACATGGGCTGGACGCGATCGACCGCGCGCATCGACTTCGCGGCCTTCCTGAACCAGTTGCACGACTATCTGCATCAGGTCGGCGGCGCGCCCACGCCGCTCGGACTGCACGTGTTCGGTCGTCCGGCCTCGCCGGATCACCGGTTGACCACCGTCATGCAGCAACTGGGCGCGCCCTACTTCGAGGCGCTTGGCCTGGACGAGCAGGAGGTGCTCGCCAAGGATCAGGCCGCCCTGCACGCCGATCCGGCCTTCCAGACGCTGCAACATCACCTTCGTGACGGCCTTCCTTCCAGTTCCATCGCCGATCCCCTTCTGCGCGCCCAGATCGAACGTGCTGAAATCCTCGACCGGCGCCTGACCGAAACCGGAGAGACAGACGCCCTGCTCAGGGCCCTGTCCGGCCGTTTCGTCCTGCCGGGCGAAGGCGGCGATCCGGTGCGCAATCCCGAAGCCGTCGGCGGCCGAAATCTCTACGCCTTCGCGCCCGACAAAATCCCCGCCCAGGCCGCCTATGACGTCGCCGCCGAGGCCCTGGACAGCCTGCGTCAGGCCTATGCCGAAGAGCACGATGGACGCCCGCTGACCAAGATGGCCGTCAGCCTGTGGTCGTCCGAGTCCGTCCGCACCCTCGGCCTTCCTGAGGGACAGATTCTGCGCGCCCTGGGATTACGGCCCCGCTGGGACGCGGGAGGACGCATCGTCGCGCTCGACATCATACCGGCCGGCGAACTGGGGCGGCCGCGCATCGACGTGGTGGTGCACGCCACCGGCGTCTATCGCGATCAGTTCGACGGCTTCCTGCGCCTGCTGGCCGACGCTGTCGAACGCATCGCCGAACAGAACGAGCCCGGCGATCCCGTCGCGGAGAACAGCCGCGCCGCCGCCGCTCGCCTGGTCGCCGAAGGCCTTTCGACCGATGAGGCCGAGGCCCTGGGCCGCGCCCGCATCTTCAGCAATGCGCCCGGCGACTACGGCAGCGGCGTGCCCGACGCCGTGCGCGACGCCGACAGCTGGAATGACGCCGAGGATCTGGCCGATCCCTTCCTGGACCGCCTGGGCTATGTCTATGGCGCGGGACGCTGGGGCCGGAAAGCGCAGCGCGGCGTCTTCGCGGCCCAGCTCGCCGGGGTCCAGGCCGCCGCCCTGTCGCGATCCAGCAATCTGCACGGCGTCCTGTCGACCGATCACCCTTTCGAATACCTGGGCGGCCTGTCGCTGGCGATCCGTCGGGCCGGCGGCGAGGCGCCCTCTCTCTACATCACCGACGCGCGGGCCGGGTCGCCAAGGACGGTCGCCGCTCGCGACTTTCTGGCTGCGGAAATGCGCAGCCGCTACACCAACCGCACCTGGATCCAGGCCATGCAGGCCGAAGGCTATGCCGGGACGCTGGCTGTCGTGGACCTGGCCGACAATCTGTTCGGCTGGCAAGTCACCGCGCCCGGCATGGTCCGACAGGATCAGTGGCAGGCGCTTCACGACGTCTATGTCCGCGACGAGCGCGGCCTGGGCGTGCGGGAATGGTTCGAAGCCCACAACCCCACGGCCGAGCGACAGATGATCCAGCGCCTGCGCGACGCCGTCGCCAAGGGCTACTGGTCTCCCGACGCGGCGACGCGGCAAGCGCTTGAGGCGCGCCTGGCGCAGATCGACAGTCCTTCGCCCCCCGGAGCGACGACGCCTCCCGGCTTCGGCCAGGGAGCGGCTCGCTCAGCGGCCGCCTCGGCCCCGGAGCCTGCCCCGGCGGGCACGCCCTCCGACCTCGTGCGGGGCCAGGTCCTTGAGCCGATCCCGCCGCCCGCCCCTGCCCCGTCCCTTCCCCCACCGTGGGGCGGCCTGCTGTTTCTCCTCGCCTTCCTGGCGGGCGGCGTCAGCCGTCTCGTCTCTCTCCCTCGAAAGGTCCCTCATGCCCCAGCTTGAAGCCGGCCTCTATCAGGTCTCCAGCCTGTTCCTCGCGCCGGCGCTGATCCTCATCCTGGCCGCGATGGCCTATGCCCTGTTCGCCCTCGGCGCCTTCCTGGTGGAGGCCGGTCAGCGCCGACGCGCCGACTGGCGCAGTCCCCTATGGCGCCGCTGGCGAGCGACCGACGCCGCCAGCGACGATCTGGAACTGATGATCCTCAAGGACCTCGAGGGCCTGCGCATCGTCTCGCGCAGCGCCCCCATGCTGGGCCTTGTCGCCACCATGATCCCCATGGGCCCCGCCCTGCTGGCGCTGGGACGTGGCGACGCCTCGGGCGTAGGCGAGAACATGGTGGTGGCCTTCTCAGGCGTCACACTGGCCCTGATCGCCGCCAGCATCGCCCACTATGTCCTGACCGTGCGCCGGCGCTGGCTGCTTCAGGACCTGCGCGCCATCGAACGCGCGCGGGAGGCCGGTTGATGCGCTTCCTCGACGAAGAAGACGACGATCCCATCACCGCCGTTGTCAATCTGATCGACCTGTTCGTGGTGATCATCGCCGTCCTGCTCGTGGTTCTGGTGCAGAACCCGCTCAACCCCTTCAACGCGCGCGACCTGATGGTGATCGAGAACCCTGGCAAGGCCGACATGCGCATCACCGTGAAGGAGGGCGACGAACTGACCCGCTACGAATCCCAGGGCCGGATCGGCGAAGGCCAGGGCGTCAAGGCGGGCTCAGCCTATCGCCTCCCCGACGGTAGGATGATCTATGTGCCGGAATAGAAGATCGGATCATAAATCCCAGTCCAAAGCCGGCGCTCCATAGGAAAGGCTTCCAGTGCTTGATCTGAACCGCAGCCAAGGGAGGAAAGGGGTATGAATAAATCGAAGTCACTGTATCCCTGCTTTCGAGTTGCGCCAATCTGGGTCTTCTGGCGGCTCCGTAAGGCGCGCCTCCCGTCCGACACACAGCGACTGCTGGGTAGCAGGGTGGTGACGAAATCGTCCTTGGCGCCCGTGCTATAGCTGCCCCTCGGACGACCCCGCTCCTCCCAAAGGACCTCATGGCGCGACAACCCAGGATCTCGACCAGGCTTTCCGCAGCCAACCTCGTCCATCTCGGGGCGCCCCGTCTGGCGGACCTGCTGATCGAGGCCGGCGCCGGGAACGCCAATCTCAAGCGCCGTCTTCGTCTGGAACTGGCGGCCGAGGCCGGCCCCGACCTCCTCGCCCTTGAGATCGACAAGCGCATCACCGCCGTCTCCGTCGCCCGCACACGTGTGTCCTGGCGCAAGCGCGGCGAACTGATCGACGACCTGAACACGCACCGCAACATGATCTTGGAGCGCCTGGCGCCCGAGGTCCCCGGCGAGGCGCTCGCCGTCCTCATTCGCTGGTTCGACCTCTATCCTGGCTTGGCCGCCCGCGTGAAGGACACCAAGGGGGAACTGCCCGCCGCCTTCGAGGCCGCCGCTCCGGACCTCTTCACCCTCGCCGAAACCGCAGGAGACGAGGCGCTGCGCGACCTGGTCGATGCGCTCCGCCGGCGCCCCCAGGACTATGCGCGCTGGATATCCTCCGCCGGCGAGGCCCTCGGCCCGCTCACGGCGCGCCGACTTCTGGACGGCCTGGACGTATCGACCCGCAAAACTCCGGCCGGCCGCAACCTGCTGCGTCGCCTCGCGGATCGGGCCGGCGACCTCGATCTATGGCTGTCCCTCGTCACGCGTGAACAGGCCGGATCGCCCGACGTCGCCGCCGACATCGCCCGCCGGCTCATGGAGGTCGGCCGCACTGCAGAAGCCCGCGCCGCCCTGGAAGCCGCCCTTAGCCCCTCCCCGCTTAACCGTCGCTGGACCTATGGGCGCGACCCGACCGACGGCGCGCCCCGACTGACCCCGGCCTGGGAGGCCGCATCCATCGAGGTGATGGACGCCGAGGGCCATCGCCAGGAAGCCCAGGACCTTCGCTGGCGCCTGTTCGAGCGCGACCTGTCGGCGCCCGTCCTTCGCGACTACCTCTCGCGCCTGGCCGACTTCGACGATGTCGAAGCGCTCGACCAGGCCTTCGTTCACGCCTCGACCCACCCGGACTTCGAAGCGGCCATGCGCCTGCTGATGGACTGGCCCGCCCATCGCGAGGCGGCCGCCCTCGTCCTGGCGCGCCCCCGCGAAGCCCGGCAGGTGCGCCCCGCATCGGCGGACTGGGCCTCGCGCCTGGCCCAGCGCTACCCTGAAGCCGCCGAAATCCTGACGGGTTAGGCCCGCCTGTCAGGCCAAGGTCCTGAAGGTGACGGAGTAGCGCAGCGCCGTCATCGGCGAGATGGAATGCTCCCAGTCGCTCCGCGCCTCGCCGGAAAGGCGATAGACGGAGCCCGGCCCCAGCGCCGCTCCGGCGCGACGCCACTTCGACCCCGCCTTGCGACGAAGGCGCATGACGCAGGGCGCAAGGAAGGAGACGCCCAGGATCTTCCCATAGACGGGACGGTCGCGGTGCCAGCCGATCCCGGCGCCGGGCGCATATTCATTGACGAGGGCCTGCACGAACGCCCCCTCATCAAGACTGAGCGGTCCAGCCAGGCGATCCAGAAGCGCTTTAAGGAAATCCGGCCAAGGTTCGGCCGTCTCCAGTCGACGTCGCTCAAGGTCGTAGCGGCGTCCAAAAGCTGCGATCCGTCTGAAGCCCTGATAGCCCATATGCTCATAGGGCCTGAAGCTCAGCTTCTGCAGGTGAGCGACCACCGCCGCCTGTTCGGCCGCCGTGAGGACGTCCGGCCAATAGTCGAAACCCGCTGGCGCGGCCGGCCGCGGGACGTGGCCGAACAGATCGGTCTGGAGCATGGCCGTCACAGCGCCAGTTCGCCCGCCGGCGTCGATGAAGGGATTCCAGGCGAAGCCTTCTCCAGATTGGACAGAGTCACGCCGACAAGCCGCACGCCCCTGGTTGGCGGATAGAGGGAGCGCACCAGCAGGCGGGCGATCTCACGCAACCGCGCCTTCGAGGCGACCGGCTCTTTGAAGGACCGACTGCGGGTCGACTGTTGGAAGTTCGCCCATTTGACCTTCACCGTCACGGTCCGGCCGAGCGCCCCCGCCTCTTCGCACCAGGCCCAGACCTCGTCGGCCATCCGATCCACGCCCGCCTCGATCGCCGCGGGATCGACCAGGTCGCTGGCGAAGGTGGTCTCCGAGCCGCTGGACCTGCGCTCGCGGTCCGGATTGACGGGGCGCGGATCCTCCCCGCGCGCCACGCCGTAGTACCAGGCGCCGGATTTGCCGAAATGATGCTTAAGGAAGGCCAGGGACTGACGCTTGAGGTCTGCGCCGGTCTCGATACCCAGGCGGTTCATCTTCTCAGCCGTCACCGGCCCGACGCCGTGGAAACGCTTGACCGGCAGGACCTCGACAAAGGCTTCTCCTCGCCCGGGCGGGACCACGAACTGGCCGTTCGGCTTGCGCTGGTCCGAGGCCAACTTGGCCAGGAACTTGTTGTAGGAAATCCCGGCCGAGGCCGTCAGACCGGTCTCCTCGAGGATGCGCGCGCGTATCTCCTCCGCGGTCGCCGAGGCCGTCGGCAAGCCCCGGATATTTGCGGTGACGTCTAGGTAAGCCTCGTCGAGGGACAGGGGTTCGATCAGGTTCGTATAGTCGGCGAAGATGGCGTGGATCTGCGCCGAGACGGCGCGATAGACCTCGAACCGGGGCGGCGTGAAGATCAGTTCCGGGCACTTCCGCAAGGCTGTGCTCGACGGCATGGCCGACCGCACGCCGAACTTGCGCGCCTCATAGCTGGCGGCGGCGACCACGCCGCGCGAAGCGGCGTGGCCTACGGCGACGGGACGACTGCGCAAGGCGGGATCGTCCCTCTGCTCCACCGAGGCGAAGAAAGCGTCCATGTCCACGTGGATGATCTTGCGGATGGGGGCAACGTCCATGGACAACGCCTAGCAAGACTCGAACAAAATGAGAACATTCTTCCGGTAGCGTGACGGCTCCAGCCTGAAATGCGCCGTATCGGAAGCGGAACGCGAAACAGTCGGACCTGTTCTGCAAATTCGCTTGCCCACCCCCGCTGGCGTTCGCGATCAGCTAAGCGTTGGAGAGCTCCATGACGGACTTCACCCTCTATTATTGGCCGGTTCCCTTCCGGGGCCAATTCGTTCGCGCCCTTCTCGCCCATGCTGCCCGGACATGGTCGGAGACGAACGAAGCGGCGATCAGCGCGCTCATGCAGAGGCCGCCCGGGGAGATGCCCGTGCCTTTCATGGGGCCGCCCGTACTGGTCGATCACGCTTCCGGAGCGGCGATCTCCCAGATGCCCGCGATCCTGCTGTATCTGGGAGAGACGCTTGAACTGCTGCCTTCCACGCCAGAGCTGCGCGCCTTGACGATGAAGGTGGTCAATGACGCGAACGACGTCATCGATGAGATCACTCTGGACGGCGGCCGACAGATGTGGACCGAGGCGCGCTGGTCGAGCTTCGCGCCCCGTCTGGGAAAATGGATGGCGTTGTGGGAGGACCTGGGCCGACGCCATGGCCTGACGGCGCATTCCGGCTTCTTGCTGGGTGGAGAAAAACCGGGCGTGGCCGACATCGTCACCGCGACCCTCTGGTCCGCCCTGACCGAGCGCTTCCGCCCTATCGAATTAATGCTTGAAGAAACCGCCCCCATCACCGCGGGCCTTGCACGGCGCCTCTCAAGGACGCCAGCCCTGGCCCGCTTGGCGGAGTGGTCGCGCCGTGAATACGGCGACGCCTATTGCGGCGGCGACATCGAGCAATCCCTGCGTAGAGTTCTGAACGTCTGAGGCGCTCGAACGCGAGAGCCTCGCGAAAGCCGGTGAGCGACTGAACCCGCACAGGCCGACCCGGCACGTGGCGCCCTTTGCCGGTTGAGGCGTTGATCAGCCTCACCGGAGGCGACCTTGATCGACAGGCCTGGAGCGAAATCGGCGATCGACAGCTTGCGCCAGAAAGCGGAAGCGGCCCTGCGGCGCGCAGCAGAGGGCCGCGACGCCTTGTACGCCTATGTGGTCGCTCGGGATCCGTTATGGCTCGCCGTTCGCCGTCCCGGCCGGCCGGAGCTCATCGCGGCGGCGATCACCTTCGCCCTCGTCGCCGCCTTTCTCCTGTTCCTCGTTCTGTTCGACTGGAACTGGGTGCGCGGCCCTATCGGTCGCGCCGCCTCCGCCTCGACCGGCCGGGAGGTGGCTCTGAAAGGGGACCTGGATGTCAGGCTGTTCAGTTGGACGCCCTCGGCGACGGTGCGCGGTCTCAGCGTCGGCGGGCCCACATGGGCGTCCGGGCGCAATACCGCCGAGATCGAACGTCTCGACGTCTCGATACGATTGCGACGGCTGTTTCTGGGCCAGATCGAAGTGGCTTCGCTGACCCTCACCCGCCCGCGGGTCCATCTGGTCGTCGACAGCCAGGGCCGGCGCAGCTGGGACCTGGAGCCGGACCGACCCGATGACGGGCGGGGCGCCAGGCTGCCCGTCATACAGCAGCTGGTCATTCACGACGGCCGGCTGATGTTGAACGAGCAGCGACGCGGGATGACGCTCGACGCCGTGGTCACGGCGCGTGAGGCGCGCTCGCCCCAGGATGGAGAGAGCGGCTTCGTGCTCGACGGCAAGGGGACCATGAACGGCGAGCCCCTGACGCTTCGCGTGACGGGCGGTCCCTTCATCAACATTCGCCGCGACCGGCCCTACGCCTTTACGGCTGAATTGGCCGGAGCGAGCTCCAGGCTGAGCGCCGCTGGAGCCGTCACCCGGCCCTTCGACCTGGGTCGTTTCAACGCCAGGCTCGAGCTGCAGGGTCGTGATCTGGCCGACCTCTACCTTCTGACCGGGATTACGACCCCCAACACGCCGCCTTATCGGCTGAGAGGAAGCCTGACTCGCGACGGAGCCCGGTTCCGCTTCGCGGACTTCAGGGGGCAGGTCGGTTCGTCAGACCTGTCGGGGACCCTGGAGGTGAACAGGGTCGAAGGACGCCGCCGCGTCGATGCCGAGCTCGCGTCCCGCGCCCTGGACATCGACGACCTGGCGGCCGTGTTGGGCGCGCGCCCGCAGGTCACGACCGCGGGCACGGTCGCGACCTCGGGCCAACCCGGCAAACTGCTGCCCGACGCGCCCTTGCGAACAGAACGTCTGCGCGTGATGGACGGAACCCTCGCCTATCGCGCCGCTTCGGTGAAAGCCAACGCCTTCGACATTCGGCAGGTCCGGCTCGGCGCGGATCTGAAGGACGGCGTATTAAAGCTCGATCCGGTCTCCTTCGCTTTCAACCGCGGCGAACTGAACGGAACCGCGCGGATCGACGCCACGAAGGACACGCCTTACAGCGCCGTCGACTTCCGTCTCAGCGGCTATCCGCTGGAGTCCATCATACCCGCACGGGACGGTGCGCCGACGGTGACGGGCCGCGCCCTGGGCCGGGCGAAGCTGGAAGGGCCCGGCGCGTCCATTCATGAACTGGCGGCCCGTTCGAAGGGAAGCCTCAGCCTCGTCGTTCCTCAAGGGCGGATGCGTTCGGCCTTCGCCGAACTGCTGGGGATCAACGTCGGCGCCGGCGTTCGCAAGCTGCTTTCGGGCGATCAGTCCGCTTCGCCCATCCGCTGCGCCGTCGCCGATTTCAAGGTCTCAGACGGCGTCGCTACAGCCCGCACCCTGGTGATCGACACGGACGTGGTCCTGGCCCAGGGATCGGGAACCATCGACCTGGGGGCCGAGAAGCTGAATCTGAAGATCGACGGCGAAACCAAGAAGCCTCGTCTTCTGCGGGTCTGGGCGCCGATCACCATCACCGGCCCCCTCGCCTCTCCGGATCTCGGCGTCGATGTCTCGGCCGTCGCCACACAGGGCGGCGTCGTCGGCGCCCTGGCCACGCTCGTCAGCCCCATCGCAGCGCTGCTCGGGTTTATCGATCCCGGCCTGGCGGAAGACGCGGACTGCGGCTCTCTGATCGCCAGCGCACGATAACCCTATGGTCCGAAAACGCCCTCGCGCGATCCGGCCGCGTGGGGCGGCGGGCGGGAGGCGCTGCGCACGCCCAGGGCCGTCAGAGGCCGTAACAGGTTCAAGCGCCTAGCTTTGCCGCTATCCCGGGCTCAGGCGGACCTGCATCCGCTCTTGAAGGGGATTGTCACTGCCGCACGACATTCAAATTATAGGCGCTTTCTCCGGCTTCGTTGCGAGCGACTTCCTGATGAAGACGCCGACCAACATAGGAAAAAACCACCCGCGCATGGCAAGGACCGTTTTGCATATTGGATTATTGTTTCATTTTTTTCACGAAATGATTCTTTCTATTTCTCATTGAGCCTTCAGCGCACATTTCGAAGATGGCGCAGTTTTTCGACGTCGGCGTGAATTTCATTCCGCCCCACGAACAATAACCGAAACTCCTGCTCCCGCCTCAGTGCTAGCGATTCAGGAGTCGGCTAAGCGCCGACAGACGCTTGCAGGGGCCGCGGCCCCCGATCTTGGGAGGGATTGAGGCTTGCGGACCACGACAGGGGTGAAGGCTGTCTTCAGGCGAGCGCGCGCCGTCTGCGCCGCTGCTGACGGGCCCGTCGATCCAGCTGACGACGCAGGCCAGGCGGGGCTCACGAACGCTACGCTCGATCCGCCCCGTCGCGGCGCGTCAGGCTGGAGAACCATCGCCGCGATGGCACTCAAGGCGCAAATTCAAATCAAAAAACGAGGGGTGATCCGATGAGACTGTCTGCGTATCTGAAGACCGGGACGATAATCGCCGGTCTGGCCGTCACAGCCGCCGCCCAGCCGGCCTGGGCTCAATCCGAAGCGCCGCCCGCCGAGCCCGAAGCCAGCGCCGTCGCCGATATCGTGGTGACCGGCTCGCGTATCCGACGGCCGAACGTCGAGGCCTCGACTCCGGTCAACGTCGTCGACGCCCAGGAGATCGAGAACATCGGCGTCACCAACCTGATCGACGCCATGGCGCGCCAGCCGCAGGTCGGCCTCGGCGCATCGGCCTCCAGCACCACCAATACGGTGGCCGGACAGGGGCTGGCGACGCTGAACCTGCGCAACCTGGGCGCCAGCCGCACCCTGGTGCTGGTGAACGGACGACGCCATGTGGCGGGGTCGAGCGGCACCAGCGCGGTGGACGTCAACACCATCTCCAAGACCACGATCGCGCGCGTCGATACGGTGACGGGCGGCTCCTCGGCCGTCTATGGCGCCGACGCCGTGGCCGGGGTGGTCAACTTCATCACCAAGCAGGATTTCGACGGCATCGCCGCCCAGGCCCAGTACGGCTCGGCCGACGGCCCGAACACCTACTACGGCTCGGTGGCCGTCGGACGGAACTTCAACGACGGTCGCACCAACGTCATGGCCGCCGCCACCTATGACAAGACAGAGGGACTGTACCGGCACGAGCGCGACTACGCCATGAGCGGCCTGGCCTATATCCCGAACCCGGACAAGAAGAGCCCGGACGACGGCCTTCCATCCTTCATTACCGCGCGGGACGTCTACACCAACATAACCAACGATTCCTTCACCCCGGTGATCGTCACGCCGATCGGCTCGAACGCGGCCTACAGCCTGACCTTCACCGAGGACGGGCGGCTTGTTCCCTTCGATCGCGGCCAGATCGTCGTCGACGGCGCCGGGCGGCCGCAGAAGGTCTCCATCGGCGGCGACGGCTTCAAGTTCCGCGAAGACGCCCTGCGCACTCCAGTCGAGCGCTATGGCGGCGAGCTGCAGCTGCGCCATCAGTTCCAGCCCTCCGGCGACGTCATCACCGAACTGAACCTGTTCGCCGAGGCCAAGTATTTCCATACCGAGGCGAACAGCCAGCGCGAGAACGGAACCTTCGCCGGAGACGTCGCGGGCACGGCCACCGGCAACGCCTACCGCATCCAGGCGGACAACGCCTTCCTGCCGTCGGATCTGCGCGCGATGCTGACGGCCGCGGGGGTGGAGGAATTCGATATCACCCGCAATGACCGGGATTTCGGCATCCGCACCTATGAGAGCGTGTACGACACCACCCGTTTCGTGGCCGGGTTCGACGGCGCCTTCAGCAACGGCTGGCGGTTCGAGACCTACGTCAACTACGGCCAGACCGAGTCCCAGTTCACCAACTTCGACCGACTGCAGAGGGAGTTCTACGAGTCGATCGACGCCATCGAAATGAACGGCAAGATCGTCTGCGCTGACGCGGACGCGCGGGCTCGAGGCTGTAAGCCGCTGAACCTGTTCGGAGCGGGCATCGCCTCCCAGGAAGCGATCGATTACTCCTACATCTACACCGTCCGGGACGACGTGACCCGTCAGTGGAACGCCGTGGCCAGCGTCAACGGCGAACTGTTCTCCTATCCGTCTCTGTTCAGCGGCACCAGCCTGCCGGTCGCCTTCGCCGCGGGCGTCGAATGGCGCAAGGAATACGCTCGTTCGGTGCCGGACAAGCGTTCACAGGATGCGTTGATCTTCCAGAACTCGCAGCAGATCACCGAGGGCCGCTATGAATCCAAGGAGATCTTCGGCGAAATCAATGTGCCGCTGCTGGCCGATGTCCCGTTCGTGCAATACTTGGATCTGACGGCGGCCTATCGCTATCAGGACTACACCACCACGGGCGGCGACAGCAGCTACGGCGTCGGCCTGGAATGGACGGTCGACCGCAACATCCGCTTCCGCGGCAACTTCGCCAAGGCGGTGCGAGCGCCCAATATCAACGAACTGTTCGGCGGCGGCAGCGAGGGCTACAGCCAGATCGAGGACCCGTGCGACGCCACGCGGGTGAACCTAGGCAACTTCTCCTCCAACCGCCGGGCGAACTGCGCGGCCCTGGGCCTGTCGCCCGACTTCGTCCAGTCCACCGCCACGCGGCCAGTGGTCAGCCAGGGCAATCCCGACCTGGCGCCCGAAGAGGGCAAAACCCTAACCCTGGGCGTCGTCTTGACGCCGTCCTTCCTACCAGGGCTGGCGGTGACCATCGACCACTATGACATCAAGATGAGCGACGTGATCGCCTCGCTCGGATGGCGGAACATCATCAACAACTGCGTCGACAGCCCTGACCTGAATAATCCCTTCTGCACCAGCGTATCGCGCGGCTCGGACGGCAACATCACCCGCGTGCTGAACCAGGTTCTGAACGTGGCCGAATACACCAACTCGGGTTGGGACGTGACGGCCTCCTACCGGACGGATCTGGCCAAGCTGGGTCTGCCGGATTACGGCTCCCTATCCTTCAACGCGGCCGCCGGCTTCCTGGAGGACCTGACCTATGATCCGGTTCCGGGCGACGCCAGCGTGCGCGACGAGCAGGCGGGCGAACTGCCCAATCCCAAGCGCCGGATGAACTTCCGCGTGACCTGGGACTATGACCGCGTGTCGGTGTCCTACGCCAACCAGTATCTGAGCAGCATGGTCCGCAGCAATCAGGACCAGCCGGGAACCTACGAGCCCTACAAGTCCCCGTCATGGCTCACCCACGACATCCGCGCCGAGTATCGCTTCGACAGGTTCTCCGTCTTCGCCGGCGTGAACAACTTCACCAATGAGGAGCCGCCGCAGACGCCCTTCACCTGGACGGGTACGTCGCTCAATACCGGCTTCAACGCCAGCATCTACAATAATCTGGGCCGCTACGCCTACATCGGCGTGAACGCCAAATTCTAATCGAACAGGTTTGAGGCCGCCCTGCGAGGGGCGGCCTCTTTCATGACGGGCGTCCGGTCGGCGCCCAGAAGATCCAGGGGGAGAAGAAAGATGAAGACCGTGATCGCTCACAGCGCCATCGCCGTCGCACTCGGCGTTCTGGCGATTGGCGCCGGCGTAGCGCCGACGCCGGCCCTGGCGCAGACCCAGGCCGACGCCGCGCCTGCCGCCGCGCGCCAGGCTCCGCCGCCGCTGACAGATCTTGACCGGCAGTTCCGCGCCATCGCCGATGAAGAATGGGCGTGGCGTCAGCGTGAATTGCCCTCGCGCCTCTCCAAGCCGATGAATCTGCCGGATGTGAGTGCTGCGACCCAGGAGCGCCGTCTCGCCTACTGGATGGATGTGCAGCGACGTCTGAATGCGATTTCCCCGGATCAGCTATCGCCGTCCGAGCGCACCAACTACGCCGTCTACAAGAACCAGATCGACAACTTCGTCGATGACGGACGCTTCCGCCTTTACGAGATGCCCTTCAACGCGGACAGCTCGTTCTGGTCGAGCATCGCCGGCATGGCCAACGGAACCTTTGGCTCCGTAGCTGACTACGAACGCTACCTCTCACAGCTGGGCGATACGCCGCGATACTTCGACCAGCAGATCGCCAATATGCGCGCCGGCGTCGCGCGCGGCTTCGTTCAGCCGCGAGAAGCCCTTTCAGGACGCGATGTTTCGATCACGGCTGTGACGGATCCGACCGACCCGCTCAAGAACCCCTTCTATGCGCCCTTTATCGACATGACGGGCATCTCGGACGCTGACAAGCAAAGGTTGCGGAGGGCCGCGATCGAGGTCATCCAGCAGAAAGTCGTGCCTGCGCACCGAACTCTGCTGACCTTCTATCGGAACGAATACCTGCCAGCGGCCCGCGACACCCTGGGGGCCAACCAGCTGCCGGATGGAGAGGCCTTCTATCAGAGCCAGATCCGCCAATACACGAGCATCAACCTGACGCCGGACGAGATCCACCGGATCGGCCAGGCGGAGGTCGCCCGTATTCGCGCGGAGATGGAAACCGTGATGCGCAGCACCGGCTGGACCGGCACGTTCAACGAGTTCACCCGCTTCCTGAAGACCGACCCTCAATTCGTCTACGACAAGCCCGAGCATCTGCTGTGGCACGGCGCCTGGGTGGTCAAGAAGGTCGACGGAAAGATGAGCCAGTTTTTCGGCCTTCAACCGCGTGACACCTTCAGCGTCTCGGCGGTCCCGGCCAATATCGCTCCCTTCTACACTGCGGGGCGCGGCAACTGCTCGCTCAACACCTACGACCTGCCGTCGCGCCCGCGCTACAATATCCCGGCCTTGACGGTGCACGAGTGCAACCCGGGCCATGCTTGGCACGGAAAGATGCGCAAGGAGTTTCCGGGCATTCCCGAATGGCGTCTGCAGGCCAATATTTCGGCCTTCGGCGAAGGTTGGGGGCTCTACACCGAAAAGCTTGGCGTGGAGATGGGCGTGTACGAGGACGCCTATGAAGACTTCGGCCGCCTGAATTATGAAATGTGGCGCGCCGCTCGCCTGGTGATCGATACGGGTCTTCACTCCAAGGGATGGACCCGCGCTCAGGCTATCGCCTTCCTGAGCGACAATACGGCTCTGTCAGACCACGAAATCCAGACGGAGATCGATCGCTACATCACCTGGCCCGGCCAGGCCCTGGCCTACAAGTTGGGCGAGATCGAGATCGTTCGCCTGCGACGCAAGGCGGAAACGGAGCTGGGCGCCGATTTCGATATCAGGGCCTTCCACGACAAGCTGATCAGTCTGCTTGTCGCCACGATCCCGGCGATGACGGCCGAGATGGAAGACTTCATCAGCCAGAGCAAGGCGACCGCGAACGCGGCGCGCGCCGAGTAGGCCATCCGGCCGATCCACGGCTGGCGGTTTTCTCCCAGATCGTCGGCCCCCGCCGCCTGTTGATCCGTTTGCGGATCAGCAGGCGGTTTGTCATCGTTCGGAGTAGTCAGGATGCGTAAGGGGGAGCCGCGCATGAGCGCGGCGGGATACAAGCTGGACGACGCCGACCGCCGCATCCTGCAGGTGCTTCAGCAGGATGGACGGATCACCAATCAGGATCTGGCCGCCGCCTGCAACATGTCGGCGTCATCCTGTTTCGAGCGGGTGCGCCGCCTGCGCGAGCGCGGCGTCATCGCCGGCTATAGGGCCCTGATCGACCCGAAGTTCGTTGAGCGCGAGCTGCTGATCTTCATCGAAGTGCTGCTGGACCGCACGACCTCGGACATCTTCGACCAGTTCGCCGAACGAATCCGCCGCTCGTCCGAGGTGCTGGAGTGCCACATGGTGGCGGGGCGCTTCGATTATCTGGTCAAGGTGCGAATGAGGGACATGGCCGCCTACCGCGGCTTCCTGGCCGGCGCGCTGAGCGTCATGCCAGGGGTGCGCGAGACCCGCACCTATGCGGTGATGGAAGAGGTCAAGGACACCTCGGTCCTCGCGCTGTAGCCAATCGACGTCATGGCGCCTCGCAGATTTCCGCGCCAGCCGGATGGCGGAAGACCAACGCGACGCGTAACGACAGACGATCCGCAACTCGCGGGAGACACGCCTCGAGCGCTGGCCAAGGCGCTGAAGCTGCTCGAAACCGCAGAGGCCCGACTGGAGCGTCGAGTCGATCTATCGCCCGGGAGCGGCGCCTGCGGGAGCGACGCGCCAAACCGTGTTGGAGAGGTCGTCGGCCACCAGCAGCATCCGGCGCTGAGGATCGAACCAGACGCCCACGGGACGGCCGCGAGCTTCGCCTTTGTCCGTCAGAAAGCCGGTCAGGAAGTCGACGGGCGGGCCGGCCGGCCGGCCGCCGGAGAACGGAACCCAGGCCACCTTGTAGCCCGCCAGATCCTGGCGATTCCAGCTCCCATGCTGTCCGATGAAGGCCCCTTCGGCGAAGGCGCCGCCGAAGCCGCCGTCGCGGGCGAACGAGAGACCGAGGGCCGCCACATGGGCTCCCAGGGCGTAATCCGGCTTCACGGCCGTGGCCACCAGTTCCGGCTTCTGGGGCCGCACGCGCGGGTCGACATTCTGTCCCCAGTAGCTGTATGGCCAGCCGTAGAAGGCGCCGTCGCGGACCGAGGTCAGATAGTCCGGAACGAGCTGGGGTCCGATTTCATCTCTTTCATTCACTACGGCCCAGAGGGCGGCGCTCGACGGCTCGATCGCCAGGGCGGTGGGATTGCGGATGCCGCGGGCGATGGTCCGACGCGCGCCCGTGGCCCGATCGACGGCCCAGACGACCGCCCGCTCCTCCTCCACGGCCATACCCCGCTCGCCCGCATTGCTGTTGGAGCCGATGCCGACGTAGAGGGTCGATCCATCGGCGCTGGCGGTCAGGGCCTTGGTCCAGTGATGATTGAGGGCGGACGGCAGGCGAGTCACCTCTTCAGCGGAGGCCGAGATCCGGGTCTGTCCTTCGACATAGGGGAAGCTGACCAGGGCGTCCTGCTCGGCCACATAGATGCGGCCGTCGACATAGGCCAGGCCATAGGGCGCGTTGAGACCGTCGATGAAGACCGAGCGGACTTCGGCGCGACCGTCGTTATCGGCGTCGCGCAACAGCGTGACACGGTCCCCGCCCTCGACCTTCGTGTTGCCCTGCTTCTTGATGACCCCAGCGATGACGTCCTTCGGCCTCAAGGCCGGCGCGCCGCCGCCCCGCCCCTCGGCCACGAGGATGTCGCCGTTGGGCAGGACCAGCATCTGACGCGGAATGCGCAGATCCGTAGCGAGGGCCGTCACCACGAAGCCTTCGGGGGCGCGCGGCGTCTCATCTCCCCATCCTACAGGCCGGGCGATACGCATCGGCGGCAGCAGGGTTTCCCTGATCTCCGGCAAGTCAGGCGCCGGCCCGACTTCGTTGATCCCTTTTTCGCTTCGACCGCAGGCGGCCAAAGCAACGGCGCCGGCCAGGGCCCCGTACAGAAGGAGGTTGGTGCGGATCATCGGCCAGCCTCCTCGTCCAGCATCCCGGAATAGCGCAGCCAGCCCGCAATCAGGGCCAGAACGCAGCACAGGGCGGACAGGGTGACGCCGAGCGCGCCCACGGAGCTCCATCCGTCCTGACTATGCTTGAATGCGTTCGCAAGCCCGACAAGGCACAAGGCCCCGAGGACGCCGCTGTACAGAAGACGCAAGACCCCGCGGCGTCCCCAGGCCAGGTCGATCAGGCTCCATACGAAAGCCGCCCCGCCGAAGATCAGACCGCCGACGATCGCCCAGGAAGAGAAGTTGCTCCACTGCATCTGCGCGGTCCGGAGATAGGCCGCATCCGTCGCGGTCCCGAGGCTGAACAGAGCCACCGGAACGCTCAGGATCAGCCCCTGCACGGCCCGGACCGGACCGGTCCACGCGGTCACGGCCGGCTCTCGACCAGTTCGACGCGACGGACCGCGCGGGCGCCGCGCGCCTTCATCCGCCGTCTCAGCTGCTCGCGGATGCTCCAGCCTTCCAAATGCATCAGGTCGCTGATCGTATAGCCTTCCCGGGAAAGCGCTTCGCGCACGTCGCTGACCTTAAGGCAGGCGTGGTCTCGCTCGGCGATTTCAAAAGCGCGTTCGATGACATGGGTCTGGTTCATGGCTCCTCCTTCGCCTGACCCAATCGGCCCTAGGCCATGCGGTTCCGAGCCCGAACGATATGACGCAGGCTGGCGATGGTCCTGCAGGAGATTCCGCCCGCTTTCGAGGGCCAGACGCCCGGCGTGACGGCTCGCGCTCCGCTGCCGCCCAACGAGAACAGGATTTCAATGTGCGTGGGACATGGCGTCTGGGTGAGAAGGACCTCGGTCTTCCCTCCGCCCCGACGGCCAAGGCGGCGTCAACTCGTCGAAATGTTCGGCTGATGCGTGAATCCCCTGACGCCTGTCAGCGCGCGCGCGTCGCGTCTGATTTCCACCTCGCTCTGAGCATAGAGGGTCAGGAGGCGAGCCAGATCGACCAGAGCGCTCTGATGGATGCGTTCGTAGCCATGGCTGGCGTCCACGCCGAACGTCACCAGGGCCGTGCGGATGTCGGCGCCGGCTTCCAATGCAGAGGCGGAATCCGAACGGTAGTAACGGAACACGTCTTTCTGGTGCGGGATGTCGTGATCCCGCGCCAGTTGGACCAGCTTTCGGGAAAGGTGCCAGTCGAAGGGACCCGTCTGATCCGCCATGGCGATGGTGACGCCGAACTCGGACGAGTTCTGACCCGGCGCAGTGGTTCCGTTGTCCACCGTGACCATCGCCGCCACGTCCGGCACGAGCACGGCGGAGGCGCCCAGGCCCACCTCTTCAGCGATGGTGAACAGCCACCAGGTATCGACCGTGGGCGTGCGTTCTTCGCGCAGCATGCATTCCAGAGCGGCCAGCATGACCGCGACGCCGGCCTTGTCGTCCAGATGACGTGAAACAATGAAGCCGCTGTCGGTGAACTCGGGCTGGGCGTCGATGGCGACAATGTCGCCGACATCCACGCCCAGAGCCAGGGTGTCGGCCCGCCCGTGGGTCACGGCGTCGATCCGCAGTTCGACCTGACGCCAATGGACGGGTTGATCGTCCACCTCTTCGTTGAAGGCGTGCCCGGAGGCCTTCAGGGGAAGGATCGTTCCGCGATAGCCTCCACCTTCCGCGAAGACGGTGCAGCGGGCCCCCTCGGCGAAGCGTGACGACCAGTGGCCGATCGGCACAAGCTCCAGCCTGCCGTTGTCCTTCACCGCCTTCACCTGGGCGCCGAGCGTATCGACGTGCGCCACGATGGCCCGGGCCGGGGCGGCTTCGAGACCCGGCAGGCGCGCCCGGATCGCGCCGCGTCGGGTCAGTTCATAATCCAGGCCCAGACGCTCCAGTTCCCGGCACAGGGCCCAGACGGCTTCGTCCGTGTAGCCCGTCGGACTGGGCAGGCTCAGGAGTTCCCCCAGGCGGGCGTTCAGGTAGTCCAGGTCGATCTTCGGGGAGGTCAAGGTCGCTCCTGACATAGTCTCAGGCGTCGGGGCGCGCCGACAGCGGGAACAGCAGATCGATGAACCGTTCTGCCGTGGGGCGGGGTTCGTGATTGGCCAGGCCAGGGCGCTCATTGGCCTCGATGAAGGCGTAATCCGGCTGATCCGGCGCACGCACCATGAGGTCGATCCCCGTCACCGGGATGTCGATGGCCCGCGCCGCCGCCACGGCCGCTTCGACCAGAACCGGATGCACCTCGTCCGTCACGTCATGGATGGTGCCGCCGAGATGCAGGTTAGCCGCCTTGCGCACGAGGATCTCCTCGCCCTCCCCTGCGACGTCATCCAGGCCATAACCGGCCTCCGCCAGGGTGCGCTCCGTTTCCGCATCGATGGGAATGCTGGATTCGCCCCCGGTGGCGGCGGCGCGCCGACGGCTCTGATGCTCGATGAGGACCCGCAAGGTCGAGCGTCCGTCGCCGATGACGCGCGGCGGACGCCGCACGGCGCAGGCCACGACCTCATAGTCGATCACGACCAGGCGCAGATCCTCGCCTTCCACCTGCTCCTCGACAAGGACGTCCGGACAGATGCGCCGGGCGCGCAGCAGGGCCGCCTGGACGTCGGCCATGGTCTTCAAACCCACGGCCACGCCCTTGCCCTGTTCCCCTCGCGCAGGCTTGACCACGAGCTGACCATAGGTCTCCAGCGCTTCGTCGATCGCGCCGAGATTCTGCGGATCGATGCGGCGCGGCACGCGCACTCCGGCGGCTTCCACGATCCTGCGGGTCACCCTCTTGTCGTCGCAGATGCTGAGAGCCACGGCCGAGGTCAGCTCCGAAAGGCTTTCGCGGCAGCGGACGGAGCGTCCGCCCCAGGAAAGGCGGAACAGCCCTCCTTCCGAGTCGATGATATCGGTCTGGATGCCCCGTCGCCGCGCTTCATCCACGATGATCCGGGCATAGGGATTGAGCGCATGATCATCCGAGGGCCCGACGAACAAGGCTTCGTTGATCGGGTTCTTGCGCTTCACGCCGAAGAAATGGACGCGCCGGAAACCCAGCTTCTCATAGAGGGCGATCGCTTGGGCGTTATCGTGCATGACCGACAGGTCCATGTGGGCCAGGCCGTGCGTCCTGAAGTGCTCCGCCAGACGGCGGACCAGAGCCTCGCCGATCCCCGGCTGTGTCGCCTGGGGATCGACCGCCAGGCACCAGAGGGATGCGCCGTTCTCCGGATCCTCGAAGGCGCGAGCGTGGTTCACACCCGTCACCGTGCCGATCACCGCTCCGGTCGTCAGGTCCTCCGCGACGAAATAGGAGAGGGTCCGGTCGTCGCGATGCGACCAGAGGAAATCCGGCGGCGCCTGCACCATGCGACGCTTGGCGTAGATATCATTGACCGTCTGGGCGTCCGCTTCCGACATCAGACGGCGAACGGTGAAGCCCCGCGGCTGACGGCGGCTGGACCGATAGGTCGCCAGGTCCAGCCGATAGGTATGGGACGGATCGAGGAACAGCTCCTGCGGCGCCGAGGCCAGCAGGACGTGGGGATTGCGGACGTAGAAGGCGATGTCGCGGCGATCCGGCCCCTCCGCGCGCAGAGCCTCGACCAGAGGCGCGGCGGTCTCGAAGGTCTGGGCGAACAGAAGGCGGCCCCAGCCGCAGTCAAGGACGGCATCGCGCACGGACTCACGTCCCGAGGGCACGGGCGGTTTGAGGCCTTCATGACGCATGCGTTTCAGCCGGTGCGCCTTGGGACGCGCGAGACGAAGATCAGACGCCATGTTGCTGCATCCACATCTCGAGGACGGCGACCTGCCACAGCTCCGAACCACGCAAAGGGGTGATATGGCCTGTCGGGTCGTTGAACAGCCGATCCAGGTAGGCCCTGTCGAACAGCCCGCGGTCGCGCGCCGCCTGATTGGTCAGGGTCTCACGCACCATGTCGAGATAGGGACCCTGGATGTATTTGAGCGCGGGCACCGGGAAGTAGCCCTTCTTGCGATCGATCACCTCTGATGGGACGACAAGGCGCGCCGCCGCCTTGAGCACGCCTTTGCCGCCCTGGGCCAGCTTGTGTTCCGGCGGGATACGTCCGGCCAGTTCGACCAGTTCATGGTCCAGGAAGGGCACGCGCGCCTCCAGTCCCCAGGCCATGGTCATGTTATCAACCCGCTTCACCGGATCATCGACCAGCATCACCTGGCTATCCAGCCGCAGCGCCTTGTCGACAGAGGTCTCCGCCCCGGCTTGCGCGAAATGCGCCTCGACCAGAGCCCGGCTGACATCGACATCCGTCATATAGGCGCCGTTCAACTGGGTTTTCAGGGTTTCGTGGCTGCGGTCGAAGAAGGCGCCGGCGTAGGCCTCGACAGGGTCGGCGGCCCCGACCATCGGAGGATACCAATGGTAACCGCCGAACACCTCGTCGGCCCCTTGCCCGGACTGGACGACCTTGATGTGTTTCGAGACTTCCTGGCTCAGCAGGTAGAAGCCGACATTGTCATAGCTGACCATCGGCTCGGACATGGCGCCGATCGTGCCGGGCAGAGCCTCCATCAGCCGCTGGTGCGGCACGAAGATCTGATGATGCTTCGTCCCATAGTGTCTGGCGATCAGGTCGGAATAGACGAACTCGTCTCCCTTCTCGCCGTTGGCCTCCTCGAAGCCGACCGAAAAGGTCATCAGGTCCTTCTGACCCAGTTCGGCCAACAGGCCGACGATCAGGCTGGAATCCACTCCACCCGACAGCAGCACGCCGACGGGCACATCGGCGACCATGCGGCGCTTCACCGCTATGCGCAGGCCGTCCAGCACCTGATCGCGCCAGTCCTCGGCGGTCAGGGCTGCGTCCCCGGCGTGGCGCGCCATGTCCGGGCGCCAGTAGACCCGTTCGCGCGACGCGCCGTCCGGCTCGATCACACGTATCGTCGCCGGCGGAAACTTCTTCACCCCCTTCAGAATGGTGTGGGGCGGCGGCACCACCGCATGAAAGGTCATATAATGGTGCAGACCCACCGGATCGATTGTCCTGTCGACGTCGCCCGCCGCCAGAAGCGCCGGGAGGGTCGATGCGAACCGCAGCCGCCTGCCTCGTTCGGCCAGATACAGCGGCTTGATGCCGAAACGGTCGCGCGCGATTACGATCCGACCGCTGTCGCGTTCGTGCAGGACGAAGGCGAACATCCCCTTGAACCGCTCGACGCAGGCCTCGCCCCAGGCCTTCCAGGCCTTGATGATCACCTCCGTGTCGCCGTGCGAGAAGAAGCGGAAACCCAGGCCCTGAAGCTCCTCGCGCAATTCCGGATAGTTGTAGATGCAGCCGTTGAAGGCCAGAGTGACGCCCAGATCGGCGTCCACCATCGGTTGCTGCGCCTTCTCCGACAGGTCGATGATCATGAGGCGCCGATGTCCCAATCCCACTGGCCCACGCATCACTATGCCGGATCCGTCCGGTCCCCGGGGCGAGAGGGCGTCCGTCATCCGCTGTACCGCGCCGGCGTCGGCGGGGCGCCCGTCGAAGTTGATCTCGCCGCTAAGACCGCACATGGGTCCTCCTTGAAGTGTGGATGCAGCGCGTACAAATGGTTAGTTCACGAATGAGTTCAACCCAATGAGCGAAATTCCCCTGCCGTCAGCCGCCGACGCCACGGCGTCATTGGTGCGCTCGGTCCGCCGCATCGCCCAGGCGATCGACGTCCGCTCGCGCGAGATCGCCCGGCTGACAGGCCTGACGCTGCCGCAGCTTCTGGTGCTGCAATCCATCCGTCGTCTCGGCGAGGTCAGCACCCGCGCCATTTCCCAGGACGTCTCCATGTCGCCGCCGACCGTGGTGGCGGTGCTCGACCGACTGGAGGCGCGCGGCCTCATCGTCCGGTACAGATCGACCACGGATCGTCGCATCGTCCACGCGCGCCTGACCGAGCCGGGGCACCAGGCCCTGGCCGAGGCGCCGGACCTACTTCATTCGGATGTGCTGGCGAGGCTCGCGCTGCTGTCGCCGAACAAGCGACGCCAGATCGCCGGCGCCGTCGCCGCCCTCGCCGATCTCATGGCGCCTTCCGACTTGGGTACGGAAGCACATCGAAACGCCTAAACAGATCGACGCGGCGTTTCCCTCATCAGGCCTTCCCGGCGCCCGCGACAGCGGCGTCGCCTATGCCCGAACGCATGCTCAAGGCTAGGCCAGGTCCAACGGGATACGCCCAGCCGCAACAGCAGCTTGCTCCAGGCCCTTTTCCCGCAAGCGCTCCATCCGGTTGATCTGCCGGCGAACGCTCTCCCTTCGGCGAGCAGCCGCTCCGGGGGCGCAGCGTTCTTCCGCGCCTCGCCGATAGATGGCGATGTCACGGATGGTCCCTGCGAAACATGATCTGATCGAGCACGAGAAACAGACCCGCCGCCAGGGCCGCCCAGGCCCGGCCCAGCGGCGAGGCATCTCCGATCTGAAAGCTGGAGCCTGCCGTCATGAGCCCGAGCCCGATCAGGACCAGGCCTGCGAAGCCCTGCATTAAATGCGCGCCTCTCATCGCGGCGTTTCCCTTGCAGGCGCCCCGCCCCCCTGGCCGTCGTCCTGAAAATAAGGCGCGGCCTCCGGAAGCAGACCGTTGTCGACGGGCGCTTCCGAAAGGGGCTTCGACCAGGATAGCCAAACCAGGCCGAACCCCACAGCCGTCAAGGCGAGGCCCGCCGCGAGGATGATCATAATGCGCCTCCCGCCGCGACCCTGGCGGGCGTACTGCGCTTCAATCGGACGCTGCTCGTGAACAGCGTTGGCGGATTTTTCATGTGGGCTTGGCGGCATGGTCAGACTCCTGATGCTCAGCCGCTCCACAATCATTCCTACGAACTGAGGTTGCCCTAAGGACGCCTTCGGACAAGCGGAACCCGGCGCCGACGGCTCTTAAAGCCTGCGGCTTAACCCATGTGAACGTGAGCTCTTCGGCGGCATGCCATGCTCACGACGTGGAGGAATTCCCATGTCGCGTTTGTCTTCGTTCTCGCCTAGCCGTGCCTTCATCACCGCCCCCGCCCGCGAACTGGGGGTCGCCGACCATCCGGTCTTTCAAGCGCTGCCGCTTGAAGCTCGACAGCGAATAGAGGCGACAGGCCGTCTGCAACGGACTCAGAGCTTCGGCCGGGCACTCGCCGAGCACGAACTGCATTTCGTCTTGAACGGCGCGGTGGGCCTGTTCCCGGGGGCCGGCGACATCTGCGTTTCGCTCGTACCCGCCGGGGCGGTTCAAGGATGGGACCGCGCCCTATGGCCGACCTCCCCCGGTCCAGTGGCCATCCCCCTGGTGGAAACCCTGCTGTTCAGCACCCCCGCGGCCTCGATCCTCGACACGCTCGGTCGGGATTGGCTGACACGACTGGTTATGCTGCAGGCGCAGCAGCGTCTGCGTGGACTGGAGGCCGAGGCCTGCTGCAACGCCTCCCATGCGGTCCTGGATCGGCTCGCCAAATGGATTGTACGACTGCACGAGGGATCCGCCGGCGCGCCGCTGCATATCACACAGGCCCAGTTCGGCCAGATGTTGGGCGTCCAGCGCACCAGCGTCAATGTCGCAGCGGCCCGGCTCCAGGCTCTGGGTCTGGTTCGTTTCGGCAGAGGGCGGGTCCGCATCCTGGATTTGGAAGGTCTCCGGGCCGCCTCTTGCTGCGTCGCCCCCGCTGCGAGCCTCGCCGATCGGGCCGCGCCTGTGCGCGCTCCTGAAAGCAAGAGCTTCCTTCAGGCGCCGGAGTCGCCCCTCAGGAGAATTGCCTGACGGGAAGGAGCGGCTCCCGCTCGGGAGCCGCAACGACTACGAACCGCTGGCGTTGGCCTGTATTCGCAAGAGGACGCCATGCTCCACCTTCCTCCCACGCGTCGGCTCGAACTCAAGCTCGCCAGACGCGACTGTCTGACCGCTCAGGAATCCGCAGCCTTGGCCGGACTCGTGGAAGAGCCGGTGCTCAAACCGGCCGGCGCGCAGCTCGTCGGCCCAGGCGAACGGCCGGAGATCAGCACCCTTCTCCTGTCCGGCTTCGCCGCCCGGTACAGCGAGCTGGCCGACGGACGGCGCCAGTACACCCAGGTCAACTGCCCAGGCGATTTCGTCGACTTGCACAGCCTCGTCATGCGGCAGATGGATCATGGCGTCCTGTGTCTTTCACCCTGCGTCGTGTCGGCCGTTCCACATGACCGACTGAGGCGCATCACCGAGGATCAGCCGCACCTGACGCGGCTCCTCTGGCTGGAGACGGTCGTGGACGCCGCCATGCATCGCGAATGGTTGCTGGCGGTCGGCCAGCAGACGGCTCTGGAGCGACTAGCCCTGTTTCTTTGCGAGATGCAGGCTCGGCTGGGCGCAGTCGGCCTCGTCGACGACGGCGTCTTCGACCTGCCGATCCGACAGCAGGATCTGGCGGATTTTCTGGGCATGTCCGCGGTGCATCTCAACCGCACCTTGCAGATTTTGCGCGACACGGGCTGGATTAGCTGGAAAGGCGCCCAGGTTCGCGTCATCGATCGCCAACGCCTCATCGAGGCGGCCGAGTTCGACGACGCCTACCTTCGCCTTGACTGTTCGCCGGTCTGACCGCCGCAATGTCGTCCTCCGCACGCAGGCAACGCCCTCGCCGCGTGCGCGCTGGCCTTAAGGATCAAGAAAAGGAACAGTGCTCATGCGGCGAAACAAGGCGGCCTGGATCATCACAGGCGTATTCATTCTTATCGTAGTGCTTGCCGTATTCCTGACGCCGCGCGGGCGCGACATGAACGCGGCGCCCGGGACGCTCGTCGATCAACCGAACCCAGCCGCCCAATCAGGGAGCTAGTCGGCCGTGTCGCGCGCAGCCGCCGCAGGCCTTCGCGCGTCCAGGTCGAAGCCGTCGCCATGAGCCAGCACATGCATGCGGATGTCGAACAGCGACAGGGCGTCGTCAGCCTGGCCTTCCGCAATATTGGAATGAGTGGCGGCTTCGCCGTCGACCACATAGACTGCTCCGGCGCCCAAAACAGTCATCCGGCGTCCTTCGACCACGAGGGCGGTGTCCTCGTCTACGCCAAGGCCCAGCAGTCTCGGATTATGCGCCACGGCGCCGAGCAGACGTCCATAACGCCCACGCTCGGCGAAATGCTGGTCGATGATGGCGTCCCGCAGCAATCCCAGTCCCGGCGCCATATGCAGCTCGCCGATGCGATAGGATTCTTCGGCCGGTCCCTTCACAAGCATGGTCTCGCTCATGACGGAGGCGCCGGCCGAGGTGCCGGCGATCAGGCCGCCCCTCTCATACAGACGCCGGACGCTCCGTTCGATCGGAGTGTCTCCAATCTGGCTGGATAAGCGGAGCTGGTCGCCGCCGGTGAAGAAGACTCCCGCGGCGTTCTCGAAGGGGGAGAGCTTGTCGGCGTCCCAGCTTTCGGCGCGCTCGTCGACGTAGATTTCGACCAGATCGTCGACGCCCAATCCGCTGAAGGCCTTGCGATAGGCGTCGAAATAGCCATCCGGCTCATGGGAGGCGACGGTGCAGACGACCAGTCGGCCTCCCTTCAGTCGACGCGCCACCTCCTTGAGGATGAGGCGCTCGCCCATCTTGTCCTCGTGCCCGCCGATGATGATAAGCGCACCGTCAGCCATGAGCCGGTTCCAACAGGACTTCCGAGGTGTGATCTGCGGCCTCCGGGGGCCTGAAGGCCTGGATTTGCGCCCAGACCTCCTCCACGCGCGTGGGGGTAAGCACCACAAGATCCCCCGGCCGTCCCGCCTGAAGGCAGGCGTCGACGGCGTCCTCTTCTCGCACGCAGGCATCCAGCCGTGAGGGGTCGCATCCCGCGCCGAGCGCGCCCTCGCGCAGAAGGCGATTGACCTCCCCGACCGGACGGCCGCGGTTGTCCGGCGTTTCTCGAAATACGATGGAGTCGAAACACTCGGCCGCTATCTCGCCCATGGCGCGGATTTCCTCCTCGCGCCGATCGCCCGGAATACTCACCATGCCGATGATCCGGCCCGTCGCGGGCCGCATCGCCTGCACCAGTCTTCCCAGCGCTCGCAGGCCTTCAGGATTATGAGCGTAGTCCAGGATCACCCTGAAGCCATGGCCGTCATGAATGTTCAGGCGGCCTGGGTTCTGCTCGAAGCTGGACGCAAAGCTGCGCAGCGACGATCCGATCCGATCCGCCTTGACGCCCAAGCCATGGCAAACGGCGACGGCCGCAAGGGCGTTGGCGACATTGAAGGCGGCGCGCCCCTCGAGGGTCGCCGGGATTTCGGCCGCGCGGCACACCAGGTCTGTCCCGCCCCTGTCGTGGAGCTCGATGTCGTCGGTCGCAGCGTCATAAAGAACCGCAGCACCGCCTTCTGCGATATGCTTCAACACGAAGCCTGGCGTCTCGGCCCCGCCCCGCATGCTGAACCAGCACAGCCGACCGCCCGCGTGCCTGGCCATACGAATGGTCAGGGGGTCGTCAGCGTTGAGCACGCTCAGGCCCCGACGCGCCACGCTTTCGACTACCACAGACTTGATGCGGGCGAGATCTTCGAGCGTCTCGACCCCCTTAAGTCCCAGATGGTCGGGCTGAACATTCAGCACGCAACCGACGTCGCACCGGTCGAAGGCGAGACCTTCGCGAAGGATGCCCCCGCGGGCGCACTCCATCACAGCCGCCTCGACAGTCGGATTGCGCAGCACCATGCGCGCGCTTCGCGGTCCGCTGGCGTCTCCCTTCCAGACCCGTTCGCCCCCTATGTAGACCCCGCTGGTGTTGGTGAGGCCCGTAGTCAGGCCTTGGACCGTCAGCACATGGGCGACCATCCGCCCCACCGTTGACTTGCCGTTCGTCCCGGTGACGGCCGCAATCGGCACGCGTGCGCGCGCCCCCGGCGGAAACATCATGTCGATGATCGGTCGCGCAACATCGCGCGGCGCGCCTTCCGACGGCGCCAGGTGCATGCGCAGCCCAGGGGCTGCATTGACCTCGACCACGCCTCCACCGGTTTCCCGTACGGACCGGCGAATATCCGGCGCCAGCATATCGACGCCAGCGACGTCCAGCCCCAGAGCCAAGGCGGCCCGTCGGGCGATAGCCGCATTTTCGGGGTGGATTTCGTCCGTGCGATCAATCGCCGACCCGCCTCTTGAGAGATTGGCCGCCGGATGCAGGCGGACCTTCTGACCGGCCGCCGGACGGTCCCGCATGGAAAGCCCCTGACGCAGGAGGCTGGCGAGGACGGCCTGGTCGTCGAGTCGAACCCGGGTCATGAACTTCTCGTGGCCGTCGCCGCGTCTGGGATCGCTGTTCAGCGCTTCGACCAGTTCGGCTACCGTGCTGAGCCCGTCGCCGACGACAAAGGGCGGCTGACGTTCCGACACCGCCACGACGCGCCCTCCAACCACCAGTATGCGATGGTCCCGGCCCTCCAGATGCCGTTCCACGATGACGCGCCGGCTGTGAGCGACAGCCCCGTAAAAGGCCCGGACGACCTCCTCCGGCTCCGACAGGGCGGTCGACACTCCGCGTCCATGATTGGCGTCCAAAGGCTTGACCGCCACAAGTCCGCCGAGGCGTCGCGCTGCGGCCTTGGCGGCCTCAGCGGATGAGACGATTTCGCCTTCGGCCACCGGACAACCGATGGCCGCCAGAAGGGCCTTCGCCTGGGCCTTGTCCCCGGCCAGCTCGGCCGCGATCAATCCCGTCCGGTCTGTCACGCTGGCGCGCAACATGCGTTGACGCGCCCCCCAACCCAGCCGGATCAGGCTCTGCCCATTCATCCGTTCGAGCGGGACGCCTCGGCGACGCGCGGCGTCGACCAACGACTGGGTCGAGGGTCCCAGGGCGTGGCGCCGCATGAGGCCCGTCAGGGCCTCGACGGCCGCTTCCGCGGAGCGGATCTTTTCGACGCCTGGCGCAGTATCGTCGCTGCAGATCCGGTCCAGGCCTTCGACGCCGCTGAGTTCGATGGGCAGAAGACCGTCGCAAAGCTGCAGCGCGAGGCGGCCCGCCAAGAGGGCCCCTTCCTCCACGCCATACGCATAAAGGATGTCATAGACGCCGGGCCGACCGCGCACCGAGCGCGTCTTGCCGCGACTGACCGGCGCGCCGGCGAGGGTCTGCAACTCAAGCGCCACGTGTTCGACGACATGTCCAAACCAGGTCCCTGCCTCAAGGCGCCGCACGAACCCGCCGGGCTCCCCGTAGCAGCAGCCGTGGTTGCGGAGACCTGGTAGCAGGGTCAGCAGCAACGATGTGAAGTCCCCCAGACGATCCGTGGGCCAATTCTCCAAACGCCCGAGATCGAGCTGGATCCTGGCCATGGGCGTGGCGCTGTAGAGATGAGGTCCGCGATAGAGGGCGCGCTCCAGAACTCGCGCGGGACGGTCCGAAGACGTCATGCCGCCATCTCCATCCGAGCTGCGGGGGCGGTTACGCCTGCGACCAGGCAGCGGATCACCATGGCCGCCGCTATAGGGCGCGTCGGCGCCGTCCCCTGAAGCGCCGGCCGCGTCTCGCCTCGCGCAGATATCGTCCAAGTCCACGTCGATCCAGAGCCCTGGATCATCCAGTCAAAACCTTTGTGTTCCACTGCCTTACTCCGTTAGGGGCTTGCTTGAACCCGCCCTCCCGGCGGCAGTTCCTGTGTCTTGAACCGGTCTCGCGCGTCCCCTGATCACGGCAATTTCCGCCTGCGGGAACCGCCCGATGAAACGCCGCGTATGGAGAGCCCAAGCACTCAGGAGCCGATCATGACCCGCTCGGGCCTCGCCTCGACCTTCCGCCCCTTCGACGCCCTCGAGCCGGCCGCGCTTCACCGCCGCCTGGCCGAATGGAATCATCGCCGCCTCAACCCCGCCCTGCCCCACGACGACTGGGAGAGGGAGCTTCGAGCGGACGCCGAAATGCGTCTTCTGGAGGGCGCGGCCATGGAACGCGCCCGCGAAGCGGCCCAGCCTTGGCTGGCCGACATGCCCACAGAGCCCGCCGACTTCGTCGGCTGGTTCGAGGCGCTTCAAGGGCGAGGTCCCGGTGAGAACGACCCGCTCTTCCCCTGGCTCGCCGAAACGGCGACGCTTGAGGACATGCGCTGGTTCCTGCTTCAGGAGGTGGCCGGCGAGGCGGGATTCGACGACCTGGTCGCCATGGCCCAGGTGAAGATGCCGATCAGACCGAAGCTGGAGCTTGCGCGCAACTACTGGGATGAGATGGGTCGGGGACGCGAGGGCGGCATGCACGGGCCCATGCTGGACCGGCTGGCCCAGGCGCTTGATCTCCGGCCCGCTATTGAGCGCACCGTCTGGCCATCGCTCGCGCTGGGCAACACGCTCGTGGCCTTCTCGACGACTCGACGCTACGCCTATCACGCCCTGGGCGCCCTGGGGGCGGTCGAGCTGACCGCACCCTGGCGGGCCGCTCACGTCGCCGAGGGCCTGAAGCGGCTGGGGATCGGGGCCGAGCGGAAGTATTTCGCCCTGCACGCCACCCTCGATGTGGAGCACTCCAAAGCCTGGAATGAGGAGATTCTGCGCCCCCTGGCGGCGGAGAGGCCCGACTGTCTTCGCGCCCTGGCTGAAGGCGCCGTCATGCGCCTGCAGGCCGGCGCGAAATGCTTCGAAGCCTATCGCGCGACGCTCTGGGGCCCGGACGCTGCGCTGAGGAGAGCCTCATGAGTTCTCGGGCGTCGCGCGACAGCAGAGGAAAGGCGCGGCCTCCGGGCGGGGATGCCGCGGCGATCGATCCGACCGTGACGCCCCCTGCGCGGACAGAAGGCCGATCCGACGGCATCTCCTCCCCGGAAATCAAGGTCTACAAGGCCGGCGAGAACGCGAAAAGCGATGACCGTTCCACGGCGGCGGCGACGCGAACCACCTGATCTGGCTCATCTCCGGCCGGGAACTTCATCGGCCGCGACGGAAGAGACCTCGCGGGCGCCGCGCAGAAGGTCCTGGCCGGCGATGAAGACGCCCGACAAAGCCACGGCCCCCGCCGCGAGCCAGGCCGCCGTCCAGGCAAGCCGATGGGGCCGCCTTCGCGTGCGGCGCGGAAACGGGATGACCACGCCCCTGATGTCCTGGGGGCGGGATGCGCCGCAACCTGAACGGCGGAATGGTCTAGCCATCCCTACGGGACCCGCCCTGAGCGGGTGAGCTGTCCTCGCCGGCATGATGTTCGATGCGGCCGCACTCGACCTCCGTGCGGGCAAAGACTTCTTCCTGACCGTCGATCAGGAGCTCGGCGACCTCGCCTTCCCCGACGGCCCCGTCCGCGCTGGTGTAGACGCCGTAGTCGTCGAATCTCACGCTCCCGACTCCCACGGCCGAGCCCGCGAAACGATCATGCCGACTGGCCATGGCCGCCGTCGCGCGATCGCCGTCCGACATGGCGCCCCCGCCCTTCCCGGCCGTTTTGTTCCAACGTGGCGCCGCCGCGTCTGCGCTGGCGTCGTCCTCGGCGATCTCAGCCGCCGTTTCGTTCCCGCGCCCATATCGTTCCTCGGGTCCCGCCATGGTCTTTCTCCTGCTGCACCTGACCGATACGCATCCAACAGCCGCGGGTGGCGAAGGTCCGCTTCCCGACATGCTCACAGACCGTCCCAGCCATAGGGATCGGGCCCAAGGATCAGCCCGCCGCCCGGCCGAGGCGCCGCCGTTAGATAGAGCAGATAGACAGGCACCGGCTCGACCAGGTCCACCCGTTGCTCGGCCGAACCGTCAGCCAGATCCGCGAGGTTTCGGCCTGCAATCCATCGTCCGAAGGCTTGAGCGTCCTCCAACCGGACGCAGCCGGCGCTGAAAGCGCGCTGGGGGGCGCTGAAGAGACCGCGCGACGGCGTGTCGTGAAGATAGATGCCCAGATCGTTGGGCAACATGAACTTGACCGCCCCCATCATATTGCGGTCGCCCGGCAGCTGCCGCACGCGCACGCGTCGTTCGCCGGCCGCAACGGCCTTCCAATCGACCTCATCGGCGCGCAGGCGTCGTGCCTTCGGAGACCAGTCTGACAGGGCTTCGAAACCGCCCGCCTTCAACGCCGCGTCACCCCGGATGAGCGCCACCGGCGCGACCCGGCTCTGAACCAGATCCTGCGGGAGATTCCAGTAAGGGCTGAGCACGAGGTAACGCACGGCGCCGGCGAGCATCGGGGTGGGCGTGTCCTTGCGTCCGACGACCACGCGCATGGTCAGAACCGTCTCGCCGTTCTCCTTCGCCGTCAGAACTGCCGAAGCGATATTCACCTGCACGCGGCGGCGCGGTTCTGTTATCGGCAAGGCGCGGAGTCGAGCCATATTGGTCAGGATCAGCCTCTCATACTCCTCAGGATCGCGATTGAGCGCCCTGACCGTCGGCCCGTTCAGGATTCCGGTTTGGTCCAGGCCGTGCCATCGCTGAAAATCCTCCAGGCGCGAGGCCAATACGGGGTCAAGCATGGCGGATGCGCCGCCTGGCGCGAGGCCCAGCCGCGTCCGGAGGGCAGGCATACGCTTATCGGTTGCGCCTGGGCGGACATCCGGGCCCTCGCGCAACTGCAGTCGAGGGAGGTTGCGCCAGCGCCCTCGCCATTGTTCGAGCGTGTCTGCCAGACGTTCGTATTCTGGCGCCAGTCTGACGACATGTTCGGGCCCCTCTCGCCTGACCGCGCTCAGAGTTTCAGAGGGCGTAAGGGGTTTGAGCGATGCGGCGGGGTCGACCACCTGAACCATGGCGTCTGGGGAGCGAACATCGGAGGCGAAGCGGAAAAACGCTTCGGCGAGCGCTTCCTCCGCCTTCAGCGCGGCGCGCTGGTTCGGCCGCGCCGCCATTTCACTCAAGCGACTCTCAAGCGCAGGGGTCAGATACAGCTCGGACCGGAGCCCGTGCCTTTCCGCCGCCGCCATCAACTTCAGGACGGTTTCCGCTTCAGACGTGAGTCGTCCATCGCGGATCCACGTCCGCTCGTAAAGCTGCAGAGGCTCAGAGCTGGTCGATGGCCTCGGCGGCGACGCTTCGGGGCTGGACAGAGCCAACAACAGGCAGCCGCCGACGACGGCCAAGACCGTTCGTCGGCGATCACCCTGCCCCGCTCCTGGTTTAGTCGGTCGCGTCTTGCGAGGGCTCAGCCCCGTTCGCCGGCCCATTGCGAGGCCGAACCGTCCTGCATGGCGTTCTGCGACCCCATGGTGGAGCTCTGATTATAGGGCGTCGCCGTGTCCTGATTGGACATCTGGTCGGAGGATCGCGTCTGCATGCTGGGGTCAGGCTGATTATTCTGTGCGCCGGTGGTCTGGGCCACCGCTACGCCGCCAAGGATCAGGACGCCTAAGGCGCCGGCTGCGAGCATCTTCTTCATGTCGTTTCTCCGTCGATTGCACCCCGCTCGACAACGGGAGGTCAGACGGGCTGTTCCAGACAAGACAGCTCTGACCGGTCGTGGTCTCAAGCCGTTACGGCTCCGACCAGCCCAGCACGCGCAAAGCCGGCTCTGGCTTGTCCGCCTGCGAGAAGACCAGGCTGGCCTTCTTCTCTCCCCGCCCGGGGACATAGTCGAGCGAGGCGCCGGAGCGTTCGCCGCCGACCTGGCCCTCGATATCCACGGCGGCGGCGGCCAGGTCGCCCTGGTTGGCGACCACGACGTCGACCACCCATCCGCCGGATGAAGGTCGAACCGCCTCGCTTCTGATCGTCAGCGCCGCCGGCGAGGGAACCAAGAAGGCCGCTCGCGCCAGCACGCCCGCCGCAAAGAGGGTGATGAGGAGCCCAATCAGGGCGCAGGCGCACTGCAGCCGCGACACGTCCTTCTTCCCTGCTTTCTGCTTCTCCTTGTCCGTCACGACTACACCAGAAGCCGCGCGGCCGCGGCCCCGATCGCCGCCGGAAAGGCGAGGATCACGACATTGGCCATGAGCGCCTGGAGCCCATGGCCGTCCGCTCCACCGAACACCCACAGCATGGCGAGGCTGGCCAGCAGGCACAGGGCGTAGCCCGGCAGGGTGAAGTCGAAGAAGGCCCGGACCGGCGTTTCCGCCTCTTCCTGCCCCGCGAAACCCGCCTCGAAGACGATCAGGTGCAGCAAGATCACCGACAGGACCAGGACGCCCAACGCGCCCAGCGGCGTAGTCATATAGGCGATCAGCCGCATCTCCTCGGTCGGAGCCAGGTTCATGGTGAAGTAGAGGGCGCCGGCCAGCATCAGGAACAGCTCGCCCGGATAAGAGGCCTCATCCTCGTCGCCCTCGTCCGGATCGCCCGACAGCTGGCGTCGCGCCGCCAGGGCGCCCAGCGCGGCGGGCACCGCCTGCAGGGACATCTGTCCCACGGCGGACGCCGGCGAACTCAGATCCAGCACGTTGAAGACCAGCAGAAGCCCAGCGGCGGTGACGAAACCCACGGCCAGGGCGACCAGGGTATCCAGCGCATTGTTGACCAGACCTCGGCGAGCCGAAAACCCGGCGTAATGCGCCAACCCGAACAGCACCGGCAACGCCGCCAGCAGAAAGACGAGACGCCGCTCCGGTTCCGCAGCGAAGCCGAGCGCCCACATCTCCATCGTCATCAGCAGGGGCAGGCTGAACAGCAGGGCGCCGCCGAAGGCTCGGCCCAGATCGCGGATGTAGGCGCTGTCGTCCGCCCGCGCGGCGTCCTGCATCGAAGTCATTCCCAAGCAACGCCGCCGTCCGGTTTCGGCTCCCGCAAGGGCTGTGCCCCTTAGTTCAACCGGTTGCGGAGGCGCCGTTCCGCAGGGCCGTCCGCCAAGCGGGCGTCGCAATCGCAGGCCGCTTCCGAAAGCGCGTCCTGATCGACGACAACCAGTCGCGCGCGACGAATCCGGACGGCGCCCCGGTCCTGCAGATGGCGGCACGCTGCGTTGACGCTGGTGCGCTGCAGGCCGAGCAGGCTCCCTAGTTCGCCCTGGGTGATTGAAATCCCCCTCTCCTCCCCGGCGGCGTTGTTGAGACGCGCGATCCATTTCGCCAGGCGCTGCAATGCCGTATGCCGGGCGTTGCAGGCGGCCTCGACGCCGAGCGCGCGCGCCCTCGACGCGGCATAGGCGGCGAGAAACTGGTGAATCCAGGCGTCCCTCAACACGGCGTGGACTGGCTTCAACGGCGCGACATAGCCCTCGGTCGGCAGGACGGCTCGCGTCTCATGAGCCTGGAGGGTCGCGCCGATGGCGGCCTCCCAGCCCAGAACGCCGCCGGGAGGGATCACGCCCACGCAAATTCGCCGCCCGGACGGAAAGAAGCCCAGGGCGCCGTTCAGGACGAAATAGAGGGCGTCGCCTGGAGGAGACTCTCCCGCACCCAGCGGAAGGCGCCGCGCGGTTTCTGTCAGGACAGCCTGAACCTTCGGCGGCAGGACGTCGTAGACGGGATGGTCCTCCAGCCTCGTCCTGCCGCGCGCGGACGAACGCCCGCCCCCGACATCGGCGTGAAATCCAGTCATGATTTGATCCAGAAGGCCCTTGGCTCTTGGTCCAAGCGGCGCCGAACGATTTCGTTCAATCAATGGTAAGCCCCTGCATCCGGGACGGTTCCTCCCGACGCGAAAAAGGAGGCCGCTGCCGCGGCCTCCTTTACGCCCGAACAAAAGGGATCAGCGTTCCCCGCCCTTTCGTCCGGCCTCCGCAGCGCGTTCGGGATCGTCGGCGAAATTGCCGCCGCGCCCCGAACCGTCGCTGTCATCGCCCCGACGCGAGGCGGAGGCTCCTCCCCCTCCATGCGAAGCCTGCCCGCCCTTCCGACCCGCTTCCGCCGCCAGTTCATGGTCCTTGGAGAAGCTGCGGTCTTCCGGATCGACGCTGGACCCGCCCTTGCTGGCGATCTCGCGCTGTTTGTCCTCGTCCATGGCGGCGAAGCCGCGATTGGACGACGACGAGCCTTGCTGTTGCTGACCCTGTTGCTGGTTCTCAGCCATTGTTCACTCCCTTGTTTTCACTGATCGCCCCGAGGGGCTCCCTTCCAACCCGCCCTCCTTCGCAGGGTTCACCCTTCGCCTGCCATTGACCGTCACCCGACAGAAGGCGCTCGCCCCGTCGCCGACGGGAACAATTTCAGGCCCCGTCCTCTCCTCAGTGCAAAGCCATGACGGGAGAGTCCGATGGGCCAACAGAAGCAGTCCGAGGGTCGAGAGCGAAACGCAGCCATCCCTGGCGGCAAGCCCGACGCCGACACGCCGGATGAGGTCGTGCGTCGGGTCGGACGCGAATCCCGCCGTCGCGCGGGTCCGGACGGCCCTGACGCGCGCGAGATCGGCGACACCTTCAAGAAGACGCCGACCGCACGCCCTTCCGGCGCGAAGCCGCACGGCGGCGCCTGAGCGCCGTGCCTGACGTCGTCATCCCGCCCGTGGCCGAAGGTCCGCGCAACGGCGACCTCCCCGCCTATGTCAGCAACGGCCTGATCGGCCTTCGCGTGCGGGAGGTTCCCCTGATCGCCGGCATGGTGCTGGTCAGCGGCCTGGCGGGCGAACATCCGGAACGCCAGATCGAGGCCGCCGCCGCCGCGCCCTATCCCCTTGCGGGCGATCTGGCGTTGAACGGCGTCTGGATGAGCGACCAGCCCTGGGCGATCAGCGACCTGCGCCAGAGCTATGATTTCGCCTCCGGGGAGCTGTCCTCCCAGTTCCGCTTCACCGCCGCAGAACGGACGCTCTCGGTCGAAGTGCTGACCTTCGCCAGCCGGGCCGCGCCCGCCATCGTGGCCCAGAAAGTCCGGCTGACCGCCGACGCGGCCTGCGACCTGACCTTCCGCGCCCTGGTCGATATCGACGGGGTGCACGGGCGGATGCTTCGGCGCCGCACGGACACGCCCGGCGAGCCCGAGCCCGCGTGCGACGGCAGCCTGTTGTGGGAGACCGAAGGGGGCCTGGGTCGCTGCGGCGTCGCCCTGCTGACCGAAGGCCCGGACGGCGCCCGACGTCAGGTGATGGCGCATCCGCAAGGGCCGCTGTGCACCGAACATCAGTTGCGTCTGTCAGCGGGGCGTCCCGTACGTTTCCGCCAGCTCGCCGCCCTCATCCCGTCGGTCCAGCATGAACGGCCTGACGAGGAAGCCGTGCGGCGCGTTGCGCGGGCCGGGCGAACGGGCTTCGATGACCTGCGACGCTGCAATCGCGAGGCGTGGTCGGATCTGTGGCGCGGCCGCATCGTCGTGGACGGCGCCGCCCCGGACCATCAGGCGCTGATCGACGCCGCCTTCTACTATCTCAACGCCTCGGCGCACCCGGCCTCGCCGTCGTCGACCTCCATCTTCGGCCTCGCGACCTGGCACGACTATCACTACTATTACGGCCATGTGATGTGGGACGTGGACGCCTTCTGCCTGCCGCCTCTCCTGCTGATGCAGCCCGACGCGGCGCAGGCGCTGCTGGCCTTCCGCACGCGGGGCCGGGCGGCGGCGGGGACCAACGCTCGCCTGTCCAGCCGCCAGGGCCTGCAGTTCCCCTGGCAGGCCGCGCCGACGACCGGGCAGGAAGCCGCGCCGGGCGCCGGCGACGCCGCCCAGCATGAGGATCACGTCTCCCTTCATGTGGCGCGAGGCTTTTCGCTATACGCCGACGCGACCGGGGACGAGCGCTTCCTGAGAGAGGACGCCTGGCCCGTTTTGAGCGGGGTGGCCGATTGGTTCGTCAGCCGGGTTCAGCGGACGCCCCGCGGGTTTGAACTGCCGTGCGCCATGGGACCGGCCGAGGTGCCGCAACCGCCCGACAACGACGCCTTCACCCTGATGGCCGGGGCGAACATCCTTCGACGCGCGGGGCGCGCCGCCGAGCGCCTGGGCGAGCCGGTCCCGGCCGCATGGGGCGAGGTGGCGGCGAACCTCTATCTGCCCGTCCGATCGGACGGGGTGATCGCCGCGCACGACGACTTCACCGTCCGCGAACCCAAGGGGGCGACGCCTTCGCCGCTGGCGGGTCTGTTTCCCTATGACTATCCCGTCTCCGCCGCCCAGAGACGCAGGACGCTGGATTTCTACCTGAAGCTCTGGCCTGATTATGTGGGCGCGCCCATGCTGCCGGCCCTCTACTGCGTCTGGGCGACGATGGCGGGCGACCGGAAGCTGGCGCTCAAGCTGTTCGAGGAAGGCTACGCCGCCTACGATCAGCCCCGTTTCCACCAATGTCTCGAGTACCGGCTGGATCAGGCCGAAGGCACGGCGGCCGGCCCTTTCTTCGCCAATCTGGGCGGGCTGTTGATGGGCCTGACCTATGGCCTGACGGGCTTGCAGATCGACGACGGGCCGCCCGAAGCCTGGGCGCGGCGCCCGGTCGTTCTCCCGGAAGGCTGGAGGGAGATCAGGATCGAACGGCTGTGGGTCCGCGGGCGCCCCGCACGCCTTACTGCGCGGCACGGCGCCGAGCGCGCCGAACTGACATTCCTTTGAAGCGAAGCCGGGCCAGCACCCCTTCGCGATGCAGGATGTAGACCCCGCTCGCTGCCACCAACCCCATGCCCAGGGCCGCCGGTCCGTCCGGCGTCCAGCCGAAGACGAGCCCGCCCAGCAAGGCGGCGAAGATCACCTGGGCGTAGGAGAAGGGCGCCAGCAGAGACGCCTCGCCGCGCCCATAGGCGGCGATCAACAGCAGTTGGCCGACGGCGTAGCACAAGCCCATGGCGGCAGCCGCCGCCAGGGCGACCGGGGCCATCGGCGCAAACCACAGCGGCGCCGTCGCGCTGAGCAGGACAAAGCCGACGAGAGCGGAACAGAGCAGGGTCGCCGGCGCGTCGTCGCCGCCGATGCGACGCGTCAGGATAATGGCGGTCGCGCCGAAGAAGGCGGATCCGAGCGGGAAAAGCGCCGCCGGGCTGAACAGCGCGCCGCCGGGCCGCAACAGAATCAGAATCCCGACCAGACCGACCAGCAGCGCCGTCCAGCGCCGCCTCGCCACGGCTTCGCGAAGGAGGAGAATGGCCATCAGCGTGGCGAAGGTCGGAGTCACGAAGGAGACCGCCGTCGCCTCCGGCAGCGGCAAATGGCCGAGCCCCAGTATGAACAGTCCGCCGGACGCCAGCACCGCCAGACCACGCAGTCCCTGCAAGAGCGGCCGCCGTACGCGCCACGCCGCCCGGCCGCGATCTGCGGCGACGACCAGTCCCAGGACCAGCATGGCGACATAGCGCACCCAGACGACCTGGGCCGGCGGCGTGTCGTGGGTCAGCAGCTTGGCGAAAACGTCCGCCAGGGCGAAAAGCCCGACGGCCCCGACCACCATCAGTATGGTCAGGCCCGACGCGGCGGCCGGAGTCACGCCGACGAGAACCGGCGGGGCCTCGCCGTCGGGTCCAGGCCAGGCGGCGACGGGACGGCCGCTCATGTCCAGTTGGCGCAGTCGGCGGCGTCGACGCTGATGGTTTCGCCGCTGACGAAACGCGCCTCATCACTGAGCAGGAACAGGACGACGGCGGCCACGTCCTCGGGCTTGATCCAGGCCAGGCCCATGGGGGTGGCGTCCTTGCGGGCCTCCAGATAGTCGTCGCGGGTCGGGTCGGGCTTATCGGGAACCGCCTGACGAAACCGCTGCGGGCTCGACATCATGGGGGTATCCGTCGGCCCCGGCAGGACCGCATTGACTGTCACGCCGTGTTCGGCGACCTCCAGCGCCGCCGTCTTGCACAGGCCGATCAGGCCGAATTTCGAGGCGACGTAGGCGCCTCCGCCTCAGCATGCTTGCCCGCGCCGCTGTCGATGGCGACGACGCGGCCGCGCCCGGCTTCCGTCATCAGGCGCAGGGCCGGAGCCATGACGTTGAAGACGCCGTGCAGATTGGTCCGCACCACGGCGTCGAACTGGTCGGGCGCCAGGTCCGTCAGCCGTCCTTCCAGGGTCACGGCCGCGTTCGCGATCAGGAAATCCAGCCGTCCGAAAGAGGCTCGCGCCGCTTCGATCAGAGCCTCGCCTTCGCTTGTCTCGCGCACATCCATGCGCAGGCCGATGCAGCGCACGCCGCTGGCGCCGGCCGCCGCGACTGTCTGGTCCAGGTCCGCCTGGGTCGCCTTGGGATAGGGAGTTCCGTCGGGCAGGCCTTCCAGAACATCGCCGATGACGAGATCGCAGCCCTCGCGCGCCAGAGCCAGGGCGATGGCGCGTCCTATGCCGCGCGCGCCGCCGGTGACCACTGCGACCCGACCCTGGAATCGCGGCGGCGCGCCGGGAGGCGGGGCGGGCGCGGGATCGTGAGCATTCATGGAGACGGCCTCCCTTGCCGCCTCCCTGCAATCGCGGTCCCCGGACGCCGTTCCGGAGCGTCTGGATTCAGACTTTCATCCGGGCTCCCTCAGTGCAGCTTGAGCCGCCCGGACACGCGGCGCATCAGCAGGCGGGACAGGGCCAGAAGCGCCGTGCGCCGCAGGCCGATCACCGCACGATAGTGGTCAAGGTGAAGGCTCATATAGGCCTGCCGCGCCAGCCAGCCCTCGATCAGGAAGTTCGGCCCGACCAGACCGCCCATCAGCGCCCCCACGCCGCCTTCGCGGCCCAGGGACACTAAGGAGCCGCGGTCGCGATAGACATATGGGTCTGGATCGCCTCCCTTAAGCAGCGCGCGAGCCAGATACTTGGCTTGCTGGGCCGCCGCCTGAGCGCGTGCCGGGACGAAGCCGGCGCCATGCGGAGTCTGGGCGCAGTCTCCCATGGCGTAGACGTCCGGGGCTGACGTCCTCAGACGATCGTCCGTCAAGAACTGATTGAGGGGCCCGGTCTCCAGTCCGAAGTTGTGATTGCGGGGCGACGCCAGGACGCCCGCCGCCCATACGGTCAGATCCGATCGAATCCAGCCCCGGCTGGTCTGCAGCCCATCCGCCGCAACCTGCTCGACCTTGGCGTCCACGGCGAGGGTCACGCCCCGGCGCTCCAGCTCCCGCGCCGCCTTGGCGGCCACGGTTTCGGGCAGACCCCCGAGGATGCGCGGCCCCGCCTCGACCACCGTCACCCCCAGATCGAACTTCTGATGCGCGCCCAAACCGGCCGAAAGGGCTCGGTGGCCTTCGATCAACTCGGTCGAAAGCTCGACCCCGGTGGCGCCCGCCCCAACGATGGCGATGTCCAGCCTTTGGCCGGGCGCATAGGCCGACGCCAGGAAGGCGCCGGTCAGGCGCCGGTTGAAGGCTTCGGCGTCCGCCACGTCCTCTAGCAGGTGGGCGTGCTCGGCGGCGCCCGGCGTGTTAAACAGATTGGAGCCGCTGCCCGTCGCCAGCACCAACCGGTCATAGGCCAGCGTTCGCGGCGGAATCAGAACCCGGCCGTCGTCGGCCCGCACTTCGGCCAGACTCAGCCTCTTTTCAGCGGCGTTCAGTCCCTCCAGGTCTCCGAAGGCGAAACTGAAGTGATTGCGCCGGGCCAGCAGCGGATACGCAAGGCCTTCCTGATGCGAATCCAGCGAGCCGGCCGCGACCTCGTGCAGGGAGGGCTTCCACAGGTGAAAGATGGTCCGGTCGATCAGCAGCACGCGTCGCGGACCTTCATTGCGGCCCAACGCGCGCCCCAGCCGGGCGGCGAGCTCCAGGCCGCCCGCGCCTCCGCCGACGATGATGATTTCGTGGCGCATGTTTTCTCCTCGCGTGGCAAAGGCCGAACCCGAGCCTCAATGCGGATATGGATACGGCCGACGCCTGACGCGCCGGCCGCTCCGCGAATGCGACGGTGTTTCGCATCGTCCGTCCGCAACCCCGCCTCCCCTTCCTGATGTGAAACGACCGCCCCCTAGCCCGGCGGAACGGATGGGACCGGCCGAGTTCGCCCCGCGCCTGGGCCGGCCCCGAGGTCCGCGCCGGTCAACGGATCGGATTCGGGATCGGAACGCGTGCGAGCGGCGAATGTCTCCACCGCCTTTTCTTCGTCGGCCGAAAGCGCCACCTCGGCGCGGCCGTCCCCGCCGTCGACGGCCATTTGAGCTTCGCGCTCGTCGACGGTGTCCCACTGCTCGCCCGTGTTCCACGGTCCGGATGCGTCGCCCTCGCCCTGGGACATGTTGTAGTATTTGTCCGCGAAGTCCGGATGGCCCGGCAGCTTGCCCGGCGGGAAGTTGGCGGGGATGGCGTAGAGGGCCTTCTCGAACGACTTCTGGTGGGCGACCTCACGCGTCATCAGAAAGGTCAGGGCGTCCTTGATTCCCGGGTCGTCGGTGACGTTGATCAGTCGCTCATAGACGATCTTGGCCCGCGACTCCGCCGCGATGTTGGAGCGTAGGTCGCAGGCCGGATCCCCGATCGAGTCCACATAGGCCGCCGTCCAGGGCACGCCCGCCGAATTGATCAGGGCCGCGCCGCCTCCATAGAGGATGGACGTAGTGTGGCTTTCGCCCCCCGACGTCATGCTGGCGTAGAGGTCGGCCTCCTCCTCCGCCGCCTCGGCCAGGCGCCCCTTGGCGCCGCGGTTCAGCATGGCGACGATCGAACCGATGATCTCGAGGTGGCTGAGCTCCTCGGTCGCGATGTCCATCAGCATGTCGCGGCGGGCGACGTCCTCGTCCGCCAGACCCTGCGTAAAGTAGCGCATCGCCGCCGCCAATTCGCCCTGTGGCCCGCCGAACTGCTCCAGCATCAGGGTCGCCAGGGCCGGATTGGGTTCTGAAACCCGCACCGTGTACATCAGCTTCTTGTTGTGCATGAACATCTCGCGTCTCCTTGCGACAGCGATCAGCGGCTGGGGTTCTCGCCCGCGCGCTTCAGCATCAGGAATTTCTCGGTGAGGGCCGGCAGGCTCTGGTCCACCCAGGCCGCCATGCGCGCTTCTTCATCCAGCGAGGCGTTCAGCGGATCCAACGCGACAGAGTAGCCGCCGTGCTCGGCCAGGACGATCAGTCCCTTGTAGGCCGCGACCTCATAGTTCTCGAAGGCGAAGTTGGCGAAGGCGTTCTTGAGAATTTCGTCCTCGGCGAAGGTGTGGCCCAGGGCTGCCATGTTGCCGCTCATGGACATCGCGGCGTCCTTCAGACCTGACGGACTCTCGTCAAGGCCCGAGAGAATCTGCTCAAGCCGTGAAATCTGCTGCTCGGTTTCAAGCCGGTGCGCCTTCAGCTTCTCCGCCACCTCCATGAAATTTCTGGCGCGTTCGATCTGCCGATCCATCAGGGCCAGGGCCTGATGCTCCACGGCATGGGCGTTCTTCAGGCCAGTCACGAACACGTCGCGCCAGACGTCGTCGTTGTTGATCATGTCGATCTCCTTCGGTTTGCGGGTCTCTGGCAAACCGGCGGAGCGGATGAGGGGTCCGGCTGTCGGATACCCGTCACTTCATCGATCTCCGCAACGAACCCGCTGTCGGTCCATTGGCTCTTCACGCACCGGAGCCAGACATGACCGATCGTCCGATTTCGACTGACGCCGATGTGGATTCCTCGGCCTTCCGCGACAGCGACCTTCACGAAGGGCGCCACGCGGCCGACAGCTTGCGCGCCATGCTGATCCGACGGCCCCGATCGGCCCTCTACAACTATTGGCGCGATCTTTTGAACCTGCCCGTCTTCTCGGAGACGGTGAAGTCTGTCGAAGTTCTGGACGCGACGCATTCCCGATGGGTCGTCGAAGGACCGGGCGGAAAGGACGTCGCGCTGACCTCCGTGGTCACAGAGGACCTGGCGGACCGTCGCATCGCCTGGACCTCGACCCAGGGCTCCGACGTCGACCATGAGGGTTGGATCGAGTTCCGGGACCATCCTTTCGGGCGCGGCACGGAGGTCCGGCTCTTCATCAGCTACGATCCGCCCGGCGGGGTCGTGGGCAAGGCGATCGCCAAGGTCATGCAGCGCGAGCCGCGCCTGCAGGCGCGGCGCGAACTGCGGCGCTTCAAGCAGCTCATGGAGACGGGCGAGATTTCGACCTCAAGGGCGCCGGATGCAGCGCCGCGCGGCTCCCGCCGCCTCTGATCGCAGCAGAAAGGATCGCCCATGCGCGCCCTCACCTGGCACGGCAAGCATAACGTCCAGATGGACACGGTTCCCGACCCGGAGATCATCAACCCTCGCGACGCCATCATCAGGATTACGGCCACGGCCATCTGCGGCTCGGATCTGCATCTGTACGACAGCTACATCCCCGGAATGTCGAACGGCGACATCCTCGGCCATGAATTCATGGGCGAAGTCGTGGACGTCGGGCGCGGAAACACCAGCCTGAAGAAGGGGGACCGGGTCGTGGTGCCCTTCGTCATCGCCTGCGGCCAATGTTTCTTCTGCCAGAAATCCCTTCCCGCCGCCTGCGACAATTCCAATCCGGCGGATAAGGCCGACGCATCGGAGATCGCCTTCGGCCAGGTGATGACCGGCGCCTTCGGCTATTCGCACCTGACCGGCGGCTACGCCGGAGGACAGGCCGAGTACGCGCGGGTGCCCTATTCCGACTACGGGCCGATCAAGATCCCGGACGGCGTCGAGGACGAGAAGGTGCTCTTTCTGTCCGACATCTTCCCCACGGGCTGGATGGCCGCCGAGAACTGCCAGATCGAGCGCGGCGACACCGTCGCCGTCTGGGGCTGCGGGCCGGTGGGTCTGTTCGCGATCAAATGCGCCTTCCTTCAGGGCGCGGGCCGCGTCATCGCCATCGATCACCATCCCAACCGCCTGGCCCTGGCCAGGGCCAACGGCGCCGAGGTCCTCAACTACCACGAGGTCAGGGTCCGCGAGGCGCTCCAGGAAATGACGGCGGGCCTCGGGCCCGACAGCTGCATCGACGCCGTGGGCATGGAAAGCCACGGCTTCTCGCCCGACAACATCGTCGACGCCGTAAAGACCTCGACCCGCATGGGGACAGACCGCGCCCACGTGTTGCGCGAAACCATCATGGCGGTGCGCAAGGGCGGCACGGTGTCGGTGCCCGGCGTCTACGGCGGCTTCGCGGACAAGGTGCCGGTCGGCGCCTTCATGCAGAAAGGCCTGACCCTCAAAACCGGCCAGACACATGTGCAGCGCTACCTCCCCGCCCTGCTCGAGATGATCCTGGACGGCCGCATCGACACCACTGATCTGATCAGCCACCGCCTGCCGCTCGAGCAGGCCCCCGAGGCCTACCGCAACTTCAAAGAGAACCAGAACGAATGGACGAAGGTGGTGCTTCATCCGGAATGAAGCTGCAGGAGGCGCTGCGACGCCGGGCTTTTCCGCCGCTTCGTCAGATTCTGGAGCTGGCCGCGCCTTTCTCGTGAGAGCCGCAGCGGGGCCACGGGGCGATCAGCCGCATCGTTCATCAGCAAGTCTGTGCGGCGAATCCAGCATAGGTTATTGCAAGGTCTGCACGCGTCCTTAGGCAGGGCGCTCTCGCTCCTCGTCCAGGGTTCACAACTTGATGAAATCGTCACGTCGTCCGTCTGCGGGCTCGAAGATGGAGGCCTGGGCGGTTCTGGGGTTGGCCCTGGTTCTTTCCTTCTTCCTCGCCACCGGGCTTGTCGCCTGGAGGAATGTCGAAGTTCTGCGCGCCAACAACCAGCAGATCATCCATACGCACGAGGTGATCCTCGCGGTTGATGAACTGTTGTCCGCCGCTCAGGACGCCGAGACGGGCCAGCGCGGCTATCTGCTGACGGGCAACGTCTCCTATCTGCAGCCCTACGAGACGGCGACCCGGGATCTCAACCGACGGCTGGGCGATATCGCGGAGCTCACCCGCGACAACCCTGTCCAACAAGGTCACCTGAATCAGCTGCGCGCTCGCCTCGACGCCAAACTGGCCGAGCTGGACGCGGCCCTACAGGCGCGCCGCGCCGAGGGCATGCAGGCCGCGCTGGCGCGGATGGCCACGGATCAGGGCAAGCAGGAGATGGACGCGATCCGGGCCCAGGTCGCCCTCATGCGTCAGGAAGAGCAGAGCGTGCGTCAGCAGCGACTGACGGAAATGAACGCCGCCTATCGCACGGCGCTGATCAGCGGCGTGCTTTCGGGCGTGCTCGGTGCTGTCCTGACGATCACGGTCTTCATGCTGGTCCGTCGCAGCGCCAGGGCGCGCGCGCGCCAGGAATGGCTGCATGAAGGCCAGGTGGGCCTCGGCGTCGCCATGATGGGCGATCAGTCGCTGGAACAGCTGGGAGACAGCATTCTCGCCTATCTGGGACGGTACGCCGGCGTCCAGGCGGCCGCCCTGTTCAAAGGCGAAGGCGGCCTTTATCGACGCATCGCCGCGCTCGGCGTCCCGTCGGACGCGCCCGTCGCTGAACGCTTCGGCCCGCGCGAGGGGCTGCTCGGGCAGGTGGCGGCGGACGGTCAGATTCTGACCCTGTCCGACGTGCCTGAGGGCTATCTGACGATCGGTTCGGCCCTCGGCCGCGACAAGCCGAGGCACCTGGTGATCGCCCCCGCCCGGGCGGACGGCGCGGTCAATGCGGTTCTGGAACTCGGCTTTCTGCACACGCCGGACGAACGGCTTATGGCCCTGCTTGAAGAAACCGGGCCCGCCATCGGCACAGCCTTGCGCTCGGCCCGCTACCGCGCCCAGCTGCAGAACATGCTGGAGGAAACCCAGCGCCAGGCCGAGGAGCTCCAGGTCCAGAGCGAGGAGTTGCGCGTCTCCAACGAAGAGTTGGAGGAACAGGGTCGGGCGCTGAAGGAATCCCAGACGCGACTGGAGCAGCAGCAGGCGGAGCTGGAGCAGACCAACAGCCAACTGGAGGAGCAGGCCCAGTTGCTGGAAACCCAGCGCGACGATCTGGAGCGCGGCGCCTCGGCGCTGACGCTGAAGGCGCGCGAACTCGAACAGGCCAGCCAGTATAAGTCCGACTTCCTGGCCAATATGTCCCATGAGCTGCGGACCCCGCTCAACTCCCTGCTGATCCTGTCCAAACTTCTGGCCGACAACCCAGAGGGAACGCTGTCGGAGGAACAGGTCAACTACGCCCGCACGATTCAGTCGTCCGGCAATGATCTCCTGGCCTTGATCAACGACATCCTCGACCTGTCCAAGATCGAGGCAGGCCACATTCAGGCGCGTCCCGAGGCGGTGTCGATGCAACGGTTGACGGAGGACGTCCGGCAACTCTTCCAGCCGGTGGCGGACGATCGCGGTCTGGCCTTCGAGATCGAACTGGACGCTGGAGCCGATCTGATGGAGACGGATCGCCAGCGGCTGGAGCAGATTCTCAAGAACCTGCTGTCGAACGCCTTCAAGTTTACGGAAATCGGGGGTGTGAAACTGGGCATATCGGCCCAGCCCGGGGACAGGATCGCCTTCGCCGTGTCGGATACCGGCATCGGCATATCCCCCGAGCAGCAGACGGGGATTTTCGAGGCCTTCCAGCAGGCCGACGGAACCATCAGCCGCAGATACGGCGGCACGGGCCTGGGCCTGTCGATCTCGCGCGAACTGGCGCGCCTGCTCGGCGGGCGGATCACCCTGGAAAGCCGAGTGGGCGAAGGGAGCGTCTTCACTCTGACCCTTCCGCGCGCCTATGACGCTGCGCAGGTCCCTCCGCGCGAGACGCCTGCCCCTGCCCCGCATGTTTCACCCCCGTCGGAACCGCCTCCCGAGCGGCGTCAATCAATGTCTGCGAGCATCGAGGACGACCGCGATCATCTGGCCGGAACGCGCCGCCTGCTGCTGGTTGTCGAGGACGACGACCGCTTCGCCGCCATCGTCCGCGACCTGTCCCGCGAGCTGGGCTTCCAGTGCATCGTGGCGGGCACGGCCCAGGAGGCTCTCAAGCTGGCCAAGCGCCATCGTCCCAGCGCGGTCGTGCTGGACGTGGGCCTGCCCGATCAGTCGGGCCTGACCGTTCTCGACGTGCTGAAGCGCGACGATGACACCCGCCACATCCCCATCCACGTCGTCTCGGCCGAGGATCACAGCCAGACCGCCCTGTCGCTGGGCGCCATCGGCTATCTGGTCAAGCCGGTGAAGCGCGAGGATCTCGCCGAGGTTCTGCGCACTCTCGAGGACACGCTGACCCGCACCGTACGTCGCGTGCTCATCGTGGAGGACGATCTGGTCCAGCGCGACGCGGTGAGCCGCCTGCTGGCCTCCGGCGACGTAGAAACCGTAGGCGTGGGCACCGCCGCCGAATGCCTGGAGCAACTCAGAACCCAGACCTTCGACTGCATGGTGCTTGATCTCACCCTGCCTGACGCGTCGGGCTTCTCCCTGCTGGAGACCCTCAGCCGCGAGGGCGGCCATGGCTTCCCGCCCGTGATCGTCTATACGGGGCGCGATCTGTCGCCCGATCACGAGCAGCAGCTGCGCCGCTATTCGAGCTCCATCATCATCAAGGGCGCCAAGTCGCCGGAGCGGCTGCTCGACGAGGTCTCCCTCTTCCTCCACCAGGTGGTGTCCGAGCTTCCGCCCGAGCAGCAGAAGATGATCCGCAAGGCGCGCAATCGCGACGCCGTGCTGGAAGGGCGCCGGATTCTGATCGTCGAGGACGACGTCCGCAACGTCTACTCCCTGACCAATGTCCTTGAACCGCGCGGCGCCCTGGTGGAGATCGCCCGCAACGGCAAGGAAGCGCTCGAGGCGCTGGAGCAGGCCTCGACCGATCCTTCGAAGGCTGTCGACCTTGTGCTGATGGACGTGATGATGCCGGTCATGGACGGCCTGACGGCGACGCGTGAAATGAGAAAGGATCCGCGCTGGACGACTCTGCCGGTGCTGATGCTGACCGCCAAGGCCATGCCGGACGACCAGGAGCGCTGCATGGCGGCCGGGGCGAACGACTACATGGCCAAGCCGCTGGACGTGGACAAGCTGCTGTCCCTGGTCCGCGTCTGGATGCCCCGCTGAGTCCGCCATGACGAACGAGATCGAGGATATCGAGATCGGTCTGCTGCTGGAGGCGCTATACCAGCGCTACCATTACGACTTCCGCCAGTACGCACGGGCGTCGATCAAGCGCCGCCTGATTCAGGCGCGCAGCCATTTCGGCCTGCCGAGCCTGACGGCCCTGCAGGAACGGGTCCTGCACGATCCCGAAATGCTGCCTCGTCTGCTCGCCTTCCTGACAGTTCAGGTCAGCGAGATGTTCCGCGATCCCGGCTACTTTCGCGCCCTGCGTGAGCAGGTGCTGCCCCATCTGCGCACCTATCCCTCGCTCAAGGTGTGGATCGCGGGGTGCAGCGCCGGGGAGGAGCTGTATTCCATGGCCATCCTGTTCCGCGAGGAAGGCCTGTTCGATCGCACCCTCTTCTACGCCACCGACATCAATCCCGACGCCCTGCGCGCCGCGGAAGCGGGGATCTATCCCCTCGATCGAATCCGCAAATTCACCGAAAACCACCAGAAGTCGGGCGGCCGCTCGTCCCTGTCCGACTACTATACGGCCGACTACGGTCGCGCGGTCTTCGACAAGTCGCTGCGCGCCAATGTCGTCTTCTCTGACCACAGCCTTGTCACGGACGCCGTCTTCGCCGAGATGCAGCTCATCTCCTGCCGCAACGTCATGATCTATTTCGACCGAGGCCTTCAGGATCGCGCCGTGGGCCTTTTCAGGGACTCCCTGGCGCGCAACGGCTTTCTGGGGATCGGATCGAAGGAAAGCCTGCGCTTCTCACGCCATGCGGCCGCCTTCTCCGAGTTTGTCCCGGCGGAGAAGATCTACAGGAAACGCGAACCATGAGTCCGTCCCCCGACCGGGCCGTGGTGATCGGCGCCTCCGCCGGAGGGGTGCAGGCCCTGCTCGCCCTCCTCCCGTCGCTGCCGGCGGACTTCCCCTGGCCGATCTTCATCGTCCTGCACGTCCCGGCCGACCGCGGCAACGTGCTGGCCCCTCTGTTCGGGGCCAGATGCCTGCTTGAGGTCAAGGAGGCCGAAGACAAGGAGACCGCCCGTCCCGGCGTGGTCTATTTCGCCCCCTCAGACTACCACCTGCTGGTCGAGAGCAACGGTGATATGGCCCTGTCCTCCGACGAAGCCGTCAACTACTCCCGCCCCTCCATAGACGCGCTGTTCGAAAGCGCGGCGGACGCCTACGGCGCCGGCCTGACCGGGGTGATCCTGACCGGCGCCAACGAGGACGGCGCAGCCGGGCTGAGCGCCGTCGCCGCCGCGGGCGGGGTCGCCCTGGTGGAGGAGCCCGCCGCCGCCTACGCCCAGGCCATGCCCCAGGCCGCCCGCAACGCCTGCACGGCGGCCGTCGCCCTGCCGCTCGAAGGCATCGCCGAACATCTGAAAGGTCTCGGAACAGAATGAGCAGCCCGGAACAGCCGATTCACCTTCTGCTGGTCGACGACCTTGAAGAGAACCTGCTCGCGCTGGAGGCGCTGCTGAAGCGGGAGGACGTCGTCTGCCTGAAGGCCCGCTCGGGCGACGAGGCGCTGGAGCTGCTGCTGATCCACGATGTCGCCCTGGCCCTGGTGGACGTGCAGATGCCAGGCATGGACGGTTTCCAGTTGGCCGAGTTCATGCGCGGCAATGTGAACGCGCGCCACGTCCCCATCATCTTCGTCACGGCGGGAAGCGCCGACCTGCAGCGACGGTTCAGGGGCTATGAGGCCGGGGCGGTCGACTTCATCCAGAAACCGATCGAAACCGACATCCTGCGCAGCAAGGCGAACGTCTTCATCGACCTCTATCGTCAGCGCATGGAGATTCTCGCCCAGCGCGATGAACTGGAGGCCTACGCTAACGCCCTGCGCGCGGCCGACCGCCGCAAGAACGACTTCATCGCCATGCTGGGCCATGAGTTGCGCAACCCGATCATGGCGCTCCGCGCCGGTCTTCAGCTTCTGGAGCGCCAGTCGGACAAGAACCGCAAGGCCGACATCCAGGCGCGGATGGAGGTTCAGGCCCACCACCTCTCGCGGCTGATCGAGGACCTGCTCGACGTCGCCCGGATCGACCAGGGCAAGATTTCCCTTCAGCGCGAGCGTGTGAGTCTGCAGAGCGTCATCGAGTCCGCCGTGGACACCAGCCGCCCCAAGATCGAGGCGGGCGCGCATGACCTGACGGTCGCCCTGCCTTCCCAGCCCCTGTGGCTCGAAGGCGATTTCACCCGCCTGTCGCAGGTCGTCAGCAACCTGCTGACCAACGCCGCCAAATACACGCCGTCCGAAGGACAGATCCGTATTTCCGCGGATGTCGTCCAGGACGAGGTGCGGATCGACATCGCCGACAACGGCGTGGGCGTGCCGCATGACATGCAGGGCCGCATCTTCGATCTGTTCACTCAGTCGAAGGGGCCGGACGATCGCTCGCGCGAAGGTCTCGGCATCGGCCTGGCTCTCGTAAAGCAGTTGGTCGAGATGCATGACGGAGCCGTCGAACTGGCCAGCGACGGCCCCGGTCGAGGCAGTTGTTTCACCCTGCGTTTTCCACTCGCCGCCTGACCGCGTTCACGCGTCCGATGCGCTCTTCGCCGCGTCGCGAAAGCGCCATTTCATAACCAGGACCGCCGACGCCATCACGAGGGCGGAGGCGTTGGCGACGGTCACAGGCCAGGCCGAGGTCATCACGCCGTAGATCGTCCACAGGATGAAGCAACTGACGGTCAGGGAATAGGTTTTGAGGCTCACCGCCGAGGCGTCCCTCTCCTTCCAGATCTTGTACGCCTGCGGGGCAAAGCTCGTAATCGAGCAGATTGCTGCAGCCGAGCCGATAAGTGTTGCAACATCGCCAGTCATGATGGGCCAACGTCATGTTAGCGACGCTGTTCCCAAGGTGCATGTTCGCCGCTGAGGTCAATGTAGTGACGATCGCCTCAGCGCCGCCGACAACGATCCTAATGGATCGGAGCCTTTTCCGATTGCGCCGGGGTGGGTCGATGGGTCGATAAAAGCCATCTACGCTTGCGCCTGTAGCGAGAACAGGGACGGACGCGGCCGATCTCGCGCCGCCGTCCCACCGCGACCGCCCGCTTACTCTGGAGGCGACTCCAGGTAGGCCTTGTCGAACTCGGCCAGGGCGGCCAGCCCGCCCCAATCTTTCAGATGAACAAGAGCCCCCTTCCACTCCACGAGACCTTCTCGTCGAAGCTCCGCCACGACGCGGTTCACATGGACGGTCGAAAGCCCAAGGATATCCGCTATCTCCGCCTGGGTCATAGGCAACTGGAAGCAGCAGTCTTTCGCGCGGCCCACCAGTTCCAGTCGGCAGTAGAGTTCACACAGGAACCAGGCCAGGCGCTCCTTTGCGCTCTGGGCGCCGAGCGCAAGAATCCACTCGCGGCTTACGGCGCCGTCGACCAGGGTGTCCAGCCACAGGCTTCTGACCAGGTCGCCGTCGGCGTCGATCAACCGATCAAGGCGAGCATGGGGAATGGAGGCCGCCCGACAGTCCGTCAGGGCCACGACGCCCTGCGGCTGACGCTTCTTCAACAAAGAGCCGAGATTGACGAAATCGCCTGGGAGACAAATCTCGGTGAATTGGCGCCGCCCATTCCGCAACAAGCGGTAGCGAGCCGCAAACCCGTTCAAAAGCAGGAGGCAGGAGGAGGCCTTGACGCCCTGTACGATGAGGTCGTCCCTCGCAGGGATGAGCGCCAAGGGATTGAACGCTTCACTGAGCTTGCGGAGGGTTGCTGGAGACACGCTCCTGCGCCGCGTCAGCTTGATCGTGATCAGATCGTGGAGCTCGTCGCCGGACCACATCCCCTCTTCGCCTTCCCGCTCCACACTTCGCGCATTTCCATCGCCGCCGCTCATGCGACGCGGCGTCGATAACGTCCTCGACGCCCAGGCGTTGCTTTAACGGTTCCCCTTCGCATGGGTCGGATCGCCTGGCGCCATGCCGAGAGACGCCGATCAGCAGAGTCATCCTAGGTTCAGGCTCGGGCGTATAGGTTTCCGTCATGGCCCTCTACGATTTCCTCGTCGCCGGTCTGGAGGTGGATCAGGTCCACGAAGCCGAGGCTTCGACGGACGCCGAGGCGCGTCGTCAAGGGTTTCGCTTCGCCGGCGATCTGATCAAGGAGCGCGAGATCCTGAGCCGGGAATCCGTCGCCTTCGAAGTGAGAGTGAAGACGAAGGACGGCCGCCAGATCTGCGCGGTCAATGTGAGGCTGGATTAGGATTCCCGAAATGGGCCTCGGACGATCGGCCGGTTGCTCTAACAGGACATGACGGTTGGCATGGTACCGGACGACGTTTGTGTTACACATTAACAATGCCTTCTTCCCGATCGACCGCCTCGCCGTCCTTCTTCAACCAGGAGATGGCGGACGCCTACGACCATCGGAACCGCGCCCTCGTTCCGATCTCCAATTGCCTCCACTTCCTAACGGGCCTGGTCCTGGCCGAATGTCCGAGCGAAGCGCGAGTGCTGTGCGTCGGCGTGGGAACGGGCGCTGAAATCCTCTCCCTGGCCCAAGCGCGTCCAGGATGGTTTTTCGTCGGGGTCGATCCTTCCGCCGAGATGCTGAATGTCGGCCGGGACCGGTTAAAGGAAGCGGGCGTTCTGGAGCGATGCGAGCTTATCCAGGGCTACGCCGAGGACGCGCCCCCCGGCCCATTCGACGCCGCGGTCAGCCTGTTGGTCGCCCATTTCATCAGACGGGAACAACGGCCGGCCTTCTACAGCGCCATTCATGATCGACTGAAGCGGGGCGGTCGCTTCGTCAGCGCCGAAATCAGCGCCGATCTCGAAGATGCGGCGTTTCCAGACATGTTGAAGGACTGGAAGCAGGTCCAGACCCTGATGGGCGCGACCCCCGAATCGTCGGCCAGGCTGGAGAGCATGCTGCGCGACGCGCTGGGGGTTCTGCCGGCGGCAGAGACCGAGGCCCTTTGGCGGGCAGCAGGGTTTGCGACGCCCGTGTCCTTCTTCCAGGCCTTCATGATCCGAGGCTGGCACGCCATGAAGGCGTAGGCCGGACGCGATCCGGGCCGGGACGCTGGCCGGCCTTTGCTGACGCAGTCGCAATGGCCGGCCGTCGGTTGGAAGCCCCCAAACTTATGGAACAGCCTGCCGGGCTGGACTACAGCGCCCCTTGAACCGTCTCCGCGGCCATCCAAATAGCGACCGCCTTCACTCTTCACTGGAGATGCTTCGATGCGAACCGTCGTTGTAGAACCCTTTGGCGACGTCTGGGCCGTCCGCGTGGATGACGTCGAGCCTCAGCTGTTTGGGCGCGGGCGCGCCGCGGAAGACGTCGCCAAGACCGTGGCGGAGCGGCTGGCTGCCGCCGGCGACCACGTCGAGATCCATCTGTTCCTACGGAACGGCCAAAAGGCGGCGCGATTTGTTTGCCTACCTCCCCTTTCAGCCGAGGACTCTCCTCTGCTGATCGGAGGAAGCCTGCTGGCCCAGGCGGCGGCGAACGTCGACGATACCGACCAGCGCGTAAACGCCTGACGGCCAAGGCGGAGTGCAGCAGGTAGAAGGGGGCGCCAGAAGAGCGCTGCGGACTCGCCCTTCCCTATGCTGCCCAGGAGGGATTTATCCAGGTCGCCGAGCCGGTCCGTCGATGCGGCCGGTCGAGGGCTGGACAGCCATGCAAATTGTAAAATAGTAACATCGTTCACGACGGGAGGCGGAACGTGCCGGGGCGGCCCAAACGAACGGGACGGATGACAGAGGCGGTCCTGATCGCCCTGTGTCTTGCGATCTTCGGCATCCTTTACTGGATTGCGACCGGATAACGTGAAGCGGGCCGGCTTCGGCTGTCATTCCGCAGTTGGTCGAAGAGCCGCCCCCGTGGAACCCATCGCCCTCGGGACGGCTAAGGATTGTCTTCCGCGCGGAAGTCTGCGGCCCGGAGCGCAACCCCCCTGACCACCGCTCCGGGCCGCAACCCCTGACGAGAAAGGCGCGACCGAGAGGAACCAGGCCGGGCTTAAGCAGTTTGCCGGGCATCCCCTTCTTCCTGGCGCCGGGAGATCGTCTTTGCGCAAACAAAAATCTCCCATCCCCCGCTGGTGGCGTCTAGCCGGGTGGGAGGCGGCGCGGCTGCTCGGAACGCTTTCGTTCATAGGGATCGTCGGGTGCGCCTACATGGGCTGGATGGGCTGAGACGGAACCCCGGATGGTCCTCGAGCTTTAAGGAGGCGCATTCCGGCGCTGGCGTGCGATGCGGCCCGGCGCGCAGCCACGCACCCCCTGCGGCGCACCGGGCCGCAACCAATTCCGGCGCAGCTTGTTGGCTTCGCATGACTGGATTTGGCGGACACCTGCTCGCGGCGCTCGATCGCCTATTCAAACGCCTGACCGGGAACGAGCGCCTCCTCTAGGCGGCCTCCGTCCCTCGACTGCGGCGGCGTGCGGGCTGAAATATCAAAAGCGCTGCCGTTAATCATCACAGGTTAAACGCGCAAAGCGCTTGGAGATCTAAGCTCGCCCAGTCGCTCGCCTCCTGAGCGGGCCTGCTCCAGTCCCTCGCGCACCTCCTGAAAGAGCGGGGCTGGACCGACGGTAGAGGAACGCGACTTGCCCAGACGTCCCCAATGGCGACCCAGCTTCGGCGAATGGTCGGTGGTGATTGCGATTTTGGCCCTACTCGCGATCGCCGCTTCCTCGGCCTTCGAGTGATCGGACAGACTCATTGATGTCGGCCGTCAGGTCGTCGGCCGTGCGGCGAGGTTGCTTTCAGGTGGCCATGACGACAAGGAGACCACCCCATGGCGGAACGTCGACTTTCGCAATGGCGCAACCTCGGCCTGGCGGCCCCGGTGATCTTTGCCGCTAATCGAGTGCGGCGGCCTCGCCTGTCCAGCTGGCATCCGAGTGTCGTCTGCGGGGCTTCGCCGTCGCGGGCGTCGCCACCGGCTCCCTGATAAGGTTTCTGGCCGTGCTGTCGGCCTTGCAACGCCTGCGTCCCGTCTGCTGCTAGCCCCGGCCGGTCTTCCGTAGAGAGAAGCTTGGGAGGTCGTGGCGCCGACAGCGACGGCGACACCATCAATGTGAGCGCTGGCCCGGCCGGCGGATGTGGCTCCCGCCCGTGCGAGCGTTTCTTCTGTAGGCAAATGAAGACCCCTCGCCGGCGCCTGGGGCCTCCAACGAGGGGCTTCGCGGTTCAACAGAGGGCAGCTCCAGGGGTTAGAGAGCTGCGATGGGCCAACTCACGGGAATGAGAACGGTTCCGAACGTCAAGGACATGCCCTCCGAAGCGAGAGCACGCCTGAGGCGCGTCTGCAGGAAACTTCAAGCGCCAAAGGCCGCTCTCCGAACACCCGCCAAACCGGAGGCCCTGCAATCCGGGCTCGCTCCCCTCTCGAAGCCGAGCTTTCAGGCTCGTTAGGCCCGCCTGAGTCCCAATGCGGCAGATCGGTTTTCTTATGCTCGCCTAACAAGTCCAGCATGCTGAGGCGCGCCTTCGCGTCCCGCCGGTCGTCGACGGAGCCGTCATATCGGGCCACCGCCGATGGCGACGTCCAAAGCGCGCGGCCCGCTGTAGAGCTGTCCTCCGGACAGTTCGCTCTTTCAGCCCGCCGACGCGTTCGTTCAAGTCGTGGATACCTCGGAGAGCGCCGATGACCTGCGGGACCGCCTACCACCCTCTCTATCGTTTCGCCCTGTTCGGGCACCACTCCGCCTTCTGCGCGGAGATCGCGGCGGCCACGGACGACGACGCATACAGGGAAGCTCTGCGCTTCATGGGCGAGCTGTTGAAAGAGGGCGACACCGTGAGGGACGACGGCTTTTCGTATCGGGTCACGGTGACCGCGATCGACGGCCGCCGAATCTGCGACATCACAAGCTGCGGCGCAAACCACGCGAGCCGAGATTGACCGCGTCGGACGCGTACGCCCGAGCGCCCGCTCGGATGCAACGCCGCAGGCGCTGGAGCCTTATCTAGAAGGCCTAGCGTCGGATCGACGACGGCCGGTTTCAAAGCTTGAGCGCCTCCTCGTTTGGTTAGGACCGTCAGGAAATCCGCATGTTCTTCCCCACCCGCCGGCCCAGGTCGTCCGCGCCGCCGCTCCCGGCCGGCCGTCGCAAGCCAAGCCATCCGGCCGCCCGGCTCGAAGGCGACCTGATGGAAGGAGCGCATGATCACAGCGATCGCCGCCCTGGACCTAGCTCCGCCGACATGGGGATTGGGCAGCGGCGCGCGGCCCTGGTCGCCCTTCTCGACCTGCTGGCGGCCGCCGGGTACGATTTCGTGAGCCCGACCCCCGCCACCCACAGACGGGTGGCGTCCCGGCGGGAGCGCGCCCGCGCCGCCAACCTGCGAGACATCTTCGGCTGGGGGCGCCCCTTCGACCCGAACGACCTCGACCCTACCCTCCTCGCCACGATGTCGAGCGGCGGGCTCCTCGTCGACGAGGGCGCGTCGCTTCGATCCGCTGTCAGGGTCAGTGCGCTTGACGGGCGCCTGCACCTGCACTCCGCCCGGAGCGACGCCCCCGACGCCGTCTTCCTTGGACCGGACAGCTACCGCTTCGTCCGCTTCCTGACCTCCGCGCTATGCGGTACGCAGCCGCGCTCGATCCTCGACGTCGGCGCCGGCGCCGGCGCCGGCGCGCTGGCGCTGGCCACACGCTTGCCGCATTCCAGGGTCGTGGCCGGGGACGTGAACCCCTTCGCCCTTGCTCTCCTCGCCGCCAATGCCGCCCACGCCCGCCTGTCGATTGAACTTGTCGCGGGCTCTGGGCCCGAGGCCGCAGCCGGCGAGTTCGATCTCATCATCGCCAACCCGCCCTATCTGGCCGACGGCGAGCATCGGACCTATCGCGATGGAGGCGGCGCCTTGGGCATGGACCTCGCCTTGGCGTGGGTCTCTGTTGGACTGCATCGCCTGCGTCCGCGGGGGCGCTTCGTGCTCTACACGGGCAGCCCGATCATCGAAGGCCGAGATCTGCTGCGCATCGAGCTCGAGCGGCTCGCCGCCGAGGCAGGCGCGAGCATGACTTATGAGGAGATCGACCCGGATGTCTTCGGGGGGATGCTGGCGCACGAAGGCTATCGAGAGGTCGAAAGGATCGCGGCCATCGGCGCTGTCCTGTCTCGCTAGGCCGCGCCGCGAAGGTTATTCGCCACCCGGGGCCTTCGCCCTTAGACCGCTTGGGCTTCGGTGAAGGCGGCGTTCCTTATGCCAGCCTTCGGTCGCATCCGCGTGAGGAGGAAGTGGATTCCGGAGCGCGGGTTAAACCTCTGAAGGCCTTAATAGAGGGCGTGGCTAGAGGGTATGTGCACAGGTCCATGACGCAGATCGACGTAAGTTCGCCAGAGCCCCAGCTCTGCCTCCGATGCGCGGGATCAGGCATTGTCGACGGGGGCGTCTGCCACATGTGCGACGGGTCCGAGAAGGCGCAGATCGACACCGACCTTTCAGCCGCCCCCGAGCGAGAGTCGGCTCCGAGATCGCAGCCGAAATCTTCCGCTCGCCTTGCGGCCCAGCGCTGATGGACGACGGCCTTTACAAGATCGGCTTCAGGACACGGCTGGGGTCGGGCTATGGGGTGGTTGTGCTCCAGGGCGGGCGCATCATCGGCGGCGACAGCAGCTCGTTCTATGTCGGCTCCTATGTCATTCACGGAGCGAGGTTCAAGGCCAGCCTGCAGCTCGATCGGCATACCATCATCCCTGTCCTGCGATCCGTGTTCGGCGTCGAGCGTGCGCGTATCGAGCTGGAAGGCGATATCCTCGGCCAGGACGCGCTCATGTCGGGGTCTTCGCCCGATGCGCCCGAAGTGAGTTTCGAGGCCGTGATGAGCAGACTGGCCTAGACGGCGCGCCGTCGTTTACGGCCAGATCAACAACGACCGCCTCCGCCGATCGAGGCTGCGCCTTCGCAATCGCCTTCCATCACCAGGCGACCGACCACTTCTGCTCCGCCCTGCAGGGCCATGAGCTTGTCTTCAGCGTCCTCCCAGTCCTCCGCTTCCAACTGAAGAGAAAAGCAACGCTCGCCCTGCTGGTAGTCCACGAGAAACATCGGCATCGCCTATCCTACCACCAACCAGGCTGAGGGACGTCCTCGAGCCGCGAGACGGCGAGCGACGCTCCAGGCGAAGGCCCGTTTCGCCGCAGCTTTATCATCATAGCGGCGCGGCTTGTCCGTCCCATCTCCGGTCAGGCGATACCACGCCTCCCGTCGTCTTGAGCCGGGCTGGATGCGTTCAAGTCTGACGCCCACGCGGGAGCGTAACAGGCGTTTTCTTTTCATTTCTCCGTCCTCCTGCCCCCGCGCGAGGCGGCGAAGGCGGCGCAAAGCGCCCGCGCCGCCTCCCCTGCGCGCCTTATCGATATCGAGCGCGCTCCGCAGCGATCTCGTCGGTCGTATAGGGCGCCCCGGCGGGGTCAAAGCGCGTCCAGCCCGTCTGGCGGTAGGCGGCCCCTCGAGCGGCGGCGTCCCAGCCGCGGCTCTCGTCCAGGATCGCCTGCGCCCGGGCCCGCTCCGTTTCATTGACGCGAACGCTGACAAGGGTTCCGCCCCGACGCACGCCTTCGGCGTAGACGTGGGCGTCATCGTCATCATGACCCGCCTCCTTAAGCGCGCCGAGAATTCCGCCGACCGCCCCGCCCGCAGCGGCGCCCGCGGCCCCCGCAACCGCCGCCGACGCGAGCCAGCCTGCTGCCACCACGGGGCCCAGGCCCGGCACCGCCAGCATGCCCAGGCCTGCGAGAACGCCGGCGCCCACGCCGAGCGCGCCGCCGGTCGCCGCCCCCTTGCCCGCGCCTTCTGCGACGTCGTTCTCGCCGTCGCCGTTCATGTCACCGGGCGACCGCCCGTGATGTCGGTGGCTCTCGTGCCAGTTGTCGGCGTTATTGGAGATGACGCTGATGTCAGCCGCTCCAAAGCCGGCGGCTTCGAGGGCGGACACGGCGTCCATCGCTTCGGTGTGAGTATCGTAGAGTCGCGTGATAGTGGACATGGAAATCTCCTTCAGCATCAGGAAGCGGGCGACGCGCTGACGACGCCTTTGTAGTCTACGGAAACCCTCGACTCGACGCCGTCCTTGACGGCGGTCGCCGTCCAGACGCCGTCTTCGCCCTGGCTCAAACCGCCGACCTGGGCGTAGCCCTGTTTCTCAATGGCGCTTCTCGCCTGCCCCTCGGTAAAGGAATTTGCGCCCGGCGTGATCGTCCCCTCTGCAGCGTTCTCCGTCGTGTCCACGGCGGGGTTCCGAGGTGTCTCCGACGCGGACACCACAGGCCCTTCGACAGGGGATTGGGCGTCGCGGTTATCTCCGCACGCTCCAAGCAGAACGACGGCTCCGATCAGACCTATGGAAGCTCTCATGGGTTTCTCCTTTGATGAGGTGTTGTGGGAAGCCGCCCGGATTCAAAGCGTTCCGCCGCGTCGAAGACTTTCCCGCGGACCGTAAGGTTCCGGGTCATCCAGCCCGCTCCGAGGTCCGCGCTTCGCCCGCCTCCACGGCCGAAACGCCATCTCGCCTCGACGCCAGTCGATACAAGGCATGCTCGTCGTCGAAGACTTCAGCGGAAGAAAAGGTCCGGCTGACGGCGAGCCGCCGCCGCGCCTCGGCCATGGCGGCCGCGGCGTCCTCCACCGTGACGCATTCGACGCGCAGGACGCCCGTCCCCGATCCACTGTAGCGAATGGTGAAGTGAGGCATGTCGCGGCTCCTCTGTGACGGTGAAGCAAGGGCCCGCCGCGCGACCTGTTCCTTGGGTCGCCTAGGGGACCCATGCGGAAGCAGGCTGGCGCTCGAGAGCCGAATCCTCTTTCGCGCTGGCACCCCCGTTTCGAGACACGGCCGGGACACGGCCTCAGCAAGGTCGATCGGAGCTGGCTCCCACGATCTCGAATCCAAGCCCTGGAAGAGCAGCATCACCTTTGCAACTCGGCGCGACACCTATCCCTGCCGCAATTCGCGTTGATGGGCATAGGCGAGGCGAACACCGGCGAGACAGTCATGGCGCCAGGTTCTGGAACGCCTCCTCGCCCATCAACTTCTCTCCAGAGCATAAGAGGAAAGAGCCATGACCGAGACACCCCGTGATCCTGAACATCTCAACAACGAGGACGGCGACCTGACGCCGGTCAAAGCCGACACAGTATCGAGGGGTGATCCAGCCGAACGGCTTCGCGGCGTCGGCCAGGAGAACATCTCCGCCCGTCCGGCCAAGCCGAAACCATCGGACCCGCCCCCTGCCCCGCCGGAGTTGGACGACGACGCCACACAGATGAAGAAGATCGAGGACGCCGCCGGTACGGAGCCTTCACCGCCTGGCGTCGCCGAGCCGGAGGGCGCACGCGAACTGCCCAGGCCGCCGCTTGCGGATCCGACCTGATGGCTCCGCGGCTTAAGCTGTTCGAATGGTCGGACGGCTTCCACACCTTCACCGTGGCGGCCAGCTCGCGACCGAAGGCGTTAGCCGCTTGGGGCAGCGGCCAGGATCTCTTCGCCACCGGCCTGGCCAAGGAAATCGACGACAGCCCCGACGCTGAGGCCGCCAAGGCTTCGCCCGGCACGGTGATTGAGCGCAGGCTCGACGTGAAGCTCCCGGCGAGCGCTCCGAAGAAGGGCGCGGCGAAGAAGACGAAGCAGCCCAGCGCCGCCGATCGGAAACGCGTGGAGGAAGCCCAAATCGCCCTGGACGACCTCGACGCCATGCACGGTCAGGCCGCACGGCGGCTGGATGAAGAGCTGCAAGCCATTAGGGCGCGCAGGGAAGAGGAACGGACGGCCTATGAAGCGCAGCGCGAGAAACTACAGGCTCGCCTGGAGAGGGCGCGCGCTAAGCTCTAGCCCTCATCGTCATCGTCTTCGTCGTCCTCGGCCTCGGCCTCGGCCCCGAAATCCGCGAACACGAGCTGCATCTCAACCCTCACCTCGTCCATGGTCTGCTGGACCCAGGCGTGAAGGGCGCGGACGGTCTTCTCGGCTGATACGGCGTCCGGCGAGAACAGACGCTCCATGACGTCCGTCAGGGCCTGGTTTCTGCCCATGAGCACGCCAGCCCGATAGATCGGGTCGTCTGAAGGGTCGATGTCGTCGTCTTCGTCCATGTGCGACCTTCTGGCGCGCTAACACTCTTGTGAGTTGCGCACTCGCGTAACGGTTGTGACCCTCTCGCCCGGAGATAGTCTCCATCGGGACAGTTATATGTCCATAAAACTTTAGGCGTCGCGATGGCTGCATTCACGATGAATGTTATGGCCGCGGGCGCGGCGCCCGTGCCGCCTGACTGGTAGCCTTGCGCGGCCCTTCGCCGTCAACAAATCCCTTCAATGGGATCAGCGGCCCGGCTTGAGGACAGTCCCCCGGTTCTCGCTGGGCCGTTTCGATTCGCGAAGTAGCTCGGAACCAGTGAACCTCCCACCGCTTGGTTTCAGGCAACCAACAGGGAGATGACCATGACCGACGTCCAACCGAACGATCCGAACCGCAATCCCAGGGAAGCGCCCGACCTGGACGGCGATGAAGTCGAAGCCGGCCGCCAGGCTCGGAAGAGCGGAGCCAATCAAGACCCTCTGGCGAACAACAATCCGGCCGACAGGAACCCATCGCCTTCGACCGGCGGCGACGGCGCCGCGGGCGCCGGCGGTCCGAAGGGCTTTGGCACGGGCGCCTGATCAGCAGGAATGGGTGGCTGGCCGAATCTCCGGAGCGGCGCCCATTCGACTGATTGATCGTCGGTGGCGGCGGCGCTCTTGCGCCGCCGCACAGCTTGAGCGCCGCCCTGTTCCGGCGACGCCCTATACACTTGGCGTCCGGGCGCACCGAGCCGCCCTGACCGCCTATCTCCGATCGTCGCGGGTGCGATCTCGCAGTTCACCAGAGCGGCGCGCAACCATCGGGCTCATGCTGTGCAAATCTGACGCCGTCAGGCTGGTCGGCTAAGGCCGCCGCGCGCGTGTCGCACCAGCGACCGTCGCAACGCCAAGGCCTGCAACGACAAGGTCCTCGACGATCCCGCTGCGGGTCTGGCCAATGCGCCGCAGCGCGGCCTTTCGGCCGGCCAGCGTCAGATAGGCCAGCGGTATGGCGACGCCCACGGCCAGGGCGGCGCCGCGCCGCTCGCGTCCCCTCGGCGCCAGGGCGCCGCCGGCGATCCCGGCGCTCGCGATCCGGGCAAGCAGGCCGAGGAATACCGTACGATCCGGCGCGGACTTCATCTTGTCGCCCAGCAGTTCGCCAACGCCCATCGCCAGCGCACCGAACCTGAATAACGGACGGTCGAGCAGAACGAGTCTGCCCGGCGTGGCGCGGCGGCCCAGGCGCGCTGCGGCGATGACGGCCATGGGCGTCATCGAACGCGCGCTGGCGGCGGCGCCGATCAGGACCGAGGGAAGCAGGTCGAGGAAGCGCATGAAGGCTCAACCCTCTCCGACCGGGCGGGTTGCGTCGGCCGTCTCACGAAGCCTCCTTCCACCCTCGCACATTTCCGGCGAGGACCGCCACGACCGAAAAGGGCAATGAGATATTCTGAGATCGCCCCTGGTGGAGGCCGGTCAGCGCCGACGCGCCGACTGGCGCAGTCCCCTATGGCGCCGCTGGCGAGCGACCGATGCCGCCAGCGACGATCTGGAACTGATGATCCTCAAGGACCTCGAGAGCCTGCGCATCGTCTCGCGCAGCGCCCCCGTGCTGGGCCTTGTCGCCACCATGATCCCCATGGGCCCCGCCCTGCTGGCGCTGGGACGTGGCGACGCCTCGGGCGTAGGCGAGAACATGGTGGTGGCCTTCTCAGGCGTCACACTGGCCCTGATCGCCGCCAGCATCGCCCACTATGTCCTGACCGTGCGCCGGCGCTGGCTGCTTCAGAACCTGCGCGCCATCGAACGCGCGCGGGAGGCCGGTTGATGCGCTTCCTCGACGAAGAAGACGACGATCCCATCACCGCCGTTGTCAATCTGATCGACCTGTTCGTAGTGATCATCGCCGTCCTGCTCGTGGTTCTGGTTCAGAACCCGCTCAACCCCTTCAACGCGCGCGACCTGATGGTGATCGAGAACCCTGGCAAGGCCGACATGCGCATCACCGTGAAGGAAGGCGACGAACTGACCCGCTACGAATCCCAGGGCCAGATCGGCGAAGGCCAAGGCGTCAAGGCGTCAAGGCGGGCTCGGCCTATCGCCTGCCGGACGGCAGAATGATCTATGTGCCGGAATAGAAGTCCGGTCATAGATTCTGATCTGCTTCACCTTAACCGGAGAACCGGCCGTGTAATGCGCTCTCCTCAGAGACGCGCATAGAAGCGTCGCAGGACTGGTTGCCTATCTGCAACCTTCGGAGCCATGTCGACGCCACAGCCGGAAAATTTGCAATTAATAATCCCTCGCAATAAAGCAGGGCATCACCACGCCGTCGAGCCATTCGCCAGCGGGCGATCGATGCTTCGAAGGATGACTCATGCGCAAACCCGCCCTTATCGCCGGCGCAACCCTGGCGATGTCGCCTCTCGCGGCCGCGGCTCAAACTGAAGGCTCCGTCGCTTCTGAAGCGCCCGTGGCGGTGGGCGAGGTGGTCGTCACCGGCCGTTACACGCTTCCCAACCGGATCGACACCGCAACGGGCCTGGGCCTGACCGTGCGCGAGACGCCGCAATCGGTCAGCATCGTCACTGAGCAGCGCATCCTCGACCAGAATCTGGCGACCGTCGCGGACGTCATAGCCAATGGGGTCGGCGTGTCGGTCAATGAGGTCGATGACGTCCGCAACACCTTCAGCGCCCGTGGCTTCGAGATAAAGAACTACCAAGTCGACGGCGTGCCCCTGGCCTGGACCCTCGCCGGCGGCGCCGGCGAGACCGTGGCAGACGTCTCTCTCTATGAGCGGGTCGAGATCGTGCGCGGCGCCACCGGGCTGCTGACTGGAGCCGGCGATCCGTCCGCCTCCATCAACCTGGTCCGCAAACACGCCGACAGCGAGGTCCTGGGCGGCTATGTCGGCGCCAGCGTGGGATCCTGGAACACCTGGAGCGTATCGGCTGATGTGGGCGGCAAGCTAAACGCCTCCGGCGCGCTGCGCGGGCGGCTGGTCGCCAAATACGAGGAGGGCGACAGCTACATCGACCTCTACCATAATGAGAAGACCGTGCTGTATGGGGTGATCGACGCCGACCTGACCGACCGCACCCTGCTGAGGATCGGCGCAAGTCATCAATCCGGTTCGCCCAACGCCCCGGCCTGGGGCGCCCTGCCCTCCTTCTACAGCGACGGCTCCTTCGCCGTCTGGCCGCGCTCCAAGACCGCTTCGGCCGATTGGACCTACTGGGACACCGAGAACCAGAACATCTTCGCCAACATCCAGCACGAGTTCGCCAACGGCTGGCGGCTCACGGCCAACTACAATTGGTTGCGCAACGCCCAGACCACCGAGATTCTCTATCTGTCGGGCCTGGTCGATCTCTCTACCGGCTCGATCCAGTACACCTATCCCTACTCGGACGATGGCGAGAGCATCCAGAACAGCTTCGACATTCAGTTGAAGGGCGACTTCGGCCTGTTCGGCCGCCGGCATGAGTTCGTCGTCGGGGCCCTGCACAGCACCCAGGATCGGGAGACCTCCACCTACGCCGCCCTCGCCTTCCCCCCGGCGGACGACTTCGTGAATTGGGACGGCGCCGCCTATCCCTATCCCGGCTTCTCCGACGTCGGCGTCCTGGCGGTCGATGAGACGGTCAAGCAGACAGGCTTTTACGGCGCCCTGCGGCTGAACCTGACGGACTCGCTGAAACTGATCGGCGGGGGGCGCCTGGCGAGCTGGGAGCTGTCAGGATTCAATTTCGGACCCGAGCGCGACTACGGCGACGACGACGTCTTCATTCCCTATGTCGGAGCGCTCTATGACCTGACGCCGACGCATCGGCTCTACGCCAGCTATACCGAGATCTTCCAGCCCCAGGATGCGCGCGATCGCAACGGCGGCTATCTGGAGCCTATCGTCGGCGCCGCCTATGAGGCCGGGCTCAAGAGCGCCTTCTTCGACGACGCCCTGCAGACCTCCGTCGCCGTGTTCCGGATCGAACAGGACAATCTGGCTCAGGCGGACATCGGCTATTTCGTTCCCGGCGTCACCCCGCCGGCGCAGGCCTATTACGGCGCCGAGGGCGCGACCAGCAAGGGCTTCGAACTGGAAGTCACCGGCCGCCCGCTCGAAGGCTGGAACATCAACTTCGGCTACAGCCAGTTCGAGGTCGAGGACGCGACCGGCCAGGCCGTGAACACCGACCATCCCCGCCAGTTGCTCAAGCTGTTCACCACCTACCGCCTGCCCGGCGCCTGGAGCGATCTGGTCATCGGCGGCGGGGTCAACTACCGCAGCAAGAACTATTCGGCCGGCGTCAATCCCGTCACCAACGCGCCCTTCCGCTTCCAGCAGGACGGCTTCGCCCTGGTCAGCCTGATGGCGCGCTACGACCTGAGCGACGCGCTTCAGCTGCAGGCCAATGTCGAGAACCTCTTCGACGAGACCTATTACAGCCAGATCGGCTTCTTCAGCCAGTATCGCTACGGCGCGCCCCGAAACGCGACCGTCAGCCTGCGATACCGCTTCTGACCCCCTCATGCCCAAGGCCGTCAACATGACCAGATTACAGAAATCATCCGCCGCCGCCCTCCTGCTGCTCGCCGGAGCCGGGCTTTCCACCTCCGCGCTGGCGCAGAACATGCCGTCGGGCCTGCCCGCCGAACCCGCCGCCAGCGCCGCCGTGCAGGATAATGGCGTGCTCTACCGCGAGTTGACGCGGGGGATCTATGAAGTCCGCTACAATCCTCGCGACGACGCGCTCTACGTTGCCTCCGCCCTGGCCATTCCGGGCGTCAAGGGCGGGATCGTCTATAAGTTGAACGCCGACACCCTGGAGCCGGTCGGCGCGATCCACACGGACCGGGGCAATTTCGCCCTGGCCCTGAACGCCGACGGCTCAAGGCTCTATGCGACGAACAGCCTTGAGCACAGCGTCACGGCCTTCAACCTGGAAGACAACAGCATCATCGGCCGGCTGGACCTGAACGAGGTCGGCCCGGACGGTAATAAATTCGGCCCCCGTCAGGTGATCCATGACGCCGCCAACGGCGCGCTCTACATCGGAGCGGTGGGCGATCCCGGCGTGATCTGGGTCGTTGACGCCGATACGCTTCAACTTCGCCATACAATCCGCGAGGCTGGGAAATGGGTCACGGGCTTGGCGATCCATCCGCGCACGGGCGACCTCTACGCAGCCAACGGCGGGGGAGAAATCCTGGTCATCGATACCGCCTCCTACGCCATCAAGCGCCGTTTCCGCCCGGCCGGAGACGCCGAAGCCCTGCTGCTGAACTTCGCCTTCGACGTCGATAGCAATCGGCTCTACGTGACCGATCACTCGAAGCTGAAGACGGTGCTGATCGTCAATCCGGACACCGGCGAGAAGATCGGGGACATTCCGGAGGCCGGCGAGTCCATGGCCATCCTGCTCCACCCCCAACGGCGCGAACTCTATGTGACCAACCGCGAGCGGGGCACGGTGTCGGTATGGGATGCGGATACGCACGCCCTGAAACGCACGGTGCGGGCCGGGCCGAACCCGAACAGCCTGGCGCTTTCGGCTGACGGACAGACATTGTTCGTAACCGTGAAGACGCCCTTCACCAGCACCTACTCCGCCAGCGGCGTCGAAAGCATCGTCCGCATTCCGCTGGATGTCGCCGCCCCTCCGGCGGCCCCGCGTCCCTGATCGGCGAAGGGGCCGCTCCGGCGCCCCCGAACCGAGCAGAATCTGCGGCCGGCTCAGTCCGACGGCCACGGATGCCGCTCGTCAGATAACCTATCGTCGTCGACCTGCTCGCTTGCCGTCTCAGCCGCCTCGCTCTCTCGAAGTCTATCAAACGCACAGGCAGGCGCTGATCGACTACGCCTGCGGCATCGTCGGCGATCACGCCCATGCCGAAGACCTGGTTCAGGACGCGTGGCTTCGGGTCGAAGCTGTCGAACGTCGCCGGCTCATCGCCGAACCTGTCGGCTACCTCTATAGAACCGTTCGAAACCTTGCGCTGGACGTTTACCGCGCGCGCAAGCGGTCAGGGCGGCGATCCGTCGAAGGCCTGGTCGAGGACGGAAACCAACCGACCGACGACTCCCCCTCCCCTGAAGCCGTGGTCGTGGCGCGTTCCGATCTCCAGCGCCTGCTGGAGAGCCTGAACGAACTGCCCGAACGGACGCGACGCGCGGTCATTCTCTACAAGGTCGAAGGTCTGAAGCTCCGAGAAGTCGCCGCACGTCTGAACGTGTCCGTCGCCTTGGCCCAGGCGCTTGTCGTCGACGGCGTGGAACACTGCGCCCAGCGCCTGTCGCGAGACGTCTGAACCATGATCACGACGCCTGTTTCTGGAAAAACCATCGGTCCAGACGTTGAGTTTGAAGAGGCCGCAATCTTCATCCAGGCCCTTCTTGAGGGGAAACGGAAATGACAGCGCCGGCGAAGTCCGACACGCCCCTGAGGCAGGCGGCGCAATGGTCCGTCCGTCTGAACGAGGCGCCGGGCGACGAAGACCTTCGGCGCGCGTTCGAACGCTGGCTCGATCAATCCCCCGCCCACGTCATCGCCTGGGAAGACGTGGGCCAGGTCACCTCTCTGATGCGGAAGATTCCAACGTCGCGCGCGTCGTCGCGGCCGCGAGCCCGTATCGTCGTCGATTGCGGGATCGCCGCAGCCTTGATAGCCGCCGTCCTGGCGCCGTCGACGGCCTTGCGGTGGACCGCCGATTACGTGGCGGACATCGGTCACGAGCGCACCATTGCGCTCGCAGACGGCAGCACCGTCCGCCTGGCGCCGGGCAGCGCGATCTCGATCGACCGGCAGGGAGATCGCCGCGATGTCCGCCTCGTGACCGGCGAGGCCTATTTCGAGGTCGCACACGACCCGACCCGTCCTTTTCATGTTGAGGCCAAGGACGCGCGCGTCACCGTGCTGGGCACCGGCTTCAATGTGCGGATGGGCGCGGCGGGCACGGACGTCGCTGTTCGACACGGCCGGGTCCGCGTCGAGCGAAACGACGCCGACGTCACCGTCCTGAATGGCGGCGACTGGACGCGAGCCGTCCCCGGCGGCGTCCGGATCGGGCGTAGTGCGCCCGAGATCGTGGGCGCCTGGCGGCAAGACCGTCTCATCGCGCTGGATCAGACCGTCACCGAGATGCTGAGCGATGCACGACGGCGCCACCGCGGGGTGATCATCCTGACAGACGGCGGACTTGGCCGCCGCACCGTAACCGGCTCCTACGACATGACCGATCCTGCTTCAGGTCTGGCTGTGATGGTCGAACCCCTGGGCGGAAAGGTGCGGCGCATCACGCCATGGGTCATCATCGTATCCACATAACATATTGAATAATCGTTATAAATAATCATCCCAGCCCGCCAGTCGGCACTATTTCTGGAAAACCGGACCGCTCGCTCGTTAAGCCCAGAACAGGCGATTGCGAATGAATTGCATCCGCCGCTTCAGTCGAGAGATGGAGTTTCTCAGTGAGTATGGGGCGAAACGCGCGTAGTCGGGCGCGCCGGTCGGCGGTGACTTCCTTCCTGATGGCGACCGCGGCCCTAGGGCCGCTTTATCTCGCCTCGCCCACGCTCGCGCAGTCCGCCGCGCAGCAGGCCGCACGCGCCTATGACGTGCCGCGCCAGCCGCTGGCCGACGCCCTGGTCGTCTTCGCCACCCAGTCAGGGCTTCAGGTCGCCACCGACGGCGCGGCGGTTCGGGGAATCCAGACCGCAGGCGTCCGGGGCGTCCTGACGCCGCGGCAGGCGCTGGATCGCCTGCTGGCGGGCTCCGGCTTCACCTATCGGCTGAACGGCGCCGTCGTCACGCTGGAACGGGCGCCCCAGGCGCAGCCGGGCGTTATCCAACTCGGCGCAGTGCGGGTCGAGGGCGCCGGCGACAGCCGTCAGAGCGAAGCCGGCTCCGGCGCCGTGGGCGGATGGGACCGCACCGCCTCAACCGTCTATGTGACCCCCGGCTCCGTCAGCGTGATCGATCGCAAAACTCTGGACGCCTATCCGGGAACCTCGCCCGCCGACCTGCTGAAAAGCGAAAGCGGCGTTCTGTCGGGCGAGTCGCGCAACAGCGGCGGTCTGGACGTCAATATCCGTGGATTGCAGGGCCAGGGCCGCGTCGCCGTCACCGTGGACGGCGCCATCAACGGAACCACCGTTTATCGGGGCTATCAGGGGACCAGCAACCGCAGCTTCATCGATCCGGACTTCATCAGTTCCCTCGCCATCGAGAAGGGCCCCTCGAACGGCAACGCCATCGCGGGGGGCATCGGCGGTTCGGTCAGCATGACCACCCTGACCGTCGACGACGTGGTCCCGCAAGGCGAGACCAGCGGCCTGCGCTTCAAACTGGGCCTTGGAACCAACAGCACCGAGCCCGGCTCATCCATGCGTCGCTCGCTGATCGAACCCGCGCTCTGGGGCGGCTATGAACCACTGCTGGCCACGCGCGGAACCGGCCGCCCCGCCGTGTTCGAACCCACCAACGGGTCGGGCAGCCTCGTCTATGGCCGCAAGGGCGAGCGCCTGGACCTTGTCGCAGGTTACGCCTTCCGCCGCAGCGGGAACTATCACGCCGGCGCGAATGGCGACGGTGCGCCCCAGCGCACGAACACGCCCTCCGAATACTGCGTCTCCGCGCCCAAGGATCAGCAGATGACCCAGTTGTGTGCGCGCGCCCTGGCCTTCTACGACGGCTACGGCGCGACGCCGTTCGCCGCCGGCGAAGAGGTGCTGAACACTTCCACCGAAACAGAATCCGTTCTGTTCAAGGCGACGTTCCGGCCGGCCGAGGATCACGCCGTCGAACTGGGCTACGGCGGCTACTGGAGCAGCTTCGGCGAGAACTATCCCGGCGCCATGACCAATCCGACGGCCTCCGTGAATCAACGGCATCCGCTGTCGCAGACGGCGCTGGACCGTTTCACCGGCCGCTATCGCTGGAATCCGGCGAATGAGCTGATCGATCTGAAGCTCAACGCTTGGCTGTCGCAACTGGAGGAGAGCGCGCCGTCTCTGGGCCAGTCCGACCCGATGCGTCGCTACATCGACACCTGGGGCGTTGATGCGACCAACAGCTCGCGCCTCGCAACGCCGGCGGGGCTGCTATCCGCCGACTACGGCGTCTCCTATCTGCGCGAGGAAGCCGGCCCGATCGGCGAATGGAGCGGCAGCGGCAACCCTCCGGCCCGCCAGGGCATGCGCGAAGAGGCCAGCCTGTTCGCGCAGATGCAGTTGACGCCGACGGCCTGGCTGCAGTTGAACGGCGGCCTGCGCTATCAGGATTACAGCCTCGAAGACCGCCAGACCGGCACGGTGTACAGCGCCCCGATCCCGAACCGCAGCGAGGACGCCTTCGGCTTCTCGCTGGGCGCCACGGTCATGCCTGCGGACGGATGGCAATTGTTCGCCAACTACAAGCAGGCGGCGCGCCTCCCCTCGCTGATGGAGGCGACATCCGGCTTCTTCATGATGGCCAATCCCGACCTGCACAAGGAAGAGGCCCATAACTGGGAAGTCGGGGTCAACTATGTCCGTTCCAACCTGTTCGCCGCCGATGACGACCTGGGTCTGAAGCTGGTTTGGTTCGACAACGATATTCACGACTACATCGCCCGCCGCTACGTCCGCTCCGTCTATCAGATGCAGATGTACAACATCGATCGCGCCCAGTTCAGCGGGCTGGAGTTCAACGCCGACTACAGCATCGGAGGCTGGAAGGTCGCGGCGGGCGCGACATGGTATGACGACATCCTGTTCTGCCGCCCCGGCGAAGCCTGCGTGGCCAGTTCGCTGGCCTCCGACTACGCCACCAACTACATCCCGCCCGAGTTCTCGGCCAATCTGTCGATCAACAAGAGCTTCCTGAATGATAGGGTCATGGTCGGCGGCCGCATCGTCTATCGCGGCGAGCGCGCGGTGGAATTCGAGCCGACGGACAGCGGCTTCGCGCCTCTGTTGAAGGCCATTCCCTGGGAGGCCTACACCACCGTCGACCTGACGGGACGCTATCGTTTCAGCGACGCCGTATCGCTGGACTGGAGCGTCGAGAACCTGACGGACGAATATTATCTGGAGGCGCTCAGCCTCGGCGTTGTGCCTGCGCCGGGTCGCACCTTCCGTATCGGTCTGACCGGCCAGTTGGGCGCCGGCTCGAGCGCCTGGCTGCCGAACTGGTTCGGCGGCGCCGACGACGGTGAGGTCACGGACTGGACCGGCCCCTATGTCGGCGCCAGCTTCGGCTATGGCTTCGGCCGCTCGGAAGGAACGGTCACGGATGCTTCGGGCGCTCCGGCCGATCTGGAAAACGACGGTCTGATCGATCTGCGCCTCGACAACGCCATGGGCGGCGTCCACGCTGGCTACAATTGGCAGTTCGCCAATAATCTGGTGCTGGGTCTGGAGGGCGATTTCCAAGCCGGCGCGCTAGGAAGCTGGACTGGCGTGCTGGTCAGCGACCCAAGCAGCTATACAGACAGCCTGCGCGCGCTCGACACGCTGGAATCAGACACGAGCTACGACTGGGATCGCATGGGGGTCTTGCGCGCCCGTGTCGGCTACGCCCTGGGCCGTACGTTCGTCTACGGCGCCGCCGGACCGGCTTGGCTGCGAGAAACCCAGACCCGCAATCAATATCGTTCGGTCGGCGGCAACGATCAGGGCATGATCAACGCCCTGGAGCATTTCTTCACCGAAACCAGCCGCAAGACGCGGTCCGGCTGGAGCCTGGGCGCAGGCCTGGAACGTGATCTGGGCGGTTCGTGGTCCGTGCGAACGGAGTACCTCTATTCACGCTTCGGCGACGCCACGCACAGCTTCGATGAAGCCAGAAAGGGCGCGGCCCTGGCCTGGTCCCAGACATCGTTCGTCCGCGATCCTGTTACGGGCGCCATCATGCGCGACCGTGTGACCGGCGCTATCCTGCGCGAGACGATTTCCAGCCCCGGGACGTCCAATATCGTCAACGGCCGAAAGGTTCGTAGCGACGCGGACCTGCACGCCCTGCGCATCGGCTTCAGCTATCGTTTCTAGGCAATGATCACGACAATGAGCGCACACAGTCGCGCGCGGCGCCTCAAGGCCGCCAGCCATCAAATTCACGACAGCCTCGACAAGACCATCATGGCCGCGGATCCGTTCGCCGACAGGGGACGCTACGTTCGTTTCCTGCGGGTGCAGCACGCGTTCCACAAGGACATCGCGGCGCTCTACGATCAGCCGGAACTGGCGGCGCTGATCCCGGACCTGTCACATCGACGCCGCGAAGCCGAAGTGCGGGCCGATCTGGCCGACTTGGACGCCGAGCCAGCCACGGACGACGATCCCCCCCGCTTCGCGGCAGGCCAGGCCGCCGATGTTCCCACGGCCCTGGGCTGGCTCTATGTCGCCGAGGGCTCCAACCTCGGCGCCGCCTTCCTGCTGAAGGCCGCCGCAGGCCTGGGATTGTCAGAGGCCTTCGGCGCCCGCCACCTCGCCCCCGCGTCGGAAGGTCGCGCAAACGCCTGGCGCGCCTTCACCGCCCGTCTCGACGCTCCGGATTTCTCCGCCGAAGAGGAAGAACGGGTGAACGAGGGCGCGCGTGACGCCTTCAGGCGTGTTCGAGAACTCGTTGATCGCGCCTTCTATTTCGACGCCGGTCAGGCATGAGGCTGACCGCCGCCCCCGTATCGTTCGCCGCATCACCTCCGCCGGGACGGCCGGTGCGGCGTTCGCGCCGTCGCAATCTGATGGCGATGTCGGCGGCCGTCCTTCTGCACGCCGCCCCCTTCATTGTCCTGTTGAAGGTCGGCGCCGCCGCTCCGCCTCCGCCCGAGCCCCAGGCGATTGCGGTGGAGCTGATCCGTTTTGACGCCTCGCCGGTCCAGGCGCCCTCCGAGCGCGCGCCTGGCGAGGAACAGGCTCAACGCGCCCAGAACACCCCCGGGAGCCGACAGCCGGCGCAGAAAGTCGTCCCCCGCCTTGCGGCGGTCGACACGCCGTCGGCCGCCCTGGCGTCGCCCGTCCAGCCTGAAACGTCGCCAGCGGCTCAGACGCCCCAGCCGCCTTCGCCAGCCACTACGGCGCCACTGGCCCGACCCGCTCCACCCGCCGCTCAGGCGTCCAGCACGCCCCAGGAATGGCGCGCGCGGGTCCTGGCTCACCTCGACCGCAATAAGCGCTATCCCGCCATCGCCGAGCGCCAGCGCCAAGAAGGCGTGGTGCATCTCCGCTTCACCATGGACCGCGCCGGACGGGTGCTGTCATCGTCGATCGTCCGCGGATCTGGCCGCCCCATGCTCGACAGGGAGGCGCTAGCCATGCTCCAGCGCGCCCAGCCCCTGCCGCCGCCGCCGAAGGACGAGCCTGGCGATGTGATCGAGATCATGACCCACGTGGACTTCTTCACGCGCCGATGACAGCCTTCATACAAAGTCAGCCAAGCTTCCTCATTCGGCTATACCGCCGGATAGGCAGCATGGACCGCCTGATCCAGATTGTCCTTGCCCGCTCCCCGCGCAGGCATGACAGCGACTGGCCATGCGAGGATATAGGGGTCCAGACGCAGCCGGCGCAGAAGAGCGTTCATGGGCTTAGGCCGACAGTTCTTTCCGGATGATCTCCGCGCCCGCGCTTAGCGCCTTCAACTTGCCGTTGGCGACCCGGCGCGACAGGGGGGCCATGCCGCAGTTGGTGGCGGGATAGAGCTTGTCGGCGTCCACGAACTGAAGCGCCTTGCGCAGGGTGTCGGCGACCTCCTCCGGCGTCTCGATGACGTCGGTCGCCACGTCGATGGCCCCGACCATCACCTTCTTGCCCCGGATCAGTTCGATCAGGTCCATCGGCACGCGGGAGTTCTTGGCCTCCAGCGAGATGATGTCGATGCTGGACGTCTGCAGCTTGGGGAAGGCCTCTTCATACTGGCGCCACTCCGACCCCAGGGTCTTCTTCCAGTCGGTGTTGGCCTTGATGCCGTAGCCGTAGCAGATGTGGACGGCCGTCTCGCATTTCAGCCCCTCGGCAGCCTTCTCCAGCGTCGCCACGCCCCAGTCATTGACCTCGTCGAAGAAGACGTTGAAGGCGGGCTCGTCGAACTGGATGATGTCGACGCCGGCGGCTTCCAGCTCCCTGGCCTCCTGGTTGAGGATCCTTGCGAATTCCCAGGCCAGCCTTTCGCGGCTGCCGTAATGGTCGTCGTAGAGGGTGTCGATCATCGTCATCGGCCCCGGCAGGGCCCATTTGATCGGCTGGTCAGTCTGGGCGCGCAGGAATTTCGCGCCCTCGACGAAGACCGACTTCGGTCGGCTGACCGCGCCCGCGACCACCGGCACGCTGGCGTCATAGCGATTGCGGATGCGCATGGTCTTGCGCTGCTCGAAATCGACGCCGTCCAGATGCTCGATGAAGGTGGTGACGAAATGCTGGCGGGTCTGCTCGCCGTCGCTGACGATGTCGATGCTGGCCCGACGCTGATCGTCCAGCGACAGGCGCAGGGCGTCCCGCTTGGCCTCGATCAACGCCTCGCCTTCCAGCTTCCAGGACGACCAGAGGGTCTCGGGTTCGGCCAGCCAGACGGGCTTGGGCAAGCTGCCGGCGGTCGAGGTGGGCAACAGGGTTTTCATTTTCGATGACTTTAGCAATTCGGGACTGATCAGGCGGCGAAGTTGGCGGACCACTGGTCCAGCAGGGCGCGGTGCGGCTTGATGAAGCGCTCCTCGACGAACCGGCCCTGTTCGACGGCCAGTCGACTGCGTTCCTCGCGGTCGTAGACGATCCGGGTCAGCGAATAGTCCTGGTACTTGAGGCTGGGCTGATACTGTTCCGAAGCCGGGGAGTTGGCGTTGTAGATCTCGGGACGGTAGATTTTTTGGAAGGTCTCCATGGTGCTGATCGTGCTGACCAGCTCCAGATCGGTGTAGTCCGCCGTCAGATCGCCCACATGGTAGAAGGCGAAGGGCGCCACGCTGCCCTTGGGCATGAAGTAGCGGACCTTCATCCCCATCTTCGCGAAATACTCGTCGGTCGGCGAGAAGGCGTCGTTCCCGTATTCCAGACCCAGGACGGCGTGCTCATCGCCGGTGCGGTGATAGGTCTTATTGCTCGACACGCTCAGACAGATGACCGGCGGCTTGCCGAAATTGGCGCGATAGGCGGCCGAGTTCAGGAAATGCCTGAACAGCTTGCCGTGCAGGTCGCCGAAATCCGCCGGCGCAAAGGCGCCGGGATTGGCCTTCATGTGCGCCGGCAGAACCACGCTGAAGTCGTAGTCGCGGACGTAGGAGGAGAAGTTGTTTCCCACGATCCCATCGGTCCGCTCGCCGGTCTGCTGATCGACAATCGTCGTCTGAAGGATTTCGATCAGCGGAAAGCTGTCCGTCCCTTCACCGGGAGCCAGGCTCATCTCGACGGAGACGATCTGGAGTTCGACCGCGTAGCGATCGCCTTTCGGATTGCCCCAGTGCGCCAGGGAGTTGAACCGATTGTCGATCATCCTCAGCGTGTTGCGCAGGTTCTCCTGACGGCTCTCGCCCCTGGCCAGGTTGGCGAAGTTGGTCGTGATCCGCGTGTTCTCGGCGGGAACGTAATTCTCGTCGAGCGGGGTGCGCTTGATGCTGAAGGTGAATTCGCTGCTCGCCATGGTCTCTGCCGTTGATGCTGTGGCGAGACAGCGGACAGGGACGCGCGACCGCTCGCGCGGAATCGTCCCGTCGCGGCGCTCATGCGACCTGACCGGACACCCCGCCGGAGGACGTTATTTGTCGAGGCAGGTCTCCTGGCTCACGGGTCATCGCCTCCGGTCCGGCCTTCCCGGAGGCGAACCCCCAGTGACACAAAATGGACCTTCAACTCGCCGCTCACAGTTGCGGGGGCAGCGCCGGCATCGACCGAGGTCTCACCGGCTTCCCTCTTAGCTTCGCGCAGTCCGAGGACCGTGCGGAGAACCACGACGGCGTGAACATGACACGCCAGCCGCCAGAGTCAATTATTATATAAAGATATCTTTATATAATTATGCTAGTACTGCGAGCTCATCGGCTTCTCGCCAGGCCTGAATGTCGGCCTGCGTCAGCGCCTGAATGCGCTCTGAGCCATAGGGATGGACATCAGATGGCCGCGACGGATGTTGGCGAAGCCTGCTGCGACGCCACCGATCTCGTCGCATGGCTCGAGGCCAGGAAGCCGGTCGCAGGCGCTGTGCTGCTCGACCACGGCGAGCACAGCCCTAGCCGCTCTGGAGGCCCGGCTGACCGAGGCTGGTTATGCTCTAGTGACGCCTGAGCTTGATCAGTCCTATCGACTGACTCGCGCCTCGATTACGCCTCTCGCGCGTGGCGCGGCCAGATTGACTCCTGGCCAGGCGACCCGTCCAGGCTGGCACAATGATCGCGCCGCCTTCCTGGTCGCCCTGAACGAACGACTGCAGAGTCTGGCGAACGATCCGGAACGGACTAGACTGCTCTCCGAGCTGAATGGAGTGCTCGAGGGGTATGCCTCGGTTGGAAAGTCGTCGTCATCCTACGGAAAATCCGCGGAAACAGCGCCACCTTATGCCGCCCAACCTAAATCATCCGTAGAGCATCCCACCGAGCTTCAAAGGGATCGACGGCAGCGCGCCTCTGCGAAGGCGGAGCGTTCCGCCCTCGCGGATAGGGAAATAGACTCCAAGTCCGGATTAAAAAAGCCCACATAATACATTGATTTTACTGGATTTATATTGCCTCAGATCGGCATAGTCAGAGCGACTATGCGAACGCCGATACCTCACACTTGGTTTTCTCGCCTGATATCTTAAAGTTCAGCCGACGCGACCGCGAGGTCCGCCAGGAACCTGGCGCGTTCTTTATCCCTCGTCGTTGGATCAGGCAGGCGCAGCAGATAGGCGGGATGAACCGTTAACAGCACCCGCGCGCCGTCGTCCGCCGTGATGATCTGGCCGCGCTCCGCCTGCACGGCGGGCTTTCGGCCCAGAAGCGCCAGACCCGCCGTCGCGCCCAGCGCCAGGATCAACCGAGGCTTCACCAGGCGCCGCTCATGATCAAGCCACCAGCGGCAGGCCTGGACCTCGCCCGCATTGGGCGTCTTGTGCAGACGGCGCTTGCCGCGCGGCTCGTGCTTGAAATGCTTGACCGCATTGGTGAGGTAGAGGTCGCGCCGATCCAGCCCCGCCGCCTCCAGCATGGTGTCCAGCAGGCGTCCGGCCGGGCCGACGAAGGGACGTCCGGCCAGGTCTTCCTGATCGCCTGGCTGTTCGCCGACCACCATCAGGCCGGCGCGCGCCGGCCCCTCGCCGCAGACGCCCTGGGTGGCGTCCCGCCACAAGGGACAGCGGCGGCAGCCCTGAACGCCGCGCGCCAGGTCGTCGAGAGTCTCGGGAACCAGATCATCGGTCGTGGCGCGATCAATCGCGGGCGCGCGAACACGCTGGAACCGTTCGTTGGGTCGAGGCGCGGGCTGGGTCACCATGGCTTCTGTGCGAACCGACGCATCCGCGGTCAGTTCCGGGATCAGCGCCGCCTCGGGCAGGTTTTTCCAGTAGCGCTTGGGCATTTCCGAGCGCATGACCTGGAGCCGCAGCCGCGCCGGATTGAATGTCGAGGCGTAATAGGTGCGCCAGAATTCCTCCATCGCGTCTTCCCTAGGCGCCTGCGCCTGATCGGCGGGCGGCCCATAGGTCAAGGCCTCGCCGTTCCAATGGGCGGACCCGTCCGGCGTCAGGATCGACCACCGCATGGTGCTGAACCGCCGCGCGAAGAAGGGGGCCGTCGCCGGCAACACGCGATGGGCCGGCTCGAACCAGGCGCCCCAATGCTCGCCCGTCTCGTCTTCAGCCTGTCGGAAACGAACGAAGGCCTTCATCTTGTGAGCGGCGCGGCGCACCGCCTTCACCCGATCAGCCGCCTCGGCGACGTCACGATCCGACAGAACGGCCATCAGGTTCGGCTGATCCTTCAAGCGCCATAGCAGGCGATACATCAGGTCGAAGCGATCATCGGATCGATGCTGGATCAACTGGGTCGCCGTTTCCCAGAAGGTGCGCGGGACGCTGAACGCGCCATCAACCCGGGGAAGAGCAGCAGCTTCGTCGAACAGGCCGCCGAAGGACTGCCCCACCACGAACTGCACCCGCGCCGGCTCGACGCCGGCCAGCCGCAACCGCCGCGCCGCCTCGCGCCAGCCGTCGAAATCCAGCGGGTCGGCTAGAACCGCGGTCTGCATCAGAACAGGCTCAACTGCTCGGCTTTGCGGCGGGGCGCCAGGCGCGCGCGCAGGTCCGCCGCATCGGTCAGGCCGCCGGGCGTCCAGTCCAGCGCCGTGATCCACGGCCGCACCGCCTCAATGGAGCGAGTCAGCCGCCCGATGTCCTCGAGCCGCAAGGTCCGATGCCGCCGCACCGACAGGATGCGGTCGACCGCCTTCACGCCCAGGCCCGGCACCCGCAGCAGACTCTCTCTCGCAGCCCGGTTGACGTCCAAAGGAAAGGCCTCGCGTCGCCGCAGCGCCCAGGCCAGCTTGGGATCGACGTCCAGGTCCAACATGCCGCCGTTCGCACCCTCCCCGATCTCGGGCGCGGTGAAGCCGTAGAACCGCATCAGCCAATCGGCCTGATAGAGCCTGTGCTCGCGCATCAAGGGCGGCTTGGTCGGCGGCAACAGGCTGGAGCCGTCGGGAATGGGGCTGAAGGCGGAATAATAGACCCGGCGCAGGCCATACCCGCCGTACAGCGAGGCGCTGCGGGCCATGATCTCCGTGTCCGGCGCGCCGTCGGCGCCGACGATCAGCTGCGTCGACTGACCCGCAGGGGCGAAGGCGGGCGGCCGCTTGCGGTCTCTCCTTTCCGGCTGCGCCGCTTCCAGCTTCAGCCGCACCTGCCCCATGGTCTTGCGGATCGTCCTAGCGTCCTTTTCCGGGGCGAGACGGCCCAGAGCCTCATCGCGAGGCAGTTCGATATTGGCCGACAGGCGATCCGCATAGAGGCCCGCCAGCTCCACCAGCCGTGCGTCCGCTTCGGGGATCAGCTTCAGGTGGATGTAGCCACGAAAGTCGTGCTCCTCGCGCAGGCGCCGCGCAACCTCGACCAGTTGTTCCATGGTGTAGTCGCCGTCGCGGATCACGCCCGACGACAGGAACAGCCCCTCGATGTAGTTTCGCTTGTAGAAGGCCAGGGTCAGATCCACGACCTCCTGCACCGTGAAGCGCGCCCGCTCGACGTTCGAGGACACCCGGTTGATGCAGTAGGCGCAGTCGTAGATGCAGAAGTTGGTCAGCAGTATCTTCAGCAGGCTGACGCACCGTCCATCCGGCGTATAGGCGTGGCAGATGCCCATGCCCTCGGTCGAGCCGATCCCTCGACCGCCCAGAGAATCCCGTTTGGTTGAACCCGATGAGGCGCACGAAGCGTCGTATTTCGCCGCATCCGCCAGAACCGCCAGCTTTCGTTTCAGATCAATCCGCGCCATATGTTCATGATATGTTCCAATCTATCGGCGATCCAGTACGCCCGGATAGATTTTTCAGAACGCCAGCGGCGTCGTCTGCCACGTCACCCCAACGGCGGCGACAAGCGCGCCAGTCAGAGCCACGCGTCGCTCCCACAGACCCGGCCCATCGGGGAGAGGACGCCGCGCCATGACGACAGCCACGACGGCGATCAGCGCCAAACACAGAAGGCTGAAGCCCAGCCCTATCCAGCGCCCAGCGGCCGCCTCGGTCGACGACCAGACGTCTGCGGCGCTGGCCAGCAGATAGAGACCGAGAAAGTGCGCGGCCCAGATCAGCAGGCCCGCCGTCATGGCCAGCCAGCGCGTCACGATCCGCCGCCCGGAAACAGCCGGATCAGCAGCACGACCATCGCCGCCTGCCCCGCCGTATAAGCCATGAAGAGGCCGATCAGATCGACCGTGGAGGGCCGGTCGGCCGACACCCGTCCAAACGTTCGACGCAACAGGATATAGAGTCCCATCAAGGCCCCGATCCCCGCGAAAGTCCCCGCCCAGCCCAGAAGAGCGAAGACAGCGGCGCCCTGACTGGTAGCGTCCGGCTTCAAGCCGGCGAACCACCAAGCCCGAAGCTCCAACCCTGTCGCCGTCGCGGCGCCGATGGCGCTGATGAGCAGGAGAGCCGTGGCGAGCGTCTCCGCTCCCCTCCTCGCCCGGCGCAACACGCGCGGCGCGCCTGCCGCGCACAGCCCCGCCAGGGCCAGGACGCCGAGGTGCAGCATCATCGACGCCGTCTCCGGCGGCGCCTGCCACAGATCCGGCCGTCGGCTCCACAGGAAGACATAGGAGAAGCCCGCCAGCAGGCAGACCATGCCGCCGACGATCAGCACGATCACCATGGCCCACCAGCCATGACTGGACGGCCCCGAAACATAGTTGGGCATGCGGACGCCCGCCCCGATGTCCGTGGTCTTGCGACTGTAGGGCGCATCCAGGAACCAGCACCAGCGCATGATGCAGTAGATCGCCAGCACCCCGCTGATCACCGCGGCGGCATAGGCCTGGATGGTCAAGATCAGGAAGAAACCGGCGGTGAAGACCGCGCCGAAAACGTGCCAAGGGGACGGGCGCGGGAGGCGCAAGACATACTGCGGCTCCGCGTTAAGGGGGCTGGTGACCAGGGTCTGGCGCTCGCCTCCCGCCGCGCCGGGCAAAAACCAGCGCCCCTCCCGCACCTCCTTCGCCAACCCCTTCTGCTCCCAGAGCGGATAGAGGCTTTTCACCACCGGGACGGAGCGCACGGAATAATAGCCGCTGGGCAGCCATTCCAGACCGGGGCCGTCGTGGATGTTGCCCGCCTCGCGCGGGCCGAAGGGGCGGAAGTTGCGGATCATGTCGATGACCCAGAGCAGGACCGCCAGCCCGAACAGGAAGGCCCCTATGGTCGAGATGAAGTTGGGAAGGTCCCAGCCGCGTCCCGGCAGATAGGTGTAGACTCGGCGCGGCATCCCCATCAGCCCCGTCAAGTGCATGGGCAGGAAGGCGATGTTGTGTCCGGCGAACATCAGCCAGAATATCCATTTACCCATGCGCTCGCTCAGCGGCCGGACGCTGGACATGGGCAGCCAGTAGTAGATGGCCGCGAACATGGGAAAGACCATGCCGCCGATCAGGACGTAGTGCAGGTGGGCGACGATGAAGTAGCTGTCGTGGGCCTGCCAGTCGAAGGGCACCATGGCGACCATGACCCCGGTCAGCCCGCCCATGACGAAGATGACCAGGCCGCCCACGGCGAACAGGCCGGGCGTGGTGAAGCGCATCTTTCCGGCCGCTATGGTGGCGATCCAGGCGAAGACCTGCACCCCGGCAGGCACGCTGACCGCCATGGAGGCGGCGCTGAAGTAGTTGATGCTGATCTGCGGCATGCCGGTGGTGAACATGTGGTGCGCCCACACGCCGAAGCTGATGAAGCCGGTCGCCAGCATGGCCATCACCACCAGGGGATGACCGACCAGCTTCGTGCGCGCCATGGCGGGGATGATGGTCGACATGGCCCCCGCCGCCGGCAGGAAGATGATGTAGACCTCCGGGTGGCCGAAGAACCAGAACAGGTGCTGCCACAGCATAGGATCGCCGCCCTTCAGCGGGTCGAAGAAGGGCCAGCCCAGCGCTCTCTCCAGCTCCAGCAGCAAGGTCGCCAGGATCACCGAGGGAAAGGCGATGATGATCATGCAGGCGAAGATCAGCATGGCCCAGGCGAAGACCGGCAGCTTGTCCAGCGTCATGCCGGGCGCGCGCGTCTTCAGCACCCCGACGATGATCTCGATCGCTCCGGCGATGGCCGAGATCTCGATAAAGCCGATGCCCAGCAGCCAGAAGTCGGCGTTGATCCCCGGCGAATAGGTCATGCCGGTCAGCGGCGGATACATGAACCACCCGCCGTCCGGGGCGAGGCCGAAGAAAAGGGAGCAGAAGAAGGCCAGGCCCCCGATCAGATAGGCCCAGAAAGCGTAGGCGCCCAGGCGCGGGAACGGCAGGTCGCGCGCCCCCAGCATCTGCGGCAGCAGCAGCACGCCCAGCGCCTCGACCGCCGGCACGGCGAACAGGAACATCATCACCGTGCCGTGCATGGTGAAGATCTGGTTGTAGGTATCCTGCGGCAGGAAGCCCGTCATCGGCAGGGCCAGCTGGGTGCGCATCAGCAGCGCCAGCCCCCCCGCAAGCACGAAGAACAGCATGGCCGCGCCGACGTAATAGACGCCGATGATATTGTTGTTGATCGCCGTGATCCACTCGCCGGGACGGCGCGGACCGCACCAGGCGGCTTCCAGCTGCCCCAGCTCGCCATCCGGACGCGGCTCCTCGGTGGGAAAGCGATCGTATTTGCGGACGTCGAAGCCGGTTTCCGACGTCATTTCAGACTGTCCAGATAGGCGGCCAGGTCGCGCAGCTCGCGCCCGGTCAGCACCGGATAGGACGGCATGCGGTTGCCCGGCTTGATCCCTTGGCTGTCGGCGATCCACCCCGCCATCGCGCCCTGATTGTTGGGCAGGATGCCCGCGCCCAGCGTCTTGCGCGAACCGACGTGGGTCAGGTCCGGCCCGGCCAGGCCGTTGGCCTCCGTTCCGCGTATGGTATGGCAGGCGCCGCAGCCCGAGGCGCCGAACACCGCCGCGCCCGGAAGGGCGGACGCCGCGGCGGGCGCGGCCTGCCTGGCCCGCCAGGCCTCGAAGTCGGCCTCGGCATGGGCGACGACGACGAAGCCCATCAGGGCGTGGGGTCCGCCGCAATATTCGGCGCACTGTCCCGCATAGACGCCCGGTTTGTCAGCCTGCAGGCGCATGAAGTTGCGGCGGCCCGGGATCATGTCCGTCTTGCCGCCCAGGCGCGGCACCCACAGGCTATGGATGACGTCGGCGCTCTCCAGTTCGACCACCACCGGGCGGCCGACGGGGATGTGAACCTCATTGGCGTCCTGGACCGTTTCGCGGCCCTGGCCGTCCAGATAGGCCACGCGCCACCACCACATCTCGCCGGTGACGCGCACGCGCATCTCGCCGTCGCGCGGCGCATCCGACACGCGCGCGGTGACGCTGAGGCCGTAGATCAGCAACCCCGTCAACACGACCACCGGAAAGGCCAGGCCGCCGATCCAGACCAGCCGCTCGCCGCCCGCTCGACGTTTCCACTTCCTCGGCCCGAACAGGGCGACGCCCAGTGCGATCAGGACGACGGCCAGCACGACCGCGCCCATGACGAACAGCACCCAGGCGACGACCGTCACCGGCCCGGCGAACGGCCCTGCAGGGTCCAGAACCGGCGGCGGCCAGCCGCCCAGCATGTCCGGCGTCTCAGTCGTCATCGAGCGTATAGAGGTAGGCCGCTATGTCGCGGGCTTCGGCTTCGCTCAGGGGCATGGGCGGCATGCCGGTGTCGGGCAGCAGCGACGGCGCGTCGCGCACGAAGGCGGCCATGATCGCAGGCTGGTTCGGCAGGCGCCCTGCGATCATCGGCCGCGCCCCGACGCCCGCCAGCGATCCGCCGGTCCGCCCCTGGGGCCAGGCCACGCCGGGAATGGCGTGGCAGGCGCCGCAGCCCTGGGTCCGGACAAGACGCAACCCTTCGGCGGGATCGGCGCCCGCCAGGTCGCGCGGCGCGCCGGCCTTGTCCGCGCAGGCGGCCAGCCCCAACAGGCCGACGGCCGAGACCGCCGCCCCTATCTTCCCCATCGTCGTGACATGACGGCATCCGGCCCCTTTCAGCTTCGCCAGAACCAATCCATCGGGCGGCCGGGGGTTCCGAAGCGGAACCGGCGCCGCAAGGCCGGTGTTGGATCGGGGTGCGCGCCCTGCCCCTCGCTTTTCTGGGACTGACCCTCGCCGCCTGCGATACGACGCCGGGTGAGACCGATCGCGCATTTCAGGCGTCCGGCGAGATCATCGCCATGAGCGGCGGCGCGGGCGGCGCGGGCAACGCCTGCTTCACGTGTCACGGCCTGAAAGGCGAAGGCGACGGCGTTTCCTCGCCGCGCCTGGCAGGTCTGGACCGGGGCTATCTGCAGAAGCAGATGGAGGATTACGCCAGCGGCCTGCGTCCCGACGACGTCATGACCCGCGTGGCGCGCGGCCTTGACCCCGACGCCCGCCGCATCGTGGCCGCCTGGTACGCCGGACTGCCCGCTCCGCCCGCCGGTGCGTCAGCCGCCCCTCCGCCGTCGATCTGGCTGACCGGCGACACAGCACGAGGGATCACCGCCTGCGCCGCCTGCCATGGAACTGAAGGCCAGGGCGCAGGCGCAGGTCAGCCGATCGTCGCCCGGCAGCCCGCCGCCTATACTCTGGAGCAGATCGACCGCTGGAAGTCCGGCCGGCGGCGTAACGACCCGCGCGGCGTCATGGCCGCCGCCGTCCAGCATCTGACGGAAGAAGAAGCCCGCGCCATAGCCGCGTGGCTGTCGACCCGACCCGCCGCTCAAGCGCACGCCAACGCCTCTGCCAGCGCGTCCGTTTCGGCTTCGGCTGCGGCACGACCGGCAGCATCGCGTGAAATACGTCGTCCCGATCGATCAGATGGTGCTTGAGCGCCGCCCCCGCATGGATCGGGATCATCAGAAGAAGGGTCAGGACCAGACCCCAGTGCATCCACTCGGCCGTCGCCTCGACCGCCCAGAGCTGACGGTTCGACAGATCCTGCATCGGCAACAGCGGCCAGGGGATGAAGCCCGCCGCCGCCAGCTGGGTGTCCCGCGCCGTCGCCGAGATCATAGCCCAGCCCGACAGCGGCAGGCCGAACAGGCAAAGATAGAAGACATAGTGGGTGACGTGGGCGGCGGTGCTTTCCCAGCCCGGCTTGTCCGCGTCATTGATCAGGTCCGGCGCGACCAGCCGCCAGGTCAGGCGACCGATGACTAGCAGCAGCATCAGCACGCCGACGGCGAAATGCACTTCATAGGCCGCCACCTTCTCGCCGCCGACCGGCAGCCGCCCCATCCACCAGCCCCAGCCCAGCTGGAATACGACCAGACCCGCCATGATCCAGTGAAACCAGATGGCCACGGGGGAATAGCGCCCCTCATCATGATGACCGGCGGCCCACTCCAGCGCCTGGGCGATCAGCCGGTCGATCATGCCGCCGCCTCGCCCGCCGGCTTCAGCAGACCGTGAATCCGCCACAGTGCGACCAGGAGGTAGGCCGCCGCCGCCGGCGCCCACATGATGAGCCCGGCCGCCTGCTGATCCTCCAGCGGCGTCATGTTCCAGGCCAGCGTGCTGGCGAAATGCGGGGCGTACAGGGGCTGGCCCGCGAACACGATCAGGGCGCCCAGCAGCCCCATCAGCAGCATGGCCGCCAGCAGAGCGGCCACGGCCGCATGGCCCCTGGCGCTTCGCACCGCCGCCCAGAACCAGACGGCGCTCCCCAGGATGCTGATCTGCATCAGCCAATAGATCCCGTCATGCGACAGGGCCTGAGCGTAGAGTCCGGGCGCGTGCCAGGCCCAGAAGACCACCGCCTGCACCGCGGTGGCCGCCGCCAGACGCGGCCGTTTCAGCCGGGGCAGACACAGGGCCAGCAAGGGCGCCGCCGCCAGCACCAGCAAAAGGTGATGCAAGGTCCGTGCGGTGAACAGGGCCGAACTCAGCGCGCACAGAGGCGAGATAAAGCCGATCGCCAGCACCGCCATCGCCGCCGCGCATCGCCCCTTTTCCGGTCCGCGCAGCAGAACCAGCCCCGCGACCGTCGCAGCCGTCAGAACGGCCCAGAGAACCGGGTCGCCGTTCCAGCGGCTCAGCGCCTCGGCCGGATCGGGCGCGGGCCCGCAATAAGGTGTCCAGACGGCATCGACCATCCTGGGCCAACGCCTGCGTGCAGCGACGGTTCACCGACCCGGATCACGCCAGGCCTGCGCCCTCCGGGGCGGAACCCGGCTTCGATATGCGCCGTTCCCCTGCCCTGTTCAGGAACCCGCACCCCATGTCCGACACGGTCGCCGACCCTGCTTTTGAACCACCGCCCGAAGCCCAGGCCTTCTATGAGGAGGCCCTGCGCCTGCTGAAGAAATCCGGGGTGCCCTTCCTGCTGTCGGGCACCTATGCGGTTACCGCCTATACGGGAATCCGTCGGCCGACCAAGGATCTCGACGTCTTCTGCAAGCCCGGCGACTACCCTCGAATCCTCGCCTTCTTCCAAGCGCGCGGCTATCGCACCGACGTCGAGGACGAACGCTGGATCGCCAAGGTCTGGAAGGACGACAAGCATTTCTTCGACGTGATCTTCGCCATGTCGAACGGCACGATCGCCGTGTCCGACAGCTGGTTCGGGCCGGACCGCATCACCGTCTACGGGCATGAGGTGACGATCACCCCGCCGACCGCCCTGATCCTGTCCAAGGCCTTCATCCAGGACCGCTATCGCTACGACGGCGCCGATGTGAACCACGTCATCCTGAAACAGGCCGAGGCCATCGACTGGAAGTCGCTGCTGGATCAGATGGACCTCTATTGGGAGGTGCTGATGGCGCACCTGCTCAACTTCCGCTTCGCCTATCCGACCGAGCGCGGCCTCGTGCCCGCCTGGCTGATGACCGAACTGATCGGTCGCCTTCAGGCCCAGGTCGATCTGCCGCCGCCGCGCGTTAAGGTCTGCCGAGGCCGTCTGTTCAGCCCGCGCGACTATATCGCCGACATCTCCGAATGGGGCTTCGGCGACGTGGTGGGCAAGGGCCTGGAGGAGCGCCATGACCCCGTCGCCTGACACCGCCGCCGCCCCCGAAGGCCAGACGCCCCAGCCGGGCATGGAGTCCGGGCCGAAGAAGAAGCTGCGCGTCGCCGCCGTGGCCGACCTGCACGTGGGCGAAACCTCGCATCGCGCCTATCGCGACCTGTTCGACCGGGTGCATGAGGACGCCGACGTGCTGTGCCTGTGCGGCGACCTGGTCAATTTCGGCAAGACGGTCGAGGTGGAGAACCTGCTGGAAGACCTGCGCGCCTGCCGCATCCCCATGGTCGGCGTTCTTGGCAATCACGAGCACGAGTGCGGCCAGCCGCAGGAAGTGACCCGTATGCTGACGGAGGCCGGGGTCAGGATGCTGACCGGCGAGGCTTATGAAATCGACGGCGTCGGCTTCGCCGGGGGCAAGGGCTTCGTCGGCGGTTTCGGCCGCTACATGCTCAGCTCCTTCGGCGAGGCCTCGATCAAGACCTTCGTCAATGAGGCGGTGGAGGACGCCAATCTCATCGAGAATTCGATCCGGACCCTGCGCACCGAGCGGAGCGTGGTTCTGCTCCACTACGCCCCCGTGGTGGATACGGTGATCGGCGAGCCGCCCGAGATTCACGCCTTCCTCGGCTCGTCGCGGCTGGCCGAGGTCGTCGATCGTTATGAGAACGTCAAGCTGGTGCTGCACGGCCACGCTCATCGCGGCGCGCCGGAAGGCCGCACCGCCCGCGGTGTCCCGGTCTACAACGTCGCCCTGCCCGTTCTGCGCGCGCTGGGCGATACGCCCTATCGCGTGTTCGAGGTCTGAAGAGGGTCAGGCGATCCCGGCGCCGCCGGTGACGCCCCAGACCTCGCCGGTGACGAAGCTGGCCTCCTGCGAGGCCAGCAGCACGTAGACGGATGCGATCTCGACCGGCTGGCCCGGGCGGCCGAAGGCGCTGTGGGCGCCGAACTTCTCGACCTTCTCCTGAGGCTGGCCGCCGCTGGGCTGCAGCACTGTCCAGAAGGGGCCCGGCGCCACGGCGTTCACCCGCACGCCCTTCTCGATCAACTGCTTGGCCAAGGCCTTGGTGTAGGTGACGATCCCGCCCTTGGTGGTGGCGTAGTCCAGCAGGATATCCGACGGCTCATAGGCCTGGATCGAAGCCGTGGTGATGACCGCCGCGCCCGGCGGCAGGTGCGGCGTCGCCGCCTGACACAGCCAGTGCAGGGCGTAGAGATTGGTCTTCAGCGTGGCGTCGAAATCCTCGGTCGAGACCTGGCCCACGTCCTTGCGGAACTGCTGCCGGCCGGCGTTGACGACCAGGATGTCCAGGCCGCCGAAGGCCTCGAGCGCGCGCTCCACCATGGTCGCATTCCACGCCTCGTCGCGCACGTCCCCCGGCAGGGCCAGCGCCTTGACGCCCTCCGCCTCGATCAGGGCGATCACCTCGCGCGCGTCGGCTTCCTCCGAGGGGAGATAGGAAATCGCCACGTCGGCGCCCTCACGGGCGTAGGCGATGGCCACCGCGCGACCGATGCCGGAATCAGCGCCGGTGATCAGGGCGCGCCGCCCCTTCAATCGCCCGTGGCCGTGATAGGCCTCCTCCCCGTGATCAGGCTGAGGCTCCATTCTGGCGACCAGGCCCGGCGCAGGCTGAGGCTGACGCGGAAACGGCGGGCGCGGATACTGATTGCGGGGATCCTGCATGGTCAGGCGGTCGGACATGACAGCTCCTCTGAACGACTGAAGGCGTGCCTTCCTAAGTCGCACCCTGCGCGAGCGTTCCCCGCGGGGTTCGGCTCGCCGGCGCGCGTCATCCTCGACAGCGTGACGGCGGCTCGCCTGGAGAAGGCCTCGAACCACCGCGCCGGAAAATCGAGAAGCGACCGGCGCCGTATGGAACGGGCCGCGCGCCTTTTCCTTCTCCTCCACGACGAAAGGAGTTCCTCTTGCCCCTCGCAAACAAGGAAAAGCCCCCGATCCTGCGACAGCCGCGCCGGCTGATGATGATCGTCGGCGCCATCCTGGCCCTGTTGTTCGTCGTGTATCTGGCCACGGCCGCGACGGGCTTCCTGCGCACCCAGACCAAGGTTGCGGATCCGCGCATGACGGGTACGGAAGCGCCTCTGGAGCGCGCCATGTAACGGCGTGTTCAGGCTTGGCCGTTTGGAACGGCGGCGCGCCTGACCGCTTAACCTCCTGTCACAGGGAGGAAAGAATGAACCGACTTCGCACTCGCCCGCCCCCCGCCGTCCTCATGGGAGGCCGTCATGCGTTTCTATGAAGTGGTGGTCGGCAGCGACAGCGGCCCGCAGCGGCGCCTGCGCGTGACCTCGCCCACGGACGCGCAGGCCGCAGACGCCGCCGCGCCCCTGATGCGGGCGCACGAAGCCATCCTGTCCATTCGAGAAACGCCTGACGACGGGCTGCAGCAGGCCGACGCCCCGCCGCCCAAGACCCAGGCGGAAGAGCTGGCCCCCGACACGCCGGGCATGGCCGCCAAATCCTGATCCATCGCAAGGAGATTCACTGATGATGAAACAAACCATGGCCGTTATGGCCGTCTCGGCCGCCGCTCTCACCCTGGCGGCCTGCAACCAGCAACAGGGTTCCGAGGCCGTCGACAAGGCTCAGGACGCCGTTTCCGAGCCGGTCGGCCAGACCTCGGCCGCCACCATGGGCGCCAATATGGTCAGCGCCTATGTTCCCAACGCCGCCATGGGCGACATGTACGAAATCCAGGCCGCCGACATCGCCCTGGAACGGTCGCAGAACGCCCAGGTCAAGGAATTGGCCCAGATGATCAAGACCGATCACACGGCCGCCTCAGCCGCCCTGAAGACCGCCGCCGCGCAGGCGGCGCCGGACACCGCCGTGCCGACCGAACTGGATCAGCGTCGCAAGGGTCTTATCGATAACCTGCGCTCGGCCACGGCGGCGAGCTTCGACAAGACCTATATCGATCAACAGGTCGCCGCCCACGAGGAGGCCGTCACCCTGCATCGCGGCTTCTCGGACAAGACAGATGTCCCGGCCCTGGCCGAGCACGCCCGCACGGTCCTGCCCAAGATCGAAGCGCACCTGGAACGCGCCAAGCAGTTGCAGTCCAGCCTGGGCGGCTGACGCCGACCCCGTTGCGAAGCGAGAGGGGCGGGCCGCGGTCCGTCCCTTTTTTCTACGCGTCGGCAGACTTCCGCGCCTCATAGGGCGGGTCTAGGCGTCTGTCCGGATGCAGACACACCGGAACGCCGCGACGTATCTCCCGCTTCGAAGGCGCCCACTCGTTTTGAGGAGACAACCATGGCCGAGAAAACGCTGCAGACCCTGTTTCACGACACTCTGCGCGACATCTATTACGCTGAGCGCAAGATTCTGAAGTCTCTGCCCAAGATGGCCCGCGCGGCTCAATCACCCGAGCTCAAGGCGGCCTTCGAGAAGCATCGGGAGCAGACGGAAGGACAGATCGAGCGCCTGCAGCAGGTGTTCGAGATCATCGGCAAGCCCGCCCGCGGCAAGACTTGCGACGCCATCGAAGGCATCCTGGCCGAGGGCGACGAGATCGCCGAGGAATACAAGGACACGGCGGCGCTCGACGCGGGTCTGCTGGCCGCGGCCCAAGCGGTCGAGCATTATGAGATCACCCGCTACGGCACGCTGAAGCGATGGGCGCAGGTGATGGGGTTGAAGGACGCCGTCAAACTGCTGGACGAGACCCTCCAGGAGGAAAGCCAGACGGACGAGGACCTGACGGCCATCGCCGATTCTGCGGTCAACGCCGAGGCGCTGCAACCCGCCTGACGGCCGGTCTCCCCGCCGCCTCGTCGGCGGCGGGGACGAACCGCCTCAGACCGGCAGCTTCTCCAGTCGGAGGTAGGACGGATTGAACTCGGCCGCATCGGCCAGTCGCTCCCAGGCGAGGATGCGGACGTCGGCCCCGCTCCATTCCAGCCACCCCGCCTCTCGCATGACTTTCAGCGTGCGGTTCACATGCACCGCCGACATGCCCAGAAGGTCGGCGATCTCCGCCTGGATGATCGGAAAACGAAAGGCTCCGTCGCGAGCGAGTCCGACGGCTTCCAGGCGGGTGTAGACTTCACAGACCAGCAGGGCGGTCCGCTCCAGCGCCTCTTGCCGCCCCAGCGCCAAGAGCCATTCGCGATGCATGGCGGCGTCCACCACCGTCTCCAGCCACAGCAGACGCGTCAAGTGCGGGTGCTGCTCCGTCAGGCGTCGCAGACGGTCGTGGGGAGCCTCTGCGATGAGGCAATCGGTCAAGGCGCGCACCCCGTGATCGACCCGCTTCAGCACGAAGCCGTGCAGGTCGATGAAATCCCCGGGAAGGTTGATCTGGGTGTATTGACGCCGCCCATCGCTCAGGTCGCGGTAGCGCGCGCAGAACCCCCCGATAACCAAGCTGGAGTGATCGACCAGGGCGTCCTGTGAAACGATGTCGCTGCCCGCCGGCTTGACTACGATATTGACCAGCACGCTTCGCAAGGCCTGTCGTTCCTCGTCCCCGAGGGCGTCGCGACGCTCCAGCTTGTTCTCCAACAGGCGGCTATGGTCGTGCATGGGGCGGCTCCGCTGACGCTTGCCAAAGCTCAACGTCGCCCGACGGCGAATGTTGCCGCCAAGCTCGCCTCCGCCCGGTTCCGTAACGCCGCAAAGGCGACACAAAGAACCGGCTACGGCCTAGCTGCGTTGGTTTCGCGTAACAGGGGAGTTTGCATTGTGAACAGGACACCAGTCATTGAGCGGGCCTTTGAGCTGGCGCGCAGCGGTCGCTTCCGTATCCCAAGCGAGGTCCGCAAGGCGTTGATATCCGACCGCTATACCCAGGCCGAGCTGTTCCAGCTCGAAGGCAAGGCCACTTGGCGCCAGCTGCGAACCTTGTGCGCGGATTCCTACCATCGCGCCTGAGACCGATCTATCAGCCCTGCGGCGGCGCTGCGACTAACCTATGTAAAGAACGAAACACCCCTGGCCGTGCTGTTGGTCAGGGGGATGAAGAATCAGTCTTATCAAGATGATGTAGACATAGCGGCGGCGTCGTTGGAACGGATGCTTTCCAGCTTCGCCGTGCTGTCGTCTTCTGACGTCGATCGCATTCGCGGCTGGTTCCGGGGTCCGGCGTTGGCCCACCCTCCCGGCGGCCCCATCCCTCTTCATCCCGAACGCAAGGACGCCCGGGTCGTAGCGCGCGGCTGGGTGGCGCGGGGCGCCATGCTGGAGGACGGTCGTCGGCAGATCGTGGGATTGAGTTTGCCCGGCGACGTCATCCTGGCGACCGACTCGGTGGACGCAGATATGGCGGTCTGGGCATTGACCGACGCCTCGACCCTCGACGCGACCCTGCTGTGGGACGCCATTTCAGAAGGTGCGGACTTCAGCCCGCGCCTCCTGGAGGCCTGGCGCCAATTTCGCTCTGCGGAGCGTCTGCGGCTGGCGCGACATGTGATCCGGCTCGGTCGGCTCAGCGCCTATGAGCGCACCGCGCACCTCCTGCTGGAGTTGTACGAGCGGCAAAGCCGTCTGGGCGCTGTCGAACCCGGCGTCCTGCATCTTCCCCTCACCCAGGACATGCTCGCCGACATCCTGGGCCTCAGCGCCGTGCATATGAACCGCACCCTGCAGCAGCTTCGCCGCGCGGGCCTCGTTGATTACCGGACGGGCCGCGCCATCCTGCCCGACCTGTCGGGCCTGGCGCTGGCCGCCGGCCTCAGCATAGCCGACGCTCTCGCGGACGCGCGGAACTTCGGCGACTAACCCATGTAAGTGGCGCCCCCCTGCATTCATGGCACGGCTCCTTCCCCAGGAGGGCTCATGCCTGCAGATTCCGCCGCCACGCTGCCTCCGTCCGTCCCGCTTCCCGGGCGTCCGCGCGCCCATATCGGAGATCATCCGGTCTATCACGCCTTGCCGCCGGACGCGCAGCGGCGCCTGATCGCGGAAGGGACGGAAGTCGATCTCCCGGGTGATGCGCGCCTGGCCCTGGACAGAGACCACCTCTGGTTCGTCATCTCCGGCGTGCTCGGCGCCTTCCCGCCCGACAGCGAGGTCTGCGTCGCGCCGGTCGTATCCGGCGCCGTCTACGGGTGGGATCACGCCCTCGGCTTCAGCGGCAGCGGCGCACAGGTTCGCCCCCTGCTGGACGTGCGGCTGTTCCAGGTTCCCGCCGCCGCCGCACGCGAAGCGCTGGGGTATGACTGGCTGGCGCGTTTCGTCGCTCTGCAGGCGGTCCAGCGTCTGACGTTTCTGGAACAGGAAGCCGCCTGCAACGCCTCCCACCGGGTGTCGGAGCGGCTGGCGAAATGGCTGCTTCGCCTGCATCACGGCGGGAACGGCGCGCCGGTTCGCCTGAATCAGGCCCGACTGGCGGCCATGCTCGGCGTCCAACGCACCAGCATCAACGTGGCGGCGCGCAACCTTCAGGCGACGGGCGGCGTGCGGTTCAGTCGCGGCAAGGCCTCCATTCTGGATGTGGCCAAGCTGACCGCGAGTTCATGTCGGTGCGGCACGACGGATTAACGAGGATCGCAGCCGGCAATCGGCGAGCGGCGGCGTTCGGAGCGTCAGGGCTCCGACCAGCCCAGCACGCGCAAAGCCGGCTCTGGCTTGTCCGCCTGCGAGAAGACCAGGCTGGCCTTCTTCTCTCCCCGCCCGGGGACATAGTCGAGCGAGGCGCCGGAGCGTTCGCCGCCGACCTGACCCTCGATATCCACGGCGGCGGCGGCCAGGTCGCCCTGGTTGGCGACCACGACGTCGACCACCCATCCGCCGGATGAAGGTCGAACCGCCTCGCTTCTGATCGTCAGCGCCGCCGGCGACGGAACCGAAAAAGCCGCTCGCGCCAGCACGCCCGCCGCGCCGAGCGTGATGACGAGGCCAATCAGAGCGCAGGCGCACTGCAGCCGCGACACGCCCTTCTTCCGTGCTTTCTGCTTCTCCTTGTCCGTCACGGCTACACCAGAAGCCGCGCGGCCGCGGCCCCGATCGCCGCCGGAAAGGCCAGGATCACGACATTGGCCATGAGCGCCTGGAGCCCATGGCCGTCAGCTCCGCCGAACACCCACAGCATGGCGAGGCTGGCCAGCAGGCACAGGGCGTAGCCCGGCAGGGTGAAGTCGAAGAAGGCCCGGACCGGCGTTTCCGCCTCTTCCTGCCCCGCGAAACCCGCCTCGAAGACGATCAGGTGCAGCAGGATCACCGACAGAATGAGCACACCCAACGCGCCCAGCGGCGTGGCCATATAGGCGATCAGTCGCATCTCCTCGGTCGGAGCCAGGTTCATGGCGAAGTAGAGGGCGCCGGCCAGCATCAGGAACAGCTCGCCCGGATAGGAGGCCTCATCCTCGTCGCCCTCGTCCGAATCGCCCGACAGCTGGCGTCGCGCCGCCAGGGCGCCCAGCGCGGCGGGCACCGCCTGCAGGGACATCTGCCCCACGGCGGACGCCGGCGAACTCAGATCCAGCACGTTGAAGACCAGCAGAAGCGCAGCGGCGGTGACGAAGCCCACAGCCAGGGCGACCAGGGTGTCCAGCGCATTGTTGACCGGACCCCGGCGTGCCGAAAACCCGGCGTAATGCGCCAACCCGAACAGCACCGGCAGCGCCGCCAGCAGAAAGACGAGACGCCGCTCCGGTTCCGCAGCGAAGCCGAGCGCCCACATCTCCATCGTCATCAGCAGGGGCAGGCTGAAAAGCAGAGCGCCGCCGAAGGCTCGGCCCAGATCGCGAATATAGGCGCTGTCGTCCGCCCGCGCGGCGTCCTGCATCGAAGTCATTCCCAAGCAACGCCGCCGTCCGGTTTCGGCTCCCGCAAGGGCTGTGCCCCTTAGTTCAACCGGTTGCGGAGGCGCCGTTCCAGAGCGCCCTCCGCCAGCCCGGCGTCGCAATCGCAGGCCGCCTGCCAAAGCTCGTCCTGATTCGGGCAGGACGAATCTGGACAGCTCCCCGATCCTGCAGGTGGCGGCACAATGCGTTGATACTGGTGCGCTGCAAGCCGAGCATGTCCGCCAATTCGCCCTGGGTGATGGGAATTCCCCCCTCTCCTCACCGTCGGCCGCATGAAGACGCGCGATCCATTTCGCCAGGCGCTGGAGGGCCGTATGCCGGGCGTTGCAGGCGGCCTCGACGCCGAGCGCGCGCGCGCGCGACGCGGCATAGGCGGCGAGAAACTGGTGAATCCAGGCGTCCCTCAACACGGCGTGGACTGGCTTCAACGGCGCGACATAGCCCTCGGTCGGCAGGACGGCTCGCGTCTCATGAGCATGGAGGGTCGCGCCGACGGCGGCCTCCCAGCCCAGAACGCTGCCGGGAGGAATCACGCCCACGCAGACCCGCTGCCCGGACGGAAGGAAGCCGAGGGCGCCGTTCAGGACGAAATAGAGGGCGTCGTCTGGCGGAGGCTCGCCCGCAACCAGCGCAAGGCGCCGCGCCGTCTCCATGAGGACAGCCTTAACCTTCGACGGCAGGACGTCGTAGCCTGGATGGTGCTCCATCCGGAATGAAAGGCCGCAACGCAAGCCATATCGCAGCTTTGCGCCAGCAGCGGAGGGCCGCCCGTCAATCGTACGGCCGACTTTGCCTGGCCAAGCATTCCGCCTAATCTGACACCGTCGAAAAGGCAGGCTGGCGGTTAGTCCGGCCCTCGCGCAAGCGGGTCTGTCCGGCGCCGCCAGCGGCGAGTCCCCCGATCTTCACGCGGTCTGCATGGTGCAGGCGGCGAGCAAAGGAGATTTCGGTCATCACGCTAAGCGTCACTGATCTGGCTAGATCCAGACAATTTTACGTAGAGGGGTTCAGGTGGGTCGGCCGTCTTCGAGAACGACGAAATCCTCCTTTACCAAATGAATGGCTTCGTTCTCGGCACATGGCTGGAGAGCGAGCTCAACATGCAGAGGGAGGGGTTGAAGCTGCCTGGCGCCTTCAACCTCGCTCATAATGTAAATGAGCCGGATCAAGTCTCCTCATTGATCGACCGGCTGGCCAGCTTCAGGGGCCGCATCCGTCGCCAGGCCGATGCGCCGCCACACGGTGGCTTTCGGGGCTACGTCGCGGATCCAGACGATCATGCATGGGAGATCGCCTTCAATCGGCATGGCGGGTCGACGAGCGAGGCTTGGTGACCTTCGGACTGTAGCCCTCAGCGGGGGCGGGTTTCGCGAGAAGCCCGCCCCTATCGACGAAGAAGCATAGCGCCGATCGTTGACCGGGTTGCGCCCGTAGCGCAGGTTGACCTCCTGTCTGAATGAAGATTTTCCAATGAGCACCAAGCATCTTGAGAGGAGGAGCGTGCCCAGCTGATGCAACGAGGTGTCCTCAGTTCCAAGAAACGCGCCCTCTACGGCCGCCATTCCTCGGACCTCCAGAACGCCCGGTCGACCAAAGACCAGATCACGCTTCTGCGCGAAGCCAGCCGAGTTGAGGGCGTCACAGAAGTTTTCGAGTTCATGGACGAGGCCGTTTCCGGCAGCGCGATCGCCAACCGACCAGGACTACGCGCGCTCCTCGCCTCCGTAGAGCGCGGGGAAATCAGCGACGTCATGGCTGAGGCGCTCGACCGACTTTCGCGCGACCAGGAGGACCTCGCCGGCATTTTCAAACGCCTCACCTACGCCGGCGTCGCGCTGAAGACCCTGACCGAAGGCCCGATCGACAGAATTCACATCGGGCTGAAGGGCATGATGAACGAACTCTTCCTGCACGACCTGGCAGAGAAGACACGTCGCGGCCTGACCGCACGAGTAAAGGCTGGCTTCTCTGGCGGAGGTCGCTGCTTTGGTTACGATATCATTGGCAAGGGCGAACTGCAGCCCAACGCCCGCCAGGTCAGCATCCTCCACCAGATTTTCACCGACTTCGGCCGCAACGCAATGTCAGCCCGCGCCATCGCTCACAAGCTGAACGCCGACGGCGAACCTGGCCCGCGTGGCGGCGAATGGACCCCCTCGGCCATTCACGGCAACCGCCGCGCCCAGGACGGCATCCTGCACCAGGAACTTTATATCGGCGTGCGGGTCTTCAATCGACGTCGCTACCGCAAGCACCCCGACACGGGCAGGCGATCTTCGGTTCTGAATCCGCCTGAGGAATGGCTGCGGGAGCCCGTCCCGCACCTGCGCATCATCGATCAGGGACTTTGGGACGCCGTCCAAGCCCGGCTCTGCGTCCAGGCGAGACAGCCCAAGACGCTCATCAGAAAACCGAAACGCCTGCTGTCCGGACTGATGAAGTGCAGTCTGTGCGGCTCCGCCATGACGCTGAAAGGCGACAAGTACAACTGCAGCGGCCGCTTCGATCGCGGCACCTGCTCAAACGGCAAGATTATCGCCGCCAAAACGGTGGAGGAACGCGTCCTTGCCGGCATCAAGACCCACCTGCTAGCCCCGGAAGCGATCACCGAAACCGTCAGAACCTTTCACGCCGGCGCGGAAGCAGAGCGCCGCGCCCTTCAGGTCGAACGGGCACCGCTGGAGCGCGAACTGGCGGACATCGAACGCAAACTGAAGCGCGCGCAGACCATGTGCCTAGACGGCGCGATCGAAACGGACGAACTGAAGATGATCAGCACCCCGCTGAAGATCCGCCGAAGCGAGATCCAAGCCCGAATGGCGGCCGACAGCACCCCATCCGTGATCCAACTTCACTCCGGCGGCATGGAGGTCTACCGCCGGCTGGCGGAAAATCTGCATACGGCGATCGAGAGCGAGGACGGCGAGGAAGTGCGTACGGAACTGCGCCAGCTGATTGACCGCGTGGACTTCATCCCGGCGGTGGGCCTAGGCAAGTTCCAGTTGGAAGTGCACGTCAGCCTTGCGGCGTTGCTGACGCTGGGCCAAGCCTACAGAAACCCCACGGCTGGAGGCCTAGGAGTTTCTGTAAGTCAGGGCCTCACGTCCGGGTGCGAGGTAATGCTGAGAGCGAAAGGCCGCTTCGCCAACAACACCATCGACATTTCTGCCTAGGGAAGACAGCGCCCCGCCCGTTACTATTAGCGTTTGGATGCTGGCAACGAGAGATCGATCGAACAGCTTTGCTTGGCGTCGCCGAGCTGGCGGTCCTTGCATGGTAGGATGACTGGCCTCGCAGATCGCCTATGCGTCGCACGCCCCAGCGCACGATCGGCCAGTCTGTGAACCTGTCAGCCGCTGCGGTGCAGCGCCGAATCGCGGCGCTGGAGGCGGCGAACGTAATCCAGGCCAATGTAGCCAGGGTCGATCATGATGCCTATCACCGCCATTGTCTAGGTGGTGCTGCACGACGAGCGCGCCGACACCGTTGACCGGGCCAAGGCCCTGTTCAGCGCCACGCCCGAAGTACAGCAATGCTACTACGTAACCGGCGGCGTCAGCTTCATGCTGATCGTTATCGCCCCCGACATGAGGGTCTATGAAGGCCTGACCCGACGGTGGTTCGCCGAGAACGACCTTGTGGCCAGCTACCGAACCCTTGTGGCTCTGGATCGCGTCAAAGCAGGATGTCGGTCGTCGTGCCCTGATTACTCTGCGACGATGTTGAGGTCCACTCCCCCCCTGGAGGACGTTCGGCGCGACGAGCCACCAAGGTCAGCAACGCGCCTTGAGCGATCATTGGCGTCGGCGCGGAAAGCCGACACCGGTAGCGGCCAAGCGCTTGAACCGCGCCCAGCCCGTTGCTGACCTTTAATCTGCCCGCATGACCGAAATTTAACTGGCCGCTCGCCGGCGCCGCTGACTACCAAGCCTGAACATCATTCTGGTCCGTCATGCTCCTTCCCCTTCTCGCCGCCGTGTCGCTGATCCAGCAGCCTTCCGAACGTTTCGACGCCGAGACGCGCATCAGAGACGCCATCGCTGTCGTTCGCCCCGTGGCCTATCGCAGCCGGCAGGTCGACTGGGACGCCCTGGCCGAGGATATGCGCCATCGCGCCGAAGGCGCCCGCGACGACATCGACATGCTTCCGGCCTGGGCGGCCTTGGCGGCTGGATTGGGCGACGGCCATTCCTTCGTCCAACCGACCCCCGACGCGATCGCCGCCTGGCGCGAGCGATACGGCGACCGCCCGCTCATGCCTGACGCGCCGCCTCGGCCTCGTCCAGGTTCGCCGTTCATGAAGCGGGCGGAGATAGAAGCCCACACGCTTGCTGTCGGCCCCGATCATGACGCCGAGTTGATCACCGTGCCGTCCGTCTCTGGTTTTGGTGAAAAGGCCATCGCCTACGCCTCTCGCCTGTTCGGCGCGGTCGCCAACGCCGGCCCGCGCAGCTGCGGCTATGTCCTGGACCTGAGAGGCAATACGGGCGGCAATGTGTGGCCGATGCTGATCGGGCTTTCGGGTCTGCTCGGGGACGGTCCGCAGGGCCGGAGCGAGGACGCCGACGGACGGATCGAGGACTATGCCACCTTGAAGGAAGGCTCCGCAGTCGTGCTCGCCGAACAGGGGCGCGGCCTCACAATGATGTCGATCGACGAGTGGCGCCCGATCCCGTCGCTCGCCGCCTCCCCCGTCGCGCTTCTGCTGGATGACGCGACCGCCAGTTCCGGCGAGGGCGTTGCGATCGCCTTCGCCGGCCGGGCGCTCACCCGCAGCTTCGGCGCCCGCACCTATGGCGTCGCCTCCTCGAACGAGGGGTATCCTCTAGCCGACGGCGCCAATGTGGTCGTGACCACGGCCATGATGGTGGATCGAAACGGCCGAACCTACCCAGATGGTATCGAGCCGGATCAGGTCATCGATGGTGAAGGCGAGGATGCGGTGGACGCCGCCCGCGCCTGGCTCGCCCTCCAGCCCGCCTGCAAATAGGCTCCTGCCCTGGAGGCAAGACCCAGAGTTCCGTTCGCGTCCAACACCGCCGCTTACCGTCAGCCAGATAACGTCTGCCCAGACCTATTGGGCGTGGTCCACTGGAGCGATTCTGGATTTCACCCAGGAAGACGCCAGAAAACGGGGACGCGCGGCGGGCGCCGAGCCGTTATTCAGCGGCCTTGGACCTGCGCATTCCATTATCGCAACGCAACCTAAAATTTGATCATATGTTCTATGAACTAGAAAATATTGGGTAAATAATACCTATATTGCATCACGACTCCGGGATCGGTAAAAAATCTTTTGCTAACTTCGCGGCCGCACCCTTTAATACGCAGATGCAAAAAACGGGATCATTCCACCCAGTTGTCTTCCGCAGCGAACAGCCGTGGCTGGGGGAGCAGCGCGCACGCGCCTTCGCGGAGATCACGCCAGAACCGACCGCCGGCGAGGCCGCTCAAGCCTGCGTCAGGCCCGCCCAGCCCGCCTGACATCATTTTCCCCGCGTCTTCTCCCCGAGACCCTCATGACCCCACAGACGATTTCCAAGGCCGCAGCATTCTGTTGCGGCCTTTTCGCTGTTGCGCTTTCGGCGCCAGCCCTGGCGGCCGCGCCGCCCCTACTGGAACACCAGGTCCCATTGGCGCTGGATGGCTCGGGCACAGCCTGGATTCTCACATCGACGGCCCTGGTGCTCATGATGACGCTGCCGGGCCTGGCCCTCTTCTACGGCGGCATGGTTCGGAAAAAGAACCTGATCGCCACCATCGCTCATTCCACGGCGGCCATGGCGATCGTCACCGTCCTATGGTTCGTCGCCGGCTACGCCCTGTCGTTCGGCACGATCAACGGCGCGGCCAACAACTTCGTGGGAGGGCTTCAAGCCTTGTTTCTCAACGGGGTCGGAACCCACACCGCCCACGCCCTGACCCCGGGCCTGCCCGAGTTTCTGTGGATCGGCTATCAACTGACCTTCGCCATCATTACTCCGGCCCTGATCGCGGGAGCCTTCGCCGAGCGCATCAAATTCTCGGCCAGCGTGCTGTTCTTCACCCTGTGGCACCTGATCGTCTATGCGCCGATCTGCCATCAGGTCTGGGGTGGCGGCTGGATGGGAGAACTGGGCGTGCTCGACTTCGCGGGCGGCGCCGTCGTTCACGTCAACGCCGGGGTGGCCGGCTTGGTCTGCGCCGTCGTACTCGGCCCGCGACACGGCTGGGGCCGGGACAACATGGCCCCTCATAACCTGGCCTTCACCGCCATCGGCACCGGACTGCTGTTTGTCGGTTGGATGGGCTTCAACGGGGGCTCGGCCGCGGGCGCCAATGAGATCGCCGCCGTCGCTGTCTTCAACACCCTGCTGGCTCCCGCAGCCGCCGCCGTCGGCTGGATTGCGGTGGAGTGGACATTGAAAAAGAAACCAACACTTCTGGGTCTGCTGACCGGCGTCGTGGCCGGCTTGGTCGCCATCACCCCCGCCGCCGGCTTCGTCGACCCTAAGGGCGCCTTCCTGATCGGCCTGATCTCAGGTCCGATCGCCTATGCCGGCGCAGTCTGGCTCAAGCATAAGCTCAAATATGACGACAGCCTGGACGCCTTCGGGGTGCATGGCGTCGCTGGAATTGCGGGAGCCCTGCTGACCGGCGTCTTCGCCAATGCCGCCATCAATCCGGCCGCCGAAGGGGCCACCGTCCTGAAACAGGCCATCGGCCTTGGCGGCGCCATGGTCTGGAGCGCAGCGGGCACCTTCATGGTGCTCATGATCTGCAAATATACAGTCGGCCTCAGGGTCCAGACTGAGGCCGAGATCGAGGGCCTCGACTACAGCGAGCATGGTGAAGCCCTGCCCTAGTTCAGCCGCAAGCCGCCTTTTTTCCGCGTCGACAAGCATAGCAGGCAAAGTCAGAACAATGAGCGCCGGGAGCGAGGCCTGCCTCGTGGACATACTGGAGCCGCTGCGCGCCCTGCCCGGCTACGGACTCGTGGCGCTGACGATCTTCGCCTATCGGGTCTGCGACAACGATCCCAACAACGAGGCCTCGGTCGTCGTGGTCGTCCGACGTCCCCAGGCACGCGGCTCGCATGCGGTGGAATTGGTACGGTCGATGAAGCGCCGCAGCTTCTTCGCCCACCTCCTTGCCCTGCCGGTCAACACCGACATTGCCCGTGCGCGCGGTGTCGAGGGCACTCAACCGCCCAAGTGGCTGACCCCGATCGATGTCGCCTTCTGGTCCCGGATTACGGCCTCGGTCGCCGCGCCGGACGGGACGCCGGACATCAGCCTCAGTCTGCCGACGCCGAAGTTCCGAACACTTCCCTCGCAGTCGCGCATGGGAACCAACACCATGTTGAACCGCATCGACGGCCAGCGGCGCCAGATTGCGTGCAGTCCAACACCCTGCGCTTCGCCCAGCAGGTCCTGCCTTCAGGGATCACACTGAAGCGAGAAGGCGGGCCGTTGACGCAACTGCTCGACGGCCTCGGCGCTTCAACCCTGGTCCAGTTGGATGTCACGCAAGACGCCCAACTTGTCCCTCACATGCCGACTCCAATCACGGCCGCCGGCCAATTCCGATGACCTCAGGAGAACACCCATGCCCTTCGTGACCACCTCCGACGGTGTCGACATCTTCTACAAGGACTGGGGCCCCAAAGAGGCTCAGCCAATCCATTTCCACCACGGCTGGCCGCTGTCGGCAGACGACTGGGACAACCAGATGCTCTTCTTCCTCAAGCAGGGCTATCGCGTCGTCGCCCATGACCGGCGCGGGCATGGACGTTCGGAACAGGTCGGCGACGGGCACGACATGGATCACTACGCCGCCGACGCCTCGGCTGTTGCCGAGCATCTGGACCTGAAGAACGCCATCCATATCGGTCACTCGACCGGCGGCGGACAGGTGGCGCGCTTCGTCGCCCGGTTCGGCCAGCCCCAGGGCCGCGTCGCCAGCGCCGTGCTGGTCAGCGCCGTGCCGCCCTTGATGGTCAAGACCGACAGTAATCCTGACGGCACGCCGATCGAGGTGTTTGATGGCTTCCGCGTCGCCCTGGCCGCCAATCGGGCGCAGTTCTTCATCGACGTGCCCGCCGGCCCCTTCTACGGCTACAACCGCCCCGGCGCAGACGTCTCACAGGGCGTGATCGACAACTGGTGGCGTCAGGGCATGATGGGCAGCACCAAAGCCCACTATGAAGGCATCAAGGCCTTCTCGGAAACCGATCAGACCGAAGACCTGAAGGCGATCACCGTGCCGACCCTGATATTGCAAGGCGATGATGATCAGGTCGTGCCCTACAAGACCGCCGCCCTGATGCAGGACAAGCTGCTGCAGAACAGCAAACTGATCATCTATCCCGGATTCTCGCACGGCATGCTGACAGTTAACGCCGATGTGGTGAACGCGGACATCCTGGCCTTCATCAAGGGATGAGGGACGACGTCCACATGATCCCTCCGGGCGCGGACGTGGCCGTACTGGATCGGCAAAGGCGCGCCTTCCTTCGGGACGGCGCCCCACTTCTCCCCTGACCGATTGAAAACGGCCCAAAGACACTGCGCGGATACAGAACGCAAAAACCCTGCAAGCCACTGAACTCGCAGGGTTAATGTTCCCTAGATTGGTATAACCAGGGAGGTTGTAAGTGCGGGAGGGCGCTGTCCTTGTTGCTATTGGCCGATGATCCTGCCCGGCGAGAAATGTCGGTGCGTGCTCCTCGGCAAACACGGTCCCGAAGAGGCACACGATTCAAGTTGGTGGGAGATCAGGAGCCTCCCGTCGTTCCTCATAGAAGAATCGTACCATCTCAAACAAAGCCCCTACTTCTCGATTTGGCAGAAGGCAGATAGTTCGAAAAGCTTCCGCGAAGCGGAGCCACTCGGGGGTGTTACGGCCTCGGAAATATTCGCTATTTCCGGAAGCGCGCCGATCCTCTCCCCAATCCTGTTAGCCCATGACAACCAGACCATCACTGGTCGCGGGATTGGCCATGCGGATTTGTCGCACGAAAAGAGCAACTCCGCTGAGATGACATCAGTCGCTAGGCGCCTGCGATCCGTTCAGGGGGCGGCTGCTGCACACTGGGGACGCTCGCCCCCGCTGGGGCGGCTGTCTTGCCCTGCTCACTACTGCTGCCGCCCAGAGCACCCCACCCAGGCGGGTCTACCGAGCCGAACGCCTATCGACGTCGAAAATCAGGAAAAGCTGCCAAGTCAAAGCCAGGATCGCCAGACCTGACAATATCCAGGGGTGACCGATCCAAAGGGCGGACCAGTCAAAGCTGCCATTGTTGATCTTCTTGATATGATTGAAATTCTGGCTGATCCCGACGACTAGGCCCATCATTCCGACGACGGCGGCGATATAGCGCGACCACAGGGCGTCATATGATTTCAACATCAAGATGAGCGCCAGGACGCCAAGAGCGAACCGCTGGACCCGACAGTAGGGGCACGGGAAGACCAGGCCCGCCAGATCGACAGCCAGGGTGAACAGGACCACGGCAAGAATGGCGGCGCCCACGATTCGCCGGTTCAAAAGGGCGCTTCCCAGCAAACTCATGATCTTGTTCACGTCAGCTCCAATCCCATCAACCCCCAGGGCGCCTGCGCCCCACCCGATATGGCTTTGCCTGCCAGCGTCGCCGTGTGAATGCAATGATCGGATCGCTCGACAGCACGGGCGTCAATCCGGCTTTCGCCCTTCCCCGCCGGAACCGGCGCTTCGGATGTTGATCCGATCGAGCAAGAGCTCGACGCGCAAGCCGCCCAGAGGCGAGTTCAGAAAGCGAACTTCGCCGCCATGGGCCTTGATCGTCGCCAGAACGATCGACAGTCCCAGCCCCGCCCCTTCATGACGACCGCCGGCTCCCCGAAAGAAGCGCTGTCCAAGTCGTGAAAGCTCGTCCGCAGCCGTCCCTGCCCCGTCATCCTCGACGACCAGACGCGGGGGCCGGAGCGTCATTTCCAGTCCGATGCGTATCCGCTTGTCCGCGTGACGCCGGGCGTTCGCCAGCAGATTGTCGGCGGCCGCGCCAAAGCGAACAGGATCGACATACAGAATACCGTCCTCCCCGAAGAACTGAACCCTTTCATCCGAGACAGCCGCAGGAAAGGCCCGCCTCAGGGTGATCAATCGGCGGTTTTCGTCCCGGATCGGGGTCTCATCCTCGCGCGCCAGCGCCAGCAGCCCCGCCACCAGCCGCGCCGTGCGATCGACCGAGGACTGGATCTGCTCAAGCGCGTGTCGCCGGATCGACGGGTCGTCCGTAGCGGCGGCGATCTGCGCCTGTATCCGCAGACCCGCCAGCGGCGTTCGCAGTTCATGCGCCGCCGCCGCTGTGAACTCCGCCTCTCGGCGCCGTGCGGCGCCCAGGCGGCCGATCAGCTCGTTCAAGGCCAGGACGAACGGCTGCAACTCACGGGCGCCGTGGGACACGTCGATGGGAGCCAGATCATCGGCATCGCGTGCGCTCAAAGCGTCGGTCATCTGACGGACCGGCGCCAAGCCTCGCCCCACCGACCACCAAATCAGGGCGCCCAGCGCCGCCAGCCCCAGAACCGCCGGTCCGATCAGGCCCGTCACGACGCTTCCGACCAGATGTTCGCGGACCGCCAGATTGTCGCCGACCATTACCCGAAATCCGGCCTGCGGATCGCTGACGGTATAGACGCGCCATCGCTCCCCTCGAATCTCGCGCTCGGAGAACCCGTCCTCTCCGCCGGACAACTGCTCTACGGGCGCGCTTTGGGATCGTCCCAGCAACTGGCCGTCCATCGACCAGATCTGACAGGAGAGCTGGCGATCATAGACGTGGCCGGCCTTCGTTTCAGAGGCCTGGATGACAGGACGAACATCGCCCGCCCGCATCATCGAGGACACCATGCGGGCGGATTCCATCAGACGGCTGTCCAGAACCTGCTGCACCTCGGCGCGGGTATGCACCTCGGCCCACAGAACCGCCCCGCCCCATACCAGGGCGGTGACGAGAGCCAGTGTGGCGAACAGCCTGAAGCGGATCGATTTCATTGCAGCGTATAGCCGACGCCGCGAACCGTGCGGATGAAGCCGGCGCCCAGCTTGGCGCGTAGATGATGAATATGAACCTCGACGGCGTTCGAACCGATATCTTCCTGCCAGCCATAGAGCCGCTCTTCGAGCTGCGCGCGCGAAAGCACCTGGCTCGGCCGCTCCATCAGAGCTTCGAGAACGGCGAACTCGCGACGCGACAACGACAGGTCGTTATCCCCACGCCAGGCCAGTCGGGCCTTTGGATCAAGGGTCAGATCCCCGTGACGCAAGGCGGGTGATGACCGTCCCAGCAACCGCCGCCGAACCGCCCTCAGTCGGGCGGCGAGTTCGTCAAGGTCGAAGGGTTTGCCCACATAGTCGTCCGCGCCGGCGTCAAGCGCCTGTATGCGGTCGCGACTGTCGTCGCGCGCGGACAACACCACGACGCCGACATCCATGTCTCGCTCGCGCGCATACCGCAGCACCGACAGACCGTCGCCGTCCGGAAGGCCGAGATCCAGCACGACGGCGTCGAAGCCCGACACCTCCAGCGCCGCCCTCGCCTCCTCGACCGTGGCGACCTGTTCGACGGTCCAGCCGCAAGCGCTCAGGCCGACGCTCAGCCCGTCGGCCAGAACCGGATCGTCTTCAATGGCGAGAATTCTCATGATTTCGATTTGCGGGTCGCGGCTTAAGCCTGACTTAAGTTCATTCTACGACCTGTCCCCGCCATGATGCCTCTCCAACGCTTCGTCAGCGTCATGCTGCTTCTGCTCATCATCGGTTTGGGCGGATCAGCATTGGCGCAAGCGCCCTTGCCTCTCGACCAGGCCTTCGTGCTCAAGGTGTCGCGCCAAGCCGACGGCGACGTGGCGTTCGACTGGGCCATCGCGCCGGGACACTACCTTTATCGGGATCATACAGCCGCAACGGCGTCAGGCGCCAAGGACGCCCTGCCGCTAAGACTGGCTCCTGGCGAGCGCAAGGATGATCCAGGTTTCGGCGTCGTGGACGTCTGGTACGGCAAGGGCCGCGCGGTCCTGTCGGCCGAGGCCCTGGCTGCGGCGGGCGCGCCCCGTTCGATCGACATCACCTTCCAGGGCTGTCTTGAGGACGCCATCTGCTACCCGCCGACGACGCGGACCGTCGAAACGCCCGCGAAACCGGAATCGCCGGCATCGGCCCCGACGACGCCCGCGCCCGCCACGCCTATCGTCTCCGTCGTTCAACCGCCGAAGGACGTCTCGACCGAGCCGACCGGGCCATTGGTCGAACCGGCAGCCCCTGAGCCGTCGCCTCTCGCACCGTCTGAGGCGGTTCCGACCTCGAACGGCCTGATCGACAGCCTGGCGCTGAAAGGCGGCGCTGTGTGGGTGCTGGCGGCCTTCTTCGGCTTCGGCCTTCTGCTGGCCTTCACCCCGTGCGTTTTTCCCATGTACCCGATCCTCGCGGGCGTCATCGGTCGCGGCGTGGACGGCCGAGGAACAAGGCGAGGCCTGATCCTGTCGATAGCCTATGTTCTGGGTCTGGCCGCCGCCTTCGCCTTGCTGGGCGTCGCGGCCGCCTGGTCGGGTCAGAACCTGCAGGTCGCCCTGCAATCGGCCTGGGCCGTCGGCGGCCTCAGCCTTATCTTCCTGGCCCTGGCGATCTCCATGTTCGGCGGGTTCGAGCTGCAACTGCCTTCGGCATGGACCAATCGCTTCTCGCGCGAAGAAGGACAGGGGCGGCGTTCAGCGCCATCCGCCGCCGCCATGGGTTTCGTTTCAGCCCTGATCGTCGGCCCTTGCGTCACCGCACCGCTGGCCGGGGCCCTGCTCTATATCGCCCAGACGGGAGACGTGGTTCTGGGCGCGGCGGCCTTGTTTTTCCTGGGGCTGGGCAAGGGCGTGCCCCTGATCGTGTTCGGCACCGCCGGAGCTCGCTTCCTGCCGAAGGCGGGTCCCTGGATGGACCGGGTCAAGATGGCTTTCGGCTTCGCCTTCCTAGGCATGGCCTGGTGGTTGGCCGGACGTATCCTGCCGCCGGCCGTCACCCTGGCGACGGGCGCGGCGCTCAGCTTCGCCGCCGCCGCCGTGCTCGGGCTCTTCAGCCCCGCGACGAACAATCTGATCTCGAACCTCGCCCGAAGCGCCGGACTGGCGGCGAGCCTATGGGGCGCCCTCATCCTGATCGGCCTCGGTCTCGGCGCGGTCGACCCCTGGCGGCCGCTTGCGCCCCTGATGTCGGCCAATTCAGGCGCGGCCGCGACGCCATCTGTCGTCCCGACCGCCATCGTCGAGGATCAGGCGACGCTGGAGCAGGCCCTGGCTCGCGCCGCCGATGTCCGCCGTCCGGCCGTCCTCTACTTCACCGCCGACTGGTGCACGATCTGCAAGGCCGTTGATCGTCGCGTTCTGGCCGATCCGGCGACGATCGCTGCGTTCGCCGCAGCAGACCTGATCAAGGTCGACGTTACCCAAAATACGGCTGAGACGCGTGACCTGATGAAGCGCTACGGAGTGGCCGGGCCGCCTACCATGATCTTCCTGACCGCTTCATCCACCGAGGCGACCGGAGCCCGCCTGATCGGCGATATGACGGCTCAACAGGTCCAGACCGCTTTGGAACACGCCGGGGCGAGGTCATGAACGCCGTCTCCCTGGGCCCGCTGGTCCTGTCAGGCGAACGTTTCGCCATCCTGGCCGGTGTCTTCGTCTTCATCATTGGAACGGGCCTTCTCGCCACTCGCGTCAGCCCTCGCTTCAATCTCTGGAGCAGCGTCGTCGCCTTCGGCGGTATCGCAGCCGCTCGCCTCGGTCATGTCCTGACCCATTGGGAGTATTTCCAGGACGATCCGTGGCGCACCCTGGCGGTCTGGCAAGGCGGCTTCAGCTGGATATGGGCCGTGCCGGTCATCATCGCCGCGATGGTCGTGCTGCTGCGGACCAGGCGAGAACGCGCCTGGGCCCTGGCGCCGTTGGCGGTCGGCGCGCTCGTCTGGACGACAGCCTATCAACTGGTCTCCGCCACCGAGCCCCTGCCTCCGCCCCATCTCACCCTGAGCGCGCTTGAAGGGCCGCCTGTCGACCTGTCGGCTGTCGACGGTCGTCCCGCCGTGATCAACCTGTGGGCGACCTGGTGCCCGCCCTGCCGTCGGGAAATGCCCGCCCTGGCGCAAGCCCAGATCGAACACCCGGACGTACGCTTCCTTTTCATCAATCAGGACGAAGGCGATGTCGTCGTGCGTCGCTTCCTGACGAATGAAGATCTGAACCTTCAATCCGTCCTGTTCGACACGGCGATGGAGGTTCCGCGCCACTATCGAACAGTCGGCATTCCCGTGACCCTGTTTCTCCACGCCGACGGCCGTCTGGCCAAGGCTCATCTGGGTGAAATCGCCCCCGAGCAGATCGCGACCGAAATCGCGCGTCTGAACTAGCCCGCCATGCTCAAAGGAAGTCCCATGATCCGCAAATTCGTCCCCGCCCTCGCTGCTGCCGCGGCGGCGCTGGCCGCCTGCAGCCCCGCCGATGCCGACAACGGCGCCGCCGGGACAGCGGTCGTTCAGGACATGCCGCCAATCGCCAGGACAGGCTTCGACGATCTGTTGCACAATCCGGCCACCCCGTTCCTGGGCGCCGAGAACGCTGACGTCACCATCATCGGGTACGTCGACTACAACTGCCCCTACTGCAAGAAGATGTACGTCGAAATCGACGAGGTTCTAAAGGCGGATCCCAAGCTCCGGGTTCTCTATAAGGACTGGGCCATCTTCGGCGCCGTATCGGAGAACGCCGCCCGATCCGCCCTGGCCGCCGGTTATCAAGGCAAGTATCACGCGGTCCACGCCGCGTTCATGAAGCATCCCTCGCGGGTCACCGACGATGAGATACGCCGCCTGCTTCAAGGCGCCGGGGTTGATCTGGCGCGGTTAGACCAGGATCTGGCGTCGCACCGCGCCGAGATCGACGACGTGCTGATGCTCAATATGCAGGAAGCCATGGCCATGGGTCTGCAAGGCACCCCCGCCTTCATCATCAACGGTTATCTGATTCCGGGCGGAATGCCGCGAGCGCAGCTCGAAGCCATCATCGCCCGCCTGCGCACGGGCCAACCTCTGCGTTAAGGCTGCAAGGACTGCGGCGACGGCGTCCAAACGACGACGTCGCCCGCCTTGAGCCCCGACAGCACCTCGACGCCCATCGGACCGACCTGGCCCACGACAATATCGCGCCGGACGGGCTCGGCGCCGCGCACCCGAACCATGACGAAGGCGTTGGGCGCAGCCCCCTGGACCGCCTCAGGGGGCGCAACCAGGGCGCTCGGATTTTCATAGGCCACGATCGAGATGTTGGCGGTCATGCCGATCCGCACAGCCCGCGCGGCTTCGGGCGACAGGGGATCCAGTCTCACGCGCGCCTCAAACACGGCCTTGTTCGCGCCAGCTTCCATACTGGCCTCGCCCGCGACGCCTGTGACGACTCCCGTCAAGGTCTGTCCGCCGAAGCCAGGCCCGGTGACGACGGCCTTCTGTCCGGGTTGAATGGCGTTGAGGTCCAGCTCATCGAGCGTGAAAACCACGTCAAGCGCAGCTGTGCTGGCGATCACCGCTAAGGATTGCCCTTTGGCGACACGCCCTCCGGTCCGCACGACCTTGTCGGCGCTTTCGCCTTGCGACTCCGGCCGGACGATCACGCCGCCCTGCGGCGCGATGATGACGCCGTCGCCCCCGTCTCGCACTGCATCATACTGCGCCGCAGCGACAGCGCGTTGCAGCGATGCAAGACGCTTCTCTCCTGCTCCGGCTCGCCTGAGCGTTTCAGCGAGATCTTCGCGCGCGGAAACAAGCGCGGCTTCGCGCTGGCGCCGCTGCTGTAGAAGCCCCTCATGCTCGCTTCGGGGCACAAGCCCTCGCTCGAGCAAGGCCTGGGTTTCCGCGATTTTCGCCTCAAGGTCGCTCAGGTCAGCTTCAGCTGCAGCGATCGTCCGGGTCGCGCGACGCACTTCTACGCCTCCTTCCCAACCGGCCATTCGGTCAGCCTCGGCGTCCGCCTTCAGCCAGGCGGATTCCGCTTCCGCCCGACTCCGCAGGACATCCGCGGCGTCAAGTTCCAGCAAGCGCTGCCCGGCATCGATCTGATCGCCATATTCAAACAGGACGCGGGTCACCCGGGCGTCGAACGGAGCGCTCAGATCAATACGCTCGCCAGGCGTCACCCGGCCTGAAAAGTTGACGGAAACAATAAAAGGCGCGCGTGTCATCGTGGCGCGCTGCTCCTCCATCGCGCCCTGGTCCGCCCCGCCGCGCGTCAAGCCGAACGCGGCTCCAGCGGTCAGAACCGCCACAACAGCCAGGGCGCCCTGCACTTTGCGAGATTTCAGTCGTTCAAGGAAATGCGCCATGTCTCAAGCGTGCTCCCGATTTGCTGATCCAGCGCCGTCAGCGCATTGAGGTACGCGATGTTGGCCGACAACTGCTGAGCATCGGCGGCGCGCAGGTCGGCCTGCAGAGACAGGACCTCAAAGTTCGAGGCCCTGCCGAAACGCAGGCGTTCCTGTCCGATCTCAAGCGCCTGCTCCGACAAGGCGCGAGCCCGCCGCGCCGCCTCCACCTGAAGCCAACTGGCCTCAACCGACTGAACCGCGTCCAGCACCTGGCTTTCCACCGACTGCTTCATTTCCTCGAAGGCCAGTTCAGCCGTCTGCATATTGGTGTCCGCCGCCAGCCAGCTTTGGCGCCTTGACAGATCACCGATCGGAATATTCAGCCGCAGTCCGACCCTCGTGTCGGTTTCATTAAAGCGATCAAGGAACCTGGGGCCGTCATCACGCGTGGCCGAGGCTTCCAGCGACACGTCCCAAAGCCGCTGATTACGCGCAACAATGAGCGACTGACGCATCTGTTCGAGAGACGTGCGCTGGGCCAGAAGATCGATACGCGAAGAAAAGGCCGTCGCCATCGCGCTGTCCAGATCCACCTCAACACGGGCCGCCGCAACGGGATCGACCGCCACGACATTGGTGCGGGAGGCCAGGGCCAGCAATTGTAGAAGTCCCAGTTGGGCCGAAACCACCTGCTGGCGCGCCTGCAACACGGCCACTTCCTGATTGGCTACGCCGGACTCTGTCTGAACGATGTCAGAAGCCGCCATACGCCCTGCCGCGATAAGCGCCTGGTTCGTTTCGAGCAGTATCCGGGTCCGCGCCAGAGCTTCTTCGGCCAGGCGCGCCTGCTCCTGAGCCTGGATCAAGGCGCGATAGGATGTGATGACGGCGCTGACCGTCCCGGCGACCGTCGCCTCCAACTGCAGCCGGTTGATCTCTTCCTGAAGACGAGCAATGCGGACGGGGGCCATGTTGACCGCCAACCCGGCCCCGCGCAGCAAGGGCTGACTCAGACTTACTCCCGCCGTTTCATACTCAGCCCCCTCGCCGGTCAAAGTATCTGCCCGAGCCCATACGAAGTTCACCGTCCCTCCCAACGGCGTACGCCAGGATGCTGAGGGGCTGATGACGATGTCACCGTCGGTCTCGCCATCCTGACGTCGCTGCACGACCTCGATGCCGATCCCGCCTTGAGGGACGAAGGCGCGCTCGGCCACGCGCAGGTCGAAACGCTGAACCACCCGCTGCAGATAGGCCGAGCGGATTCCGCGATTATAACGCAGGGCCAAGGCGACGGCTTCATCCAGCGTCAACTCCAGCGGCGCTCCCGCCGGAATAGGCGCGGCGGACGGCACGACCACGGGTGAAATCGGACCGGACGTCGCCTGGGCGTGCGCGTCCACCGCGATCATCGCCAAGAGGCTCGACACGCCCAAGTTTACGAAAACTCTAGTCCCCACGCAGAGCCTCAATCGGCAGAATCCGCGACGCCGCAATGGCGGGATAGAGACCGAACACCAATCCCACACTCGCTGCGACCCCCGCCCCCAGAATCATGACGCCCCAGTTCACCGCAAATTCAAAAGGCAGGAACAGCGTCGCCACCCACGTCAGCCCCACGCCCAACACATCGCCCAGCACGCCGCCTCCCAGAGCCAGGACGACCGCCTCGATCAAGAACATCATGCGGATGTCGCCGGGCGTCGCGCCGATGGCGGCCCGCAGGCCGATTTCGCGCCGCCGCTCCATCACCGTCATCAACATGACGTTCATGACCCCAACCCCGCCGACCAGCAGAGAAATGGACCCGATCGCCACTAGGACTCCGCCCAGCATGGCCATTTGTTTCTTCATCGCCTGGATCATCGATCGGGCGTCCTGAACCCGCACAGGCGCCTGAGGCGTCGATAATGCGGCCGTATACCGGATGACCGCAGCCTCGGTATCGGCTTCAGGCTGGAGGCGTATCAGGGCTCCGGTAGCCGTATCACTTGCCATCACGCGACGTGCACAAGTCAAAGGAATAAGAACAGCATTATCATATTGAACGGGGCTAAGCGCCTGAGGCGGGGTCTGAGTCAGAACCCCAACGACGGTAAAGGCGTAGCTGCCGATACGGATTAAGCTTCCCGGCATCATCGCCGCCCCAGGGGAAGAAAGATTCAATGCTGCTTTCGGCCCTAGGACGGCGACCTGGCTACAATCATCAAGCTCACGCAGCAGTCTTCCGCTGGACGTCGACAAGCCAGCCAATGTGCTGATCGCAGGAGTGACGCCGGCCACAGTAACGTTGCTTGTCTTTCCATTGGCGCCCGCCTCCAGCATGGCTGTGGCCAGCGGCGCCGCTGATAACGCCGCCGTATCCATCTTCACCACAGCATCTATTCTAGCTGGATCGAGGCCCGCGGCCCCTTCCGCTTGCACTGCTAGAATGTCTACACCCGTCTGCCGAAAGCTCTTCATCGCTTCAATCTGGGCGATGTAGGCGATGTTCATCAGCGCGACGATGGCGGCAGAGCCAATAACTATCCCAAGCAGAGCCAGGACCGAGCGCCGCCCCTGGCCACGCAAATTGGCCACCGCCTCAAGCGCAAGTTGCGTCAGATCTGCGCGCCCGCGCCTCAACCCGCATCCCCTTGCGGCAGCAACCGCCCATCGCAAATCTCGATCACCCTATCGCATAGCATCGCCATGTCCCGATCATGAGTGATCATCAAAACGGTGACGCCGAAATCACGATTGAATGAGCGCAAAAGCTCAATGACCTGCGAGCCTGTCGTGCTGTCCAGGTTTCCCGTTGGTTCATCAGCCAAAATCAGGCGCGGCTCGCCAACCAGCGCACGAGCGATGGCTGTTCGCTGACGTTGGCCGCCAGACATCTGGTCAGGGCGATGAAAGACGCGATCAGATAAACCGACACGCTCCAACATGGCTAAAGCTCGCGCCTTGCGTTCGGCGCCGCCGACGCCGCGATGAAGTAGCGGCAGGGCCACATTCTCCCACGCCGTCAGTCGAGACAGAAGGTGAAACGACTGAAAGACAAAGCCAATCAGATAATTGCGAACTCGGGCAGCCTCTACGCGAGATAAATTAGAGACCGGGACACCGTCCAGGATAATCTCACCTCTATCCGGACGATCCAAGAGACCAATCAGATTCAGCAGAGTACTCTTGCCGGATCCAGAAGGTCCGACAAGCGCGGCGAATTCACCGGATGCAAGGTGAAGCCGAACATCCTCAAGAACGATTAATCCACGGTCATAGGTCTTGCTGACGCCCTCAACACGCAACATGGATCACACTCAAAATATGGCTAACGCAAATATCGCAGGCCGGGCGATAAGCCCGACCTGCGACATCAGAGGCCGAAAAACATCGGCGCACCCATCAGCTTAAGGCGTAATGTCGACATCCTGAGCAAGCTTGAAGTTCAAGGTTACTTGGCAAGCTCCCAAGGTGCCGGAAACGGAGAAGTCCCGCTTCTCGGTCAAGGTGCCGGTGAGGGTCCCTTCGCAGAAGGTGCCCGTCGTGGTTTTGGCTCGGACGTTGGCCAGAGCCACAGTCCAAACACTCGGCCCGCCAGACACGACCGTACCCGTCCAAGGCTGGTTGTAGAGGACGATGGTAGGGCAGAGCAGCGAGTCGGTCAGGCCGCCGTTGCCCACGAACGGATTCGCAGTGCTGGTCACGGTAAACTTATTCTGCGGAGAGCCAGCAGCCGGCGTGCCGAACTGAAATGCAGTGTTTGAAGCCGGCTTACAGTTCAGCGTCACAGTATTGTACAGAGTGGCGGTGCTGCCAGCTTGCGTGACGTTAACCGTCGCGCCTTGCGGGGACCAAGCGGATTGAGCGGCAGCGTTCCCGGCGACACTCAGAACACAAACGGCGACAGCGGCAGTGATTGAGCTTTTGAACATTTCACTTCCTCCCTTTTTCACAACCCTAGATGGTTGACGCCTAACCATCACCAAAACTATCAGAACTGTCAATATAAAAAGATGCTTAAAATCAATCGGTTATCATGACCCATAGCTTAACCGATCCACGCGCGACATGCGGGCAGACCTAAAAAGCAGTCGCCTTTTCCAGGCGACTGCAAATCAGCAGACAGTCAGAAGCGCTTAGAAAGACTGACCCCAATAATGCGGGGATCGAGAGTAAATACATTCGTCGTCAGCAGGGAATCGTCGCTGTTCGTGAAGGCATCGACAATCGGAGCCTTATCGAACAGATTTTTCACATAAGCTTGAACAACAAGGTTCTCGCCCATGTTCTCCATAGTGATGGTCAGGTTGGCGTTGTCCCAGCCCTTCAATCGGTCGTAATCCGTGTTGTATACACGGAAATAGCTTGATGATTGGCGATAGTAGTCGCCACGAACAGTCAAATCCCAGTCCCTGATATGGAACGTATACTGAGCGCCGATGTTCGCTGTCATGCGCGGTGCGTTAGGCAGTTCATTTCCTGACAGGTCCGCGGTAAAGCCGCGCCCCAAATTGGGCGCCTCAGTCATTGGATCGTAAGTGAAGCCAAAAAAGGCCCAAAATGGCAGAATGCTGTCGAAGTTCGGATCAAACGTGCCCCAACGCTGAGACCCCGAACACAGAGCCGAAAGCGCCACGACCCCGAAGTCAGCAGCAAGCGGACTTTGAAGGATCGTCTCCACGTGCTTGGTCGGAGCGACGCAGTTGGACGGAACCTGCAGCCAAGGCCGAACAACCATCCAGTCAGAGTTGCCCTGCGTGCGGTTCATGACATCGATGGAGCCCTCGCCATCGCCGATCTTCGTTTTCAGGAAGCCCAAGTTTGCATCAATACGGAAATCGGGGATGGGACGAAACACCGCCTCCAATTCTAGTCCCATTGATTTCGCGTCGAAATTCTCATTCAGAGAAATTCGATCGACAATCTGGGACACTTGGTAGTCCGTGTAGTCATAATAGAAGGCCGTCGCATTCAAGCGAACGCGCCCATCATAAAAGCTATTCTTTGTCCCGATCTCGAAAGCATCGACGTATTCAGGATCAAACGTTTCCGCCAGACTCTGATACTGAACGACTTCCGAGTTGATATCCGCCCGAGGAGGATTAGCTCCCCCTCCCTTGTAGCCCCGTGAGTAGGAAGCATAGACAAGCGTGTCTTCACGCGGCCGCCAATCCACCACCAAACGACCAGTAACAGCATCCCAATTTTGCTTTATATCGTCCATCGCACGATAGCCGCGACTGATTGATCCGCCAGTTGAAGCGCCCCAACTTCCATCCGGCTCGGCCCCTAGCAGCAGCTGACTAGGATAAGGAGTCGATACCTTTTCATCATTTGTGTAGCGTAGCCCGATCGTCAAACGAACCTCAGGGCTTAAATTCCAGTACCCTTCGCCAAACAGAGCCCACGACCGCGTATGCACGACATTCTTGCTTCGGAAATAGTTATGTCCATCTCCTGCAAGATTATCAAGCGATGTTGGATCGACATAGATACACTCCTTGATCGCCGTCTCGTCACACGCTGTAGTCGTTAAAGTCGGACTACCCGGAGATGGTGATCCATTATTGTAAAAATACTCAGATACAAAGCTGAAGAGGTTATTAAACACATAATAGTCATCTTGAGTTTTAAAGTCTAAATAATTTGCACCAACATTAAAGTTAAAGCCTCCGCTAAAATTAGACTGAATACGAAACTCCTGATACCATTGCTCGTTATTAGATTGACTTAGATCCAGCGAAACCATTCTATTAGAAGAACCGAGCTGGGGGTCTCTATAATATCCATTAACAATCGCAGTTTGTGGAATCTTTTCTCCTATATAATTATAGGCTCCGTCAATATTATTGAATATAACATTTGAAACATATCTATTATAATCTTGAGTAGATCTAAAATCATCTTTTGAATAAGCCGTCTGCGATATGAACTTGAGGTTATTAGTCAGATCGTACTCTAAGTTTAGTTGGACAACATCGTTTTTCGCTCGATAGGTTGGGTCGAAGTAAGTCGCCACATCACGCATATCGCGTGACTGCGTCACTCCAAAGTAGGGATTCATCTGGTCGAGCGTTACATTTGTAGCCGGGATAACGTTTCCAAATTCGTCGAACCCCGCCCCCACGCCTGAAATGAAGACAATAGCCGCCGCCCCACCGTTAGGCGTCCCATATGATGCATCGTCATACAAGCTTACAGCGCGGCAGCCCTGGCTTAGATGGCTTCGGGCTGCATCATTGAAATCGATAGCGTCGCCGACCGTCTCTGGCCCAGGATCATTAGCGCACAGTTGCTTGCCCGTGCGCGAGCGATCATCGTCTTCGTTGAAGTGTTCCCAGATCAGATTGGCTCTGAATCGATCGCTCGGCGTCCAAGCCGCCGATAGCCGTGTAGACCACAGATCACGGCCGTTAATATTGGTATCGTTGAAACTATTGTAGTCGAAGCCGTCTCGCTGAGTAAGTCCCCCCGCCACACGGACAGCGAATTGTTCACCCAGAGGCAGGTTGATCATCCCCTGACCACGGAGTGACCCATAGTTTCCGCCTTCCGCCTTGAGCATCGCCTCAAAGTCAGGACTCGGCAGGTTAGGAATCATATTGACCACGCCTGCAGTGGCATTTCGACCGTACAGCGTGCCCTGGGGTCCTCGCAGAACCTCGACCCGGTTCACATCCAGGTATTCCTGCTCAAATAACCGGTTGCGGATCAGGGGGCTGTTATTGAAGCTAACGGCCACCGCCGGATCAGATGCAGCCGAAACGGCCTTGGTGCCAATCCCGCGAATCGCGAAATTGTACATGGAAAAATTGTTCTTGGAGAAGCTGACATTAGGAACGGCCCGCATGAGTTCGGAACCGCCTTCAATCTTCATGGCGTCCAGATTTTCGGCTGAGAAAGCCGAGACCGCGATCGGCACATCCTGAATGGATTGTTCACGCTTCTGGGCGGTAACGATGATGTCGCCGACCGACGTTGCGTCCTGGGAAGGCGCTGCATCCTGAGCCAGCGCAGGGCCAGCCGCGACAACTAGAGCGAAAGCCGACGCGGTGACAGCCAGACGCGCGCGATTACAGGCCGCTGAAGCCATGAAAACCCTCCCCTGCACGGCCCTGCTCCCCAGCTGGACCGAATGCTTCCTCCCGCCTTTGTGTTGAGCTGACGACGAGGCGGATGCGCCGAAAGCTGACGCTATCGATCCACCTATTCATACGCATGTCAACAGCCTACTTACATAGATGTCTTGTGACCTTACGGAAGCTTTTCATCTTCTCCCGCAGCGCACTCGTTGTTTCCGCCCACCCACGCCCATCCGATGTCTCGGATTTGTTTGAACGAATGCGAACGCCGCACTTGTATTTACATAGCTGTTAGTGAAATCATGCTGCATTCGCTTTTTTAGGAGGACATGATGGACGGGGACGTCATTGTCGTTGGAGGCGGGCTCGCAGGCCTGGTTGCGGCGCACGAACTGACAAGGGCAGGTCGTCGCGTTCTGCTGGTGGACCAGGAAAACGCGAGCAATCTTGGCGGTCAGGCGTTCTGGTCGTTCGGGGGCCTGTTCCTGGTGAACTCGCCCGAGCAACGACGCCTGGGCGTGCACGACAGTTTCGACCTTGCCTGGCGGGATTGGCGGGGCAGCGCGGGCTGGGATCGGCTGGACGGCCCCTTGGCCGAAGACGAATGGGCGATGCGCTGGGGCCGCGCCTATGTTGAGTTCGCCGCCGGTGAAAAATGCGACTGGCTGCGTCAGCATGACATCAAGCTGACGCCCATGGTGGGCTGGGCGGAGAGAGGCGCCGGCAAGGCGTTCGGCCACGGCAATTCGGTTCCTCGCTTTCATGTCGCCTGGGGCACGGGAACGGGCGTGTCGGAGCCGTTTGCGCACCGAGCGAGAGAAGCAGAGAAAACCGGGCGGCTGACCTTTCACCACCGGCACAGGGTCGATCAGATTCTGGTCGAAGGCGGGCGGGTGACCGGCGTTGCAGGCGCCGTGCTGGCGCCCGACGACGCGCCGCGAGGCGCCCCCTCCAATCGCCAGGTCATCGGCGACTTCACCCTGAAGGCCGACGCGGTGATCCTGGCGACCGGCGGCATCGGCGGCAACCATGAGATGGTCCGCCGCTACTGGCCCGAACGGCTGGGCGCGCCGCCGAAGACCATGATCACCGGCGTGCCCGCCCATGTGGACGGACGAATGCTGGACATCGCCGCCGGGGCCGGCGCGCGCCTCGTGAACCGGGACCGCATGTGGCACTATGTGGAGGGCGTGCAGAACTGGGCGCCGATCTGGCCCGACCATGCGATCCGCATCCTGCCGGGACCGTCGCCGCTGTGGTTCGACGCCCTGGGGCGGCGCCTGCCCTTCCCGGCCCTGCCCGGCTACGACACCATCGCCACGCTGAAACATCTGCGCACGACGCCCGACTTGATCGAGCACGACCACTCCTGGTTCATCGTCACCGAGACCATGCTGGCCAAGGAGTTCGCCCTGTCGGGCTCGGAGCAGAACCAGGACATCACCGACCGCAACCTTCTGGGCGTCTTGCGTTCGCGCCTGGGCAAGGCCGCGCCTCGAGAAGTCGCCGCCTTCCGCGACAAGGGCGCCGACTTCGTGGTCGCCGACGACTTGGAGACCCTGGTCGGCAGGATGAACGGCCTGACCGACAGACCGCTGCTGGACGCCGCCCTGATCCGCGCCCAGATCGAGGATCGCGACGCCCAGATGGCCAATCCCTACGCCAAGGATGCGCAAGTTCAGGGCATTCACAACAGCCGGCGCTATCGCGGCGACCGCTGGGCGCGCACCTCGACACCGCACAGGGTGCTGGACCCGACGGCCGGGCCGCTCATCGGGGTCAAGCTGCACGTCCTGACGCGCAAGTCGCTGGGCGGGTTGCAGACCGACCTGTCCAGCCGCGTGCTGACGCCGGACGGAACGCCGCTGGAAGGACTCTACGCCGCAGGCGAAGCTGCGGGCTTCGGCGGCGGCGGATTGCATGGTTACAATGCGCTGGAGGGCACCTTCCTGGGCGGATGCATCTTCTCGGGACGGGCGGCGGGGCGCGCGCTGGCGGGCCAGGCCTAAGAGGGACAATCGCGCCGCCATCTGGCGCACGGGGAGAAACGACGCATGGATTCCGCAATGGCCACCATCGGCCTGCCCGTCGCGCTGGGCATCATCATGTTCGGCCTGGGCCTCGGACTGACGCCCGCAGACTTCGCCCGCGTGGCCCAGCGGCCCAAGGCGGCCGGCGTGGCCCTGGCCTGCCAGTTGCTGTTGCTTCCGGCCATTTGCTTCGGGCTGGTGCTGCTGTTCCGCCTGCCGCCCGTTCTGGCGGTCGGCATGATGCTGCTGGCCGCCTCCCCCGGCGGGACGACCGCCAATCTCTACAGCCACTTGTTCCGGGGTGATGTGGCGCTGAACATCAGCCTGACGGCCATCAACTCCGTCATCGCCGTCGTGACCTTGCCGGTCGTGGTCAATCTGGCGATCGCCTTCTTTCAGCCGGGCGACCTGCATGTCGGCCTGCAGTTCAGGAAGACGATCGAGGTCTTCATGATCGTGCTGGCTCCGGTGGCGCTGGGGATGCTGGTGCGCGGATGGCGGCCCGCCTTCGCGGCCGCCATGGACAAGCCGGTGCGCATCGCCTCCATTCTGATCCTCGTGCTGGTGATCCTCGGCGCCGCCGCCTCCAGCTTCCACGTCCTGATGAGCCAGATCGGCGGACTTGCCGGCGTGACTGTCGCCTTCTGCCTGCTCAGCCTGGGCGTCGGCTACGGCGTGCCGCGCCTGCTCAGGATCGAGCGTCCGCAGGCCGTCGCCAGCGCCTTTGAGGTCGGGCTGCATAACGCCACCCTGGCCATCGTCATCGCTCAGTCGGTGTTGAACAGTCCCGAGATGACCCTGCCCGGCGCCGTCTATGGCGTGCTGATGTTCCCGCTGGCGGCGGGCTTCGGCTTCCTGATCACGCGCAGAAAGCCCGGCATGGCCTAGTCACGCAGGTCGCGGCGCAGCACCTTGCCCACATTGGTCTTGGGCAGGGGCTCGTCGCGGAAGACGATGATGCGCGGCACCTTGTAGGCGGTCAGCCGCTCACGGCAGTGGGCGACGATCATCGCCTCTGTCAGCTCGGACGAGCGCGGCACGATGACCACCTTGATCCGCTCGCCCTGCACTGGGTCGGGGACTCCGACAGCCGCCACCTCGTCCACCAAGGGGTGGGCCGCCACCACATCCTCGATCTCGTTCGGATAGACGTTGAAGCCGGAGACCAGGATCATGTCCTTGATCCGGTCGACCAGCCGCACCCGACCGTCCGCCTGCATCACGCCCACGTCGCCCGTCGCCAGCCAGCCGTCGGACGACAGGACCTTGGCCGTTTCCTCTGGCCGGTTCCAATAGCCGCGCATGACCTGAGGGCCGCGCACGCACAGTTCGCCTGGTTCGTCGATCCCGCACCAACTTCCGTCATCGCGCCGCATCCGCACCTCGGTCGAGGGCACCGGCAGTCCGACTGTACCGTCGAAGCCCATCGTCTCGGGCCGCTCGATATCCACATAGCCGATGCAGACCACCGGCGAGGTTTCGGTCAGACCATAGCCTTCAATCAGCGGTGCGCCGGTCACGGTCTGCCAGGCCTCGGCCACCGACGCCTGGGTCGCCATGCCCCCGGCCACGGTCAGGCGCAGATCGGTGAAGTCGCGATCGCGGAAGGCCTCATTCTTCAGCAGGCCGGCGAACAGGGTGTTCAGCCCGGTGAAGGCCGCGAACCGCTCTTTTCTCAGCACCCACTCCACCCGCTTCGCGTCGCGCGGATTGGCGATCAGGATGTTGCGCCCACCCACCCCCACGAACATCAGCAGGTTCGCCGTCAGGGAGAAGATATGGTAGAGAGGCAGCATGGTGACGTTGCCCACCACCTGATCCTGCGGGATCTGGGCCATGATCCAGGCGCGCCCCTGCAGCACATTGGCGATGATGTTCCGATGGGTCAGCATGGCCCCCTTGGCCACGCCGGAAGTGCCGCCCGTATATTGCAGGAAGGCGAGGTCTTCCGCCTTCGTCTCGACCGGCTTCAGCGACAGTCGCCGCGCCCGACGCATCACGGCGGGCCAGCGTTCAGCCTGCGGGATGCGCCACTTCGGCACCAGCTTTTCGACATGGCGCAGCAGGGCGGTGATCGCCGTCCCCTTCACCGGCCCCATCATGTCGCCCATGGCGGTGACGACGACGTGGCGGACATCCGTGCCCTCGATCGCCTGTTCCAGGGCAGCGGCGAACATCTCCATCACGACAATGGCGACCGCGCCGCTGTCCTTGAGTTGATGCTGCAGCTCGCGCGGCGTGTAGAGCGGGTTGACGTTGACCACCACCGCCCCGGCGAACAGCACGCCGAACAGCGCCACCGGATACTGCAGGCAGTTCGGCATCATCAGCGCCACGCGATCGCCCGGCCGCACGCCTTGGGCCTGCAGCCAGGCGGCGAACGCCCGCGCGTCCGACAGCGCCCGGCCATAGGTCACGCCCGAGCCCATGCTGACGAATCCGACGCGTTCCGCATATTTGCGGGCGTCCGCCGCGAACAGGTCGCCGACCGAAGCCCATTGCACCAAGTCGTTGTCGATCGTCGCCGGCACGTCGGGACGATAGGCGCGTGTCCAGAAGCGCTCGGCCCACAGGTGATCGGCCTCGGTCTTCGTCACATGCAGCGTCGCGCTCATTTCTCGATCACGGCGACGACGCCCTGCCCCCCGGCGGCGCAGATGGAGATCAGGCCGCGTCCCTTGCCGGCCCGGTTCAGCATATGCGCCAGATTGCCCAGGATGCGCCCGCCCGTCGCCGCGAACGGATGCCCCGCCGCCAGGGACGAGCCGTGGATGTTCAGCCGCTCCCGATCGATGGCGCCGGGCGCCCGATCCAGCCCCAGCCGGGTGCGTGCATAGTCGTCGCTTTCCCAGGCCTTGAGCGTGCACAGCACCTGGGCGGCGAAGGCCTCGTGGATTTCGTAGAAGTCGAAGTCCTGAAGCGTCAGCCCCAGCTTGGCCAGCATTCGCGGCACGGCGTAGGCGGGCGCCATCAGCAGACCTTCCTCGCCGCTGACGAAGTCCACGGCCGCCGTTTCGCCCGCCCTCATCCAGGCCAGGATCGGCAGTCCCCGCGCCCTCGCCCATTCCTCGCTGGCCAACAGCACCGTCGAGGCGCCGTCCGTCAGCGGAGTGGAGTTGGCCGCCGTCAACGTGCCGTTCTCGCGATCGAACACCGGCCTCATCGCCGCGACCTTGGCCGGATCGATATCGGGCCGCAGATTGTTGTCGCGCTTTAACCCGTTGAAGGGGGTGATCATCTCGTCGAACAGCCCCGCCTCATAGGCCGCCGCCATATTGCGATGGCTGCGGATCGCCAGGGCGTCCTGCTCATCGCGCGGAATGGCCCAATGCTTGGCCATCAGTTCGCAATGCTCGCCCATCGACAGGCCGGTGCGCGGCTCGGCGTTGCGCGGCGGTTCAGGCCGGAAGGGCGCGGTCAGGCCCGCTCGCGACAGGGCCTTGAGCCGCCCCAGCATCGACTTCTGGCGATTGGCCGCCAGCAGGGCGCGGCGGAAACCTTCATTCAGGGCGATCGGCGCATCCGAGGTGGTGTCCACCCCGCCGGCGATCCCGACCTCGATCTGGCCCAGGGCGATCTTGTTGGCGACCAGAATGGCCGCCTCCAGTCCCGTGCCGCAAGCCTGCTGGACATCATAAGCCGGCGTACCCCGGCCCAGAGTGGTGCCCAGGACGCTTTCGCGCGTCAAGGCGATGTCGCGCGAGAGCTTCAGGACGGCTCCCGCCGCCACCTCCCCCAGTCGCAGCCCATGCAGGTCGAAGCGGTCGATCAGCCCCTGCAGGGCGGCTGTCAGCATGTCCTGGTTCGACGCCTCGGCGTAGGCCGTGTTCGACCGGGCGAAGGGAATGCGGTTGGCGCCGACGATGGCGACCCGACGCGGCGCGGACAGGGTAAGCATCAGACGATGATCTCCGATGGAGCAGGGACGCTCAGACGTCCTCGCAAGTGAACGCGCTCGCCCGTCGGATCGCGCACCTCAAAATCGCGATGCTTCGGAGCCATGAACAGCGCCGCCTCGCCGGGCAGAAACAGAGGCGCGCGGAAGGAGACCTCGATTTCGGCCGCCTCCCACCCGCCCGACGGCGTCAGGGCGGCCAACGCCCGCGCCTTGGTCCACATCCCGTGGACGATCGCGCGCGGAAAGCCGAACAACCGCGCGCCCAGGGCCGAGGTGTGGATGGGGTTGGCGTCGCCCGACACCCGGCCATAGCGGCGCCCCAGGTCAGCAGAAAGCGACCAGACCTGGTCGCGCGTCATACCGGGCGCCTGCTCCATCTCAGGCGCCGGGCGGCCAGGTCCGCGATCGCCGCGTTTGAGATAGACGCTCTCGCTCTCCCACACGATCACGCCGTCGCGGCGCGCGGCGGTGAGTATGCCGAAGGCCTGGCCTCGGTCATGCGTCATCAGATCCCCGAAGCGCGTGCTCAGGCTTAGCGCCTCCCCCGGCATCAGGCGCACGTGCTGGCGGATGCGGTTGTGCAGATGAACCAGGCCCGCCAGGGGAAAAGGGAAATCCGGCCGCATCATCAGCCGCAGATGCATCGGAAAGGCCAGGATATGCGGCCAGGTCAGCGGCACGCCCTGTCCCGCCTGAAAACCGCACAGCCGGCTGTAATCGGCGATCGCCTCGGCCTTCAACCGGACGGCGTCGGCCTCAAGCACCACGCTCGGAAGATCCCGCGCCCTGGATTCACCACGCAACAGCCCCCGCGCCGCGCCGCCCGCCAGTTGCAGCATTGTGATCGGCGTCGCCGCCTCTGCGCCTCGCATCCGTCACGCCCCCAGAAGGCTCTGGCCGCAAACGCGCACGACGGCCCCGTTCACCCCGCCGTTATCCGGCTCGGCCAGCCACAGGGCGGTCTCGGCCACGTCGATCGGCTGGCCGCCCTGCCCCAGACTGTTCATCCGCCGTCCAGCCTCGCGGATGGCGAAGGGGATGGCGGCCGTCATGCGCGTCTCGATGAAGCCCGGCGCGACCGCATTGACCGTGATCCCGTCGCCCGCCTCGGCCGCCAATCGCCGCACCGCCCCAATCCAACCAGCCTTGGACAGGGCGTAGTTGGCCTGTCCCTTGTTGCCCGCGATGCCGCTGAGCGAGGACACTGCGACGATCCGTCCGTTCGACCGGATCAGCCCCGCCTCCAGCAGCGCGCGCGTCAGGGCCAGCGGCGCGCCCAGATTGACCGCCATGACGCTGTCCCACTCGGTGGCCGACATCCGGGCCAGGGTCCGGTCGCGCGTGATCCCGGCGTTGTGGACCACCGCGTCGTATCCGCCCGCCGCCCGCGCCGCGCTGACCAGTCGTTCCGCCGCATCGGCCGCAGTGATGTCGAGGCTCAGCGCCTCGGCGCCGATCTGGTCGGCCAGCACGCGCAGGTCCGTCTCCGCCCCCGGCGCATCGAGCGCCGTCCCCGCATAGCCTTCGGCCGCGAACAGCCGCGCCATCGCTTCGCCGATGCCGCGCGATGCGCCGGTGATCAGGACGCGCCTCGGCTCGGTCGAGGCAGGCGCAGCCGTTCCGCTGATCGTCACCACCTGCCCCGAGACATAGGCCGAGCGCGGCGACAGGAAGAAGGCCAGGCTGGACGCCGCCGCCTCTTCCGCGCCCGCCGCGACCCGCAACAGTTGCGCTGTCCCACCCTCGCGCGCCTCCTTGGCCAGAGAGCGGACGAAGCCTTCCAGTCCGCGCTGCAGCGCCTCGCCCTCGACGGTCGCCGTGTCTTCTGGCGGTCGGCCGATCACCAGCATGCGCCCATGAGGATCAAGCCGACGCACCGTCTCGTGGAAGTATCGATAGAGGCCCGTCGCACTCGCGACATCAGCGATGTCAGAGGCGTCGAAGATCAGCCCCCCGTAACGCGCGCCGTCCTGCGCCTTCGAATGGAGCTCGACGCCCCAACGCTCGGCCAGGCCATGCAACAGCGGCGAGAGGCGCGCGCTTCCGCCCAGCAGCAACGGCCCCACCGGCGCCGCGCCCGCCTCGGCGCGACGACGCAACGGCGACGGGCGCGGCAAACCCAGCGTTCCAGCCAGCCAGCCGCCCACGCCGCTGTTGGCGAAGTCCAGATAACGGTCCGACATCAGGCCGCCTTGCTTCCCTTGCCCGCCGACGCCGCCTGGCGCCGCGCCAACCCCTCAGCCAGGCCGAAATCCTGCGGAAAGTCGTCCACCTGGATCGCCTGTATCGCGACCTCGGCGTAACGCGCGACCAGAGCCCTCTCCTCGGCGTCGACCAGGCCCTGAGCCTCGGCCTCGCTCGCCCAGGCGGTCAGTTGGGTCAGGTCCTGCGGCGCACGCGACAGACGTCCGGCCTTGATCGCCGGTTTCAGCCGCGCCTCGACGGCTTCCACCTGAGGATACAGATCGAACGCGACCAGAACGGCGGCGATGGGATCCACCTCCAGGCTGGCGCTCCACGATCCGGCGACCAGCCGATCCCGCGCCGGACCGTGACGCTGGATCAGGCCGGCGACCTGGCCGGCGCAGGCGTCGCCGGGCGTCGGCGCCTTGAGCCCGAACGGCGTCCCCGTCAGATTCAGGAAAAAGGCCGCGGCCCGGCTGGGGTGATTGGCCAGCACGTCCCGCCACGCCGTGGCCGCGCGGTTCAGCGCATCCTGCGCCGCCCAATGCACGAAGGGCAGGTCTTCGGCCGGACGTCCCTCGTCCTCAAACCGCTTCAGCGTCGCCGACAGGATGAAGAGCTGGGACAGGATATCGCCCAGTCGCCCGGTCAGGGCGCCCTTACGCTTCAAGGCGCCGCCCACCGTGGCCATGGAAATATCCGACGCCAGGGCCAACAAGGTCGAAAGCCGCGTCGCCAGCTTGTAGTAGCGCCGCAGTTCGGGCGCCGCGTCGCGTGGCGCCGAAATCAACGCGCCGCCGGTGAGGCCGAAGCCGACCGCACGCGCCATATTGCCCAGGACGAAACCGACGTAGCCGAACAGGGCGCGATCGAAGGCTTTCAGCTCCTGCGCCTCGGCCGTGCGCATCATCGGCAGGACATAGGGATGGCAACGGATCGCGCCCTGGCCATAGATGATCAGGGTGCGCGTCATGATGTTGGCGCCCTCGACCGTGATGGCGACCGGAATCTGCTGATAGGCGCGGGCCAGGAAGTTGCCGGGGCCCATGCAGACCCCCTTGCCGCCGATCACGTCCATGCCGTCATTGACGATAATGCGGGCGCGTTCGGTCACATGGTATTTGGCGATGGCCGAGACGACCGAAGGCTTCTCGCCCTGATCCAGCGCCGCCGCCGCCAGCCGCCGCACAGAATCCGTGGCGTAGAGATGCCCCGCCATCCGGGCCAAAGCCTCCTGCACGCCCTCGAAGGCGCCGATCGGCTGGTTGAATTGACGCCGGATGGCGACATAGGCCCCGACCATGCCGACAGCCAGCTTGGACATCCCCACGTTGGAGGACGGCAGGGAGATGGCTCGACCAGCCGCCAGACACTCCATCAGCATCCGCCAGCCGTTTCCGACCTGCTCGCGCCCGCCGATGACCATCTTCATCGGCACGAAGACGTCGTCGCCCTCGATCGGCCCGTTCTGGAAGACGGCGTTGAGCGGCCAGTGTCGACGCCCGATCCGCACCCCCGGATGCTCGCGCGGGATCAGGACGCAGGTGATCCCCGGCTCTTCGCCTTCGCCCAGCAGCCCGTCCGGATCGACCGCGCGGAAAGCCAGGCCGATCACCGTCGCGATGGGGGCCAGGGTGATGTAGCGTTTTCGCCAGGTGATGCGGAAACCCAGGGTCTCGCGTCCTTCCCACATGGCCTTGCAGACCACGCCCGTGTCGGTGATCGACGCGGCGTCGGAGCCTGCGAACGGGTTGGTCAGGGCGAAGCACGGAATCTCGTCACCGCGCGCCAGACGCGGCAGATAGTGGTTCTTCTGTTCTTCCGTGCCGTAGTGCAGCAGCAGTTCAGCCGGCCCCAGGGAGTTGGGCACCATCACGGACACCGCCGCCGCCGAGCAACGCGTCGACAGCTTCTGGATCACCTGGCTGTGCGCGTAGGCCGAGAAGCCAAGGCCGCCGTAGGCCTTGGGAATGATCATGCCCAGAAAGCCCTTGTCCCGCGCATAGGCCCAGGCGTCAGGCGGCAGGTCCTGCCACACCGCCGTGCTGTCCCAGTCATTGGACAGGTCGCACAGCTTTTCCGTCTCGACGTCGAGGAAGACCTGCTCCTCGTCCGTCAACCGCGGCGCGGGTGTCGCCAGCAGGCGTTTCCAGTCCGGTCGACCGGAGAAGATTTCTGCGTCCCACCAGACGTTGCCGGACTCGATCGCCGCCTGCTCGGTGGCGCTCATACGCGGCATGATGCGACGGAAAGCGTCCATCGCCGGGCGTGACAGCATGGCGCGACGGACCGGCGCGACCGTCAGCATGACCAACAGGACGGCGAGAACAGCCCCCGCCGCAATCCAAACCCACATCAACGCTGTTCCTCCCCGGCGACGGGCGCAGTCGCACGGCCGCTCATCAGTTCATTCATGAAAGAAGGAACGCGGCCGCCCCCGTCCGCGCTCCCTCAGCCCCTCGCTTCAGCCCTTACCGCCGCGATAGGCGTTGCGGACTTCCGCCGGCACGCGCTCATAGATTTCGGGCCGTGGAATGCGCAGACGACGCCGGGCCTGATCCAGAGGCTCCGCCAGCAAGGCCTCGTAATCCTGTCCCGGAAGCCAGTCCGCCCGACGACCGTCGCGCCACGCCTGAAACACCGCTCTTGCACACGGATAGCCGGTGCGCGCGCGTGCGAACTGCACCGCAATCGCCGCCGCGATCAGGCCAAACCCTGAACTGCGCGTCTGCGGCAGAGAGAAGGCCACCACGCAGGCTTCGCCCAAGGCGTCGGTATGATAGCCGGTCAACACATGCCAGATATCATGCACGTCGCGCAGGCGGCGCGCATACCAGGCGCGCGGATGCGCCGCCTCGATCTCGCTGTCCGCCACCTTGCGGCTTTCGTCAGCCAGTCCGTAGGCGGAGAAGTCCTGTGCGACGATGAAGTCCAGATAGGCCGCGCCGACGCTGCCTTCCGGCATGGTTTTCAGCCACTCCCGATCCTGCAACCGGTCCGCCAGCTCCAGGCGGCGATAGGCCTGAACCCCTCCTTCGGGACTGCTCATCAACTTGGCGTAGCCCCAGTCGACGGAACGCCCCGCCAAGGCGTTCATGATTTCGAACACCTGTTCGGTGTCGTCCTTATCCGCAACCAGTCGGCTCATGGCGCGCGCAGCCCGCACCGGCTGAACCCGACGGCTCAGCGTGCGCGAGGCTTCGCGAAATCCCGTTATGGCCCCACTATGATCCAGCGCGGTCGCGGCCATGGCTTGCAGTCTCCTTGGACGGCTCGTAAGACACATTACCTACATGGATGTCATTTACAACGATGTCAATTAAAATCGCCGACAAGCCGCGCCGCCGGCGCCGTTCGCCTGAAGAAGCCCGTCGCGAGGCCCTGGCCTCGGCGCGCGACCTCCTGCTCTCAGGGGGTCCCAACGCCGTCACCCTGGCCGCCGTGGCCGGCGAGATCGGCGTCACCCATGCGAACCTGATCCACCATTTCGGCTCGGCCGCAGGACTGCAGTCGGCGCTGATGGGATCGATGGTGGCCGATCTCAGCGACGCCCTGGACGCCGCAGTGGCCCGTCTGAGGACGGACGAAGGCGCGCCGCTGGAATTGATCAACGCCGTCTTTGACGCCTTCTCGACCGGCGGCGCCGGGCGACTGGCGGCCTGGATCGCCCTGTCCGGCGACCTGTCGCACCTCGAACCGGTGCGCGAAGCCGTTCAGAATCTGGTCGTCGCCATTCAGGAGAAACTCGGCCTGGGCGGGGATCAGACCGACGAGACTATCGGCTCGGCCGTCCTCTTCATTGCGCTCGGCGCCTTCGGGGACGCGCTGATCGGCGCCCCTCTGCGCGGGATGCTGGGCCAATCGGACGACGCCAGCCGCAGGGTCGTGGCCAGCCTGCTGCCAGCCTTCCTCGCCATGCATCCCCGCGCCTGACCAGAGAAAAGAAAGCCCGACGCGAGGCATCGGGCTTTTGAAGTCATTTGGTGATGGTGGGTGTCCTCGAAGAAAGAAGACAGGCCCTTGATCAACCGGTTTGGTTAACGGGCCATTAACGTTGTTTTCAGTCCGGCAACCAGGTCGTCTGATAGGCGGAACCAGACAGCCCCCGCGTAATTCGCCAGCCCTCGCCCGCCCGTTCGGCGTGGGCGGCGGGCGCGCCTGGCCCAGGGTAGTGAAAGACCGTTCCATCGACCTCGATATCGCCTGCACGATCGCTGGCCGTCGCTACAGGCGCGACCCAGCGCCCGCGCGAATCCGCCACCGCCTGGGCTGACATCCCGCCGGCGCGCACGACGATCTTCTGGCCTGGATCTGCGCGACCGGAGGCGATCAGACCTCGACCGTCGCCATCCAGGGCGTCCAAGGCCGGCCCCGGCGTCAGACGCAGGCTGGGGCCGCCATCCGTCAGCAGCGCAGCCGCCTGCCTTCCCTGCCCCACCACGAGCAGGCGCTGAGGCCCAGGCGTCGCCGTCTGGCCGATCTGAATCTCCGGGGTCAGAACCTGGCCTGTCGCTGCGGCGCCGACATGGAGCTCGAACCGGCCCTGGGCGTCCGCGCCCGCCGCCACGGCCGGTCCGTCCGTCCCGCTGAGAATGACGCGCGCGCGCGGCGCCGCCGCGCCGCGCACCAGGACGCCGCCGTCTCCTTGAGTGGAAACGCTGAAGATGCGCGGCGTCGTCATCCAGTCGTCTTCCTGCGCTTCGGCCGGGTCCGCCTCCGCTTCAGGTTTGGGCGAACCGCAGGCCGACAGCGCCGTCGCCAGCACAAGGCTCAAACTCGCCAGCAGGCCGATCCTTCGTTCCATCCTGTCCCGCATCGCTATAAGGCTGTCAGTCCAGATAGACGGCTACGTCCGCCCGGCCCAGCCCCTTCGGCCCGGCCTGCCCGGTTTGTCCGTCTGTCCTTCCACCTGCCGCCAGAGGTCGTCAAAGGTCCCATGTCCCTGCCCTCCGTCAATATCGCCCCATTCGAGGGCCGGTCCGTCTGCCTGTTCTGCGGCTCGTCCGATGGAACTGATCCCCGCTACATCCAGGCGGCGGCCGCGTTCGGGAAGGCCGTAGCCGAGGCGGGTTGGCGCTTCGTCTATGGCGGCGGCGGCGTGGGTCTGATGGGCGCGTCCGCCCGGGCGGCCCATGAAGCGGGCGGCCGCGTGGTGGGCATCATGCCGGCCTTTCTGCGCAGCCGCGAACGGCTGTTCGACGACGTGGAGACGATCGTCGTCACCTCCATGCATGAGCGCAAGCAGCTCATGTATGACGAGTCCGACGTCTTCGTGGTCGCGCCCGGCGGCGTCGGCACGCTGGAAGAAGTCGTGGAATTGCTGTCGTGGAAGCGGCTGGACCTGCATGCCAAGCCCGTCATCTTCTTGAATCTGGACGGCTTCTGGGACGGATTCTTCACCCTGATCGAACACACCGTCGAGAAGGGCATGACCCCGGCGGGCTTCCTGGAGGCCTATGTCAGCGTCGATTCTGTCGAGGCCGCGATCGAGGCCATGAAATCAGCTCAGGACACGCCGCACTTGCAACATGATCATCGGTAAGTAAACGTGCGTCAGTAACGCCGGTCCGTCGAGCAGGAAGCTGGATTGACAGTTTCTTTAAAAAACGGACTATGGCGATGCTGGGCGTGCGCCCTACCCTTATCGGAGACTGTTCATGCGTGCTCTTCTCGCCGCCGTCGCCCTGTTCGCGGCCGCCCCTGCCTTCGCCCAGGCCCCGGCCACCAGCGCCACCCTGGCTGACGCCGCCAAGGCCCCGACCGGCCGCGTGATCGTCGACGGCGCCACCTGGCGCTGCGAAGGCGACGCCTGCACCGCCACCGGCGGCTCCAATCAGCCCGCGACGCGCGCCTGCCGTCGCACGGTCGCCAAGATCGGCCCGGTGACCAGCTTCTCCTACAAGGGCCAGGCCCTGAGCGCAGAAGAGGTCGCCGCCTGCAACGCGGGCTGATCCCGATCACAGTCCACAACGAAAAAGGCCGCCTTCACGACGAAGGCGGCCTTTCTTGTATCCGGCGCCCCAACCGTCAGGCGGTTTCGCCCTTCAGCCGCTGAACCATGCGCTCGCGGCCGATCAGGGGGATCATGGCCGCCATGTCCGGCCCATGCGCCTGCCCCGTCAGGATCAGACGCAGCGGCATGAACAGACCCTTGCCCTTAGCGCCGGTCTTGTCCTTCACCGCCGAGGTCCAGGCTGACCAGGCCTCAGCGTCGATGGTTTCGGGCAGCAACTCCAGGGCGGCGGCGGCGAAGGCGGCGTCTTCGATCACCGGCGTCACTGGCCCCGTGACGATCTTCGCCATTTCAACGACATCGCCGAACTTGCTGAGATTGCCCTTCACCGTGTTCCAGAAGGCTTCGCCCAGATCGACGCCCAGAACTTCCAGGCGCGGCCTGGCCCCGGCGTAATCGATGGCGTGCACAGCCTGAGCATTCAGACGGTCCAGATCGGCCGTGTCGTAACGCGCGGGCGAGCGGCCCATCTTGGAGAAGGCGAAGCCGGCGCCCAGGTCTGCAAGCGAGGCCGCGACCTCCAGATTGTCCGAGGTGCCGATCTTGCCCAGGTGGCTGGTGATGGCGATCGGCTCATAGCCGTCGGCGCGCATGTCCATGATGGCCAGCGAGCCCAGACGCTTGGACAGGGCCGTGCCGTCGGCGCCGACCAGCAGCGGCATGTGAGCGAACCCTGGAACCTTGGCCCCCAGCGCCTCGAAGATCTCGATCTGGGCGCCAGTGTTGGTGACGTGGTCCTCGCCCCGGATGATGTGGGTGATCTCCATGTCGATGTCGTCGACGACCGACGGCAGCGTATAGAGGAACAGGCCGTCCTCGCGGATCAGAACCGGGTCGGACATGGAGGCGGTGTCCACCTCGGCGTGACCGCGCGCTAGGTCTTCCCAGGCGACGCGCTTGCCTTCCAGCTTGAAGCGCCAGTGCGGACGGCGACCCTCGGCCTCCAGCGCGGCCTTTTCGGCCTCGGTCAGCGACAGGGCGGCGCGATCGTAGATGGGGGGCAGGCCGCGCGACAGCTGCACCTTGCGGCGGCGGTCCAGTTCGTCTGCCGTTTCGTAGCAGGGGTAGAGGCGACCATCGGCCTTCAGCCGAGCGGCGGCCTCTTCATAGCGATCGAACCGCTTGGACTGATTGTAGCGTTCGTCCCAGGTCAGGCCGAGCCATTTCAGGTCGATCTCGATGTTGTCTTCCGACTCCCGAGTTGAGCGGACCAGGTCGGTGTCGTCGATCCGCAGCACGAAGGCGCCGCCCTGCCCCTTGGCGAACAGCCAGTTCACCAGAGCCGTGCGGACATTGCCGACGTGCAGCTTACCCGTGGGAGACGGAGCGAAACGAACCTTGACGGACATGGGGGATCAACGACCTCGATAGGAAGGCGGCTTGGTCGCGCCGCCGCCCTCTCAAGTCAAGCCGAACCGCCCTTAATCGACGCGAGGGAAGCGTCAGTCGTCGCGGTGAACGCGCTCGCGGCGTTCGTGCCGTTCCTGAGCTTCCACCGACAGCGTCGCCGTCGGGCGGGCTTCAAGACGACCCAGGCCGATCGGCTCGCCGGTGTCTTCGCAGTAACCGTAGGAACCGTCCTCGATCCGGCGCAGGGCTTCATCGATCTTGGAAATCAGCTTGCGCTGACGGTCACGGGTCCGAAGCTCAAGCGCACGATCGGACTCGGAAGAGGCTCGATCCACCAGATCAGGGTGGTTCTCAGTCTCGGCCTTCAGATTGGTGACGGTGCCCTTCGACTCGCGAAGAATGTCGTCCTTCCAGCTCAGAAGCTTGCTCTTGAAATAGGCGACCTGCCGCTCGTTCATGAACGGTTCGTCGTCGGTCGGCCGATACACAGCCGAGTCCCCGGACATTACAGAGGCCAATGCGGTCATCGCACTCACACTCGTTCTCTATCGCGCCCCCCTGCGGCGCAAGGGCCGTATAGGCAAGCGCAAGAGTCGCGGCAATGGCGTTCGCGTGTCCGTGATATGGCTAAGGTGCATTGACCCAGGGGAAGTGTGGCGAATTATCCTCACAAAGCGCCGAAGATCCGGGGTTCAGCCGAAGTTTCAACGCCTTCAGACGCGAACGCGGCTCATTTCAGCTTTCGCCAGTTCCACCGAAGCGCGCAGATCGATCTGATCCAGCACAGCTTTCAAGCCCGGCTCTGCTCCTTCCTCGCGCTCTTCGCGCAGGTCACGGGCCAGACGGCCCAGGGCGGCGGCGCCGTCCTGACCGCCCAGCAGGGCCAGCTTCAATTCGTCCAGCCGATCCAGCAGGCCCGAGCCCCGACGAATGGCCCGGCGTCGACGCTCGGTCGGATCCTCCACCCCCTGCAAGGCCATCAGGGCCGCCGCACCGGCCACGCCCGAAGCGCCCGAGGTCGCCCCCGCCTGGGCGGCGGACGTTGCGCCGGCCGTCGCCGGCAAGGCGAAGCCGCCCGCCGCACGTGCGGCCGGTCGCGTGGTCGGCGTCGAAGCGGCGCCCAAGGGTCCGGTGACCTTCATGCAAGACGTCTCCTTCTACGCGTCCCACCATGCCGCCAGGGACTGAAGTCTTGGTTAACGGCCCGGCAAAACCTGCCGCCAGGCGCCGGCCAAATCCCGATCAATCATTGAAATTAATGAAGTTTTCGTCCGGCACGATCCTCGCATGGTTAATGACGAACGCTCACGCAGGGACGTCTGTCGCATGCAGAAGTTGCTTACCGCCCTCATCGCCCCGGCTGTCGCCGCCGTGGCGCTCGCCGTCCAGCCGGGCGTCGCCGAGGCCCAGTCGCGCATCAAGGACATCGTCTCGATCGAGGGGGTCCGCTCCAACCAGCTCGTCGGCTACGGCCTGGTCGTCGGCCTCAACGGCACCGGCGACAGCGTGCGCAACTCGCCCTTCACCCGCCAGTCGCTGGAGGGGATGATGGAACGCCAGGGCGTCAACATCCGCGGCGCCAACCTGAACACCAAGAACGTCGCGGCCGTCATGGTCACGGCCGAACTCCCCCCCTTCGCCACGCCGGGCTCGCGGCTGGACGTCAGCGTCTCGGCCATGGGCGACGCCAAGAGCCTGCTGGGGGGCACGCTGCTGGTGACGGCGCTGCAGGGCGCGGACGCTGAAATCTACGCGGTGGCGCAAGGGTCGGTGCAGACGGGCGCCGTCTCGGCCTCGGGCGCGTCAGGCTCCTCGATCACGCGCGGCGTGCCGACGGCGGGCCGTATCGCCTCGGGCGGGGTGGTCGAGCGCGAGACGGGCTTCGATCTCGGTTCCATGCCGTCGGTGCGCCTGACCCTGCGCAACCCCGACTTCACCACGGCGCAACGCATCGCCGCCGCCATCAACGAAACCTACCCCCAGACCGCCTTCGCGGAGAACGGCACCGTGGTCGCCATCCGCGCGCCCCAGAACTTCGGCATGGCGGGCTTCCTGAGCCGGGTCGAGAACCTGCCGGTCCAGATCGATTCCCCGGCCAAGGTCATCATCGACGAGGTCAACGGCGTTATCGTCATGGGCGAGGCCGTGCGCATCTCCACCGTCGCCGTGGCCCAGGGCAATCTGACCGTCTCGGTCCAGGAAACGCCTCTGGTCAGCCAGCCCGAGCCGTTCAGCCGCGGCGGTCAGACCGTGGTCGTGCCCCAGTCGGACATCAGCATCTCCGAGGAGACCGGCCGCCAGATGCGGATCGTCGGCGGCTCGACCTCCCTCTCCACCCTGGTCAACGGCCTGAACGCCCTCGGCGTCAGCCCGCGCGACATGATCAGCATCCTGCAGGCCATCAAGGCCGCCGGCGCCCTCCAGGCCGAGATCGAGGTGATCTGATGACCCCCCTCGCCGTCTCTCCCGACCTGCTGCGCGCCGACACCCCGGCCCGCCCGGGCCCGCCGCAGAATCTTGAAGCCATGCGCCGCACGGCCGAAGCCTTCGAGGCCAGCTTCCTGTCGCAGATGATGAAGCCCATGTTCGAGGGCCTCAGCACCGAGGCTCCCTTCGGCGGCGGCGCAGGCGAGGCCGCCTGGCGCGGCTTCCTGGTCGACGCCATGGCTCAGCAGACGGTGAAGGCGGGCGGCGTCGGCCTGGCCGACAGCGTGCTGGCCCAGATGATCAAGATGCAGGAGCAAGGCGCATGACCGCCGATATCGAGACCGCCGCCCTGCGGGTGCAGCACCTGACCCGCCTGACCCGAGACCTGACCGATCGCCTATCGCTGGAAATGGACGCCATGCGCGCCCACCGCGCTCAGGATCTGGCCCAGGGCGTGTCCGAGACGCAGGAGATGGCCAACCTCTATCGCCGCGAATCCGCCCAGGTGAAGGCCAACCCCGCCGCCATCGCCGCTGCGCCCGAAACCGACCGGCAAGCCTTGATCGAAGCCACCGAAACCTTCGAGGCCGTCCTGGCTGAACATGCCGTGACCGTCGAAGCGGCCCGCCAGGTGTCCGAAGGCCTAGTCCGCACCATCGCCGCCGAGGTGGCGGGCGCCCGAGCTCAGGGCGTGGGCTATGGCGCGGCGGGTCAGGCGATGCAGGGCGACGGACGGGCCGTGGCGCTGAACCGCACCGCCTGAGGCCCCTTATCGCCATTCTTTAACAGCGTGCGGCCTACGGCTTCGGCATGACACTGACCCCCCGCCTCCTGGGCCTGGCGTTCGCCGCCGCCGACGCGCTGATCGAAGTCGATCAGCATGGCGTGGTACGCTTCGCCCTGGGTTCCGGCCCCGTCGCAGGTCAGCAAACCTCCGCCTGGGTCGGCCGCCGTCTCGGCGAGCGCCTGTCGGTCCAGAGCGCCGCGACGCTGCGGAACCTGCTGGACGCGCTGCTGCCGGGACAGAGAAGTCCCGCCGCTGAGGTTCTGGTCGATTGTGGCGACGGCCGGATGCGCTCCGCAACCTTACGCGCCTTCGCCCTGCCCGACATCGCCCCGGCCCGGTCCTGCGCCCTGTCCTATGCAGGAGAACCCTTCGAGGTCGACCACGCGCCTCCGGCCGTAGGCGCTCCGCCGAGAGACGCCGAGGGCTTTCTGACTCATGCGCACGCCAGCCTTTCGAGCGGCGAGACCGGCGCCCTGCAACGCCTGGCCCTGGCCTTCATCGACGTGAACGGCCTGCATGACGTCGATCCCGCCACGCTGGAGCGGGTTCACCATCGCATCGGCGGCGCGCTCAACGCCGCCTCTCACGACGGCGCCAGCGCGGGTCGGCTGACATCCGACCGCTACGCCCTGATCCGCAAGCTGGACGATACGAGAGATCTGGCGGCGGAAATGCGGAAAGCCGGTCAGGCCGAGGGTGTCGTTCTGTCGGCCGTGGCGACGCAGAGCGCCCTGGGCGGCGACGCCGCCTCGGCCCTGCGCGCCATGCGCTTCGCCATCGAGGGCTGCCTGAAGGATGGCGGGCTGGATCAGCCGGAGCTGTCCTTCGCTGATTCCCTGCCACGCACGCTGAAGGACGCCGACCGTTTCCGCAGCATCGTGCGTGACCGGGATTTCGCCCTCTACTACCAGCCCATCGTCGATCTGAAGACGCGGGCCGTCCACCATTTCGAGGCCCTGGCCCGCTTTGGCCAGGGATCAGGCCCCGCCGCCGCCATCCGCATGGCCGAGGAACTGGCTCTGATCGACGGCTTCGACCTGGCCGTAGCGGAAAAGGCGGTGCGGCGCCTGCGCGAGCCGGGCGGCGGCCTGCTCAAGATCGCCGTCAACGTCTCGGGCGCCTCTCTGGCCAACGACGCCTATGTCGCGGCCCTGCTGAAGATGACCGCTGCGGCGCTCGATGATCGTCGGCGCCTGATGGTCGAGGTGACGGAGACCGCCGCCCTGGCCGATCTGGCCGCCGCCGATCGTCGTCTGGGCGCCCTGCGCAACGCCGGGATCAAGGTCTGCATCGACGACTTCGGGGCCGGTTCGGCCTCCTTCGATTATCTGCGCGGCCTGTCGGTCGATGCGGTGAAGATCGACGGCGCCCTGGTGCGCGATATCGATATCGACGCCCGAACCCGCACCCTGATCGCCCATCTGGTCGAACTATGCGGGTCGCTGGAACTCGAAACCATCGCCGAGATGATCGAGACGGATCAGATCGCCGACGCCCTGCGCGACCTGGGCGTCACCCACGGTCAGGGCTGGCTGTTCGGCCGGGCCGAGCCTGAGCCGCGCACCATTCTGAACACCCCCGCGATCCGAGGACGCCGTCAGGGCGTGGTCGAAGGCTGGAGCTGACCGTCCTTCAGCACGACCGTTCGTTCGACGCGCAGATTCGCCAGAAAATCAGCGTCGTGGCTGACCACCACCAGCGCGCCGTCATAGCCTGACAGCGCCGCCTCCACCGCCTCGACGGAATCGATGTCCAGATGGTTGGTCGGCTCGTCCAGCACCAGCAGTTGCGGCGGCTGCGTCCCGGTCATGACGCAGGCCAGGGCCGCGCGCAGCCGCTCGCCGCCAGACAGGTCTCCCGTTTTGCGGTCGGCCTGCACATTGCGGAACAGAAAGCGGGCCAGAGCCGCCCGCGCCGCATTGGGCGTGCCCTGCGGGTTCAGCCTCAGCCAGGCGTCGACCAGCGTTTCGTCCGGCTTCAGCATGGCCGCCTGCTGATCCAGCAAGGCCGCGCGAACCGGCCGCTCAACCGATCCTGCGGACGGCTCGGTCAGCCCCGCGATCAGCTTTAACAGGGTCGTCTTGCCCGCCCCGTTGGGACCGGTCACGGCGACCCGTTCCGGCCCGGTCAGACGCAGGGAGATCGGCCCCAGCAGACGGCGGCCGTCACCGGCCCTCACGACCGCCTCGTTCAGGTTCAACACCATACGTCCCGCAGGCAGCCCGGTCGGCGGCATGGCCAGCGCCATCTGGCGCACGCGTTCGACGCGCTCGCGCGCCTCGACCAGATCGCTCTCGGCCGCCTGGCGTTTGCGTTCCGCCAGCCGCTGACCACGCGCGCCGGTTTCCTCGGCCCGCTGGGCCTGGGCGTCGAGCAGGATCTTGGGATCGGAGCTGTTGGCGCGCGCCGCCTTGGCCGTGCGGTCACGGCGCGCCTGACGCTCCTGCACCATCTGAGACTCGCGCTGGACCCGTCCAATGGCGCGCTCGGCCTGTTCCAGATCGCGCTCAGCAGCGGCCCGTTCGGCGTCGCGGCGCTCGACATACAGATCCCAGCCGCCGCCATGCACCCGCGCGCCCAGACTGGAAAGCTCGACGATGCGGTCCACGCGACGCAGCAGGGCGCGATCGTGGCTGACCAGCACCACCCCGCCCGGCCAGTCGGACACGACATCGGCGATCATGGCGCGGGCCTCGGCGTCCAGATGATTGGTCGGCTCGTCCAGCACCAGCAGGTCCGGCGCCGCCAGCTTCAGCCCCGCCAGCCGCAGGCGCGTCTGTTCGCCGCCGCTCAACTCCGCCGTACAGCGATCCAACGCCAGATCGGCCAGACCGACCTCGACCAGAGCCGCCTGCATCCGCTCCTCCAGCGTCCAGTCCGCCTCGGCCATGTCGTCCAGCGAACCTTCACCCGCCAACACGCGATGCAGGACAGCCAGAGGCGCAGCGACATCCAGCGTCTCGGCGACCGTCTCATCATCGCCCGGCGTCTGGGCCTGCGCCAGCCAGCCGACCGTTCCGGCGCGCGCGATCGCGCCCTCGGCCGGTTCGGCCAGACCAGCGACAAGGCGCAGCAACGTGGTCTTGCCCACGCCGTTGCGCCCCACGACGGCCGTGCGTTCGCGCCCGAAGGCGAGCGTCAGATTGTCGAAGAGGCTTCGGCCGTCAGGCGTGCGGACCGCGACGCCGTTGAGCGTCACGAGCGCGGATGCGGACCGGCTTGGGCTTGGGTTGAGTAAGGACATAGGCGAACACGAGCAGCGGCATGGAAAGGGCGAAACCGATTTCCAGGGTGCTGATCATGATCGTCTTGCCTCCTCACTGATGCGTTGGCTGATGGAAGGATGGGGACGGAAGTTTCGTAACGCAACCCCAAAACTGCGGCTCAGCTTTCGCAATGCGGCCGCCACCCCCCTTGGACAATCGGCGTCATGGTCTTTCGGCCTCCCGGCTCCTATCTTGAGCGTCATGAGCACGCCCGATCGTCCTGTCGCCTTCCGTATCGACCGTCCTGCGCCGGATCGAGCCGAAGCGGCCGCACGTAGGGAAGCCGCCGTGGCCCGCATCCGCGCCGAAACCGGCATCGACGAAGACATGATCGACGCCCTGGTCGAGGGCTTCTACGCCAAGGTGCGCGAAGACGATTTCATCGGCCCGATCTTCGACGCCCGCATCGACGACTGGGGTCCGCATCTGGAGCAGATGAAGCTGTTCTGGTCGTCCGTCGCCCTGTCCACCGGCGTGTATCAAGGGCGGCCTATGCCCAAACACCTGCCCCTGCCCATCGACGCCCGCCACTTTGACCATTGGCTGAGCCTGTTCGAGGCGACCGCCCGCGATCTGTGTCCGCCCGTGGCCGCCGAACACTTCATCGTCCGCGCCCGCCGCATCGCCGAAAGCCTCGAACTGGGCGTCGCCAACGCCAACGGGGTGATGGTCGGCCTCGGCGAACGCTATCGGCGGCCGGAAACGCCGTGGGCGCCGGAAAACTAGGCGGCTTTATCGTCTTCCGCCGCCTTCGGCTCGCCAGCCATACGAACATTGATGTTGAAGGTATGAACCTTCCACTCGCCCTTCTCGCGCATCATGGCGGAATAGACCCGAACCGTGCGATCCGCGTAAACGTAGTCCTGCTCCAGTTCATAGGTTTCGCCCTGAGATCCGGTGGTTTTGCGGGACTGCACCAGCTTGGGCTCAGGCGGAGCAGCGTCGCCGATCATGTCGCGAAGCATGGGAAGTTGGGCCTTGACCTCTGCCGGATCGTTTTCCGACAGCATCCGCGCAACGACAGCGTCATCACGGCCAGCGACCATATCGCCGTAAAAGGCCTCAGCCTCAGCGTTCAGCACCGGATCGGATGTAGGCAGCGTCGCGTGAAAATTACAGGCGGCGAGCACCGAGGCCGCCAGAGCCAGCATCACAGCCTGAAAACCGATTTTCATACATCCCTCCGCTTCTGACCGGCAGCATATGCGGAATCCCTGCGGCCACAACGACGAGCCCAAGAGTTCTTATATTGTTCTTGCTGTTTGCGGCGAATTGATCCCCATATAGCGTCGTCTCCCCGGACCGTTTTCGGGGTCTCCCGCGTTCCTCGGATCTCATGGTCGAAAAGCACAACTTCATCCGCGTTCGCGGCGCCCGCGAGCACAACCTCAAGGGCGTCGATCTCGACATTCCGCGTGAACAGCTGGTGGTCATGACCGGCCTGTCCGGGTCGGGCAAATCCTCGCTGGCGTTCGACACCATCTATGCCGAGGGTCAGCGCCGCTATGTCGAAAGCCTGTCGGCCTATGCGCGCCAGTTCCTGGAGCTGATGGGCAAGCCGGATGTGGATCTGATCGAGGGCCTGTCCCCGGCGATCTCCATCGAACAGAAGACCACGTCGAAGAACCCGCGTTCGACCGTCGGCACCGTCACCGAAATCCACGACTACATGCGCCTGCTGTGGGCGCGCGTGGGCATTCCCTATTCGCCCGCCACCGGCCTGCCGATCGAAAGCCAGACCGTCAGCCAGATGGTCGACAAGCTGACCGCCCTGCCCGACGGCGAACGCATCCTGCTGCTGGCGCCGGTCGTTCGCGGCCGCAAGGGCGAGTACAAGAAGGAAATGGCCGAGTGGCAGCGGCAGGGCTTCCAGCGGTTGAAGATCGACGGCGAGTTCTACGCCATCGAAGACGCCCCCGCGCTCGACAAGAAGTTCAAGCACGACATCGATATCGTCGTCGATCGCATTGTCACCAAAGAGGGTCTTGAAGGCCGTTACGCCGACAGCATTCAGACCGCGCTGGGCCTGGCCGACGGCATCGCCACGGCGGAATGGGCGAATGCGCCCGAAGGCGAAGAGCCGCGCCGCATCGTCTTTTCCGAGAAGTTCGCCTGTCCTGTTTCGGGCTTCACCATCAGCGAGATCGAGCCGAGGCTGTTCTCGTTCAACAACCCCTTCGGCGCCTGTCCGGCCTGTGACGGCCTGGGAGTCAAGCTGGCCTTCGACGCCGATCTTGTGATCCCCGACCGCGACAAGACCCTGCACAAGGGCGCCGTGGCGCCGTGGGCGCGCGGCCCCTCGCCCCTCTATACGCAGACGCTGCAATCGCTGGCCCTGCACTACGGCTTCTCGATGGACAAGGCGTGGCGCGACCTGCCGGAGAAGGCGCAGACCGTCATCCTGCGCGGCTCGGGCGGCGAGAAGATCAAGTTCGTCTATGACGACAACGCCCGCAAATACGAGGTCTCCAAGCCGTTCGAGGGCGTGCTGCCGAACCTGGAGCGCCGCTGGCGCGAGACCGACAGCGCATGGGTGCGCGAGGAACTGGGCCGCTATCAGTCCGAAACTCCGTGCGAGGTGTGCGGCGGCAAGCGCCTGAAGCCCGAGGCCCTGGCGGTCAAGGTCGGCGGCGAGGACATCGCCGACATCTCCAACCTGTCGATCTCCAAGGCCTTCCTGTGGTTCTCGACCCTGGAAGACGCCCTGACCGAAAAGCAGGTCGAGATCGCCCGGCGCATCCTGAAGGAGATCACCGACCGCTTACGCTTCCTCAACAACGTCGGCCTGGATTATCTGAACCTGTCTCGCAGTTCCGGCACCCTGTCGGGCGGCGAGAGCCAGCGCATTCGTCTGGCGTCGCAGATCGGCTCGGGCCTGACCGGGGTGCTGTATGTGCTGGACGAACCGTCCATCGGCCTGCACCAGCGCGACAACACCCGTCTGCTGGACAGCCTGAAGGGCTTGCGCGACCTGGGGAACTCCGTGCTGGTGGTCGAGCACGATGAAGAAGCCATCCTGACGGCCGATTACGTCATCGACATGGGCCCGGCCGCCGGGGTCCACGGCGGCACGGTCTGCGCCGAGGGCACGCCCGCCGAGGTCATGGCCAACCCCAACTCCCTGACCGGCCAGTATCTGACCGGCGCGCGCGAGATCGAACTGCCGCCCGAAGGCCGCCGCCCCATCAACCGCAAGCGGATGCTGAAGGTCTCAGGCGCCACGGGCAACAACCTGAAGAACGTCACGGGCGAGATCCCGGTCGGCGTCTTCACCTGCGTCACCGGGGTGTCGGGCGGCGGCAAGTCGACCTTCACCATCGAGACCCTGTACAAGGCCGCCGCGCGGCGCCTGAACAATGCGTCCGACGCCCCCGCCCCCTTCGACCGCATCGAGGGGCTGGAGCATTTCGACAAGGTCATCGACATCGACCAGTCGCCGATCGGCCGCACCCCGCGCTCGAACCCCGCCACCTATACCGGCGCCTTTGGACCCATCCGCGACTGGTATGCGGGCCTGCCCGAGGCCAAGGCGCGCGGCTACGGCCCCGGCCGCTTCAGCTTCAACGTCAAGGGCGGCCGCTGCGAGGCCTGTCAGGGCGATGGCGTCATCAAGATCGAGATGCACTTCCTGCCCGACGTCTATGTCACCTGCGACGTCTGCAAGGGCAAGCGCTACAACCGCGAGACGCTTGAAATCGTCTTCAAGGGCAAGAGCATATCGGACGTTCTGGACATGACGGTTGAAGAGGCGGCGCGCTTCTTCACCGCCGTGCCGTCGATCCGCGACAAGATGCTGACGCTGGAGCGCGTGGGTCTGGGCTACGTCAAGGTCGGCCAGCCCGCCACCACCCTGTCCGGCGGCGAAGCCCAGCGGGTCAAGCTGTCGAAGGAACTGTCCAAGCGGGCGACCGGCAAGACGCTCTACATCCTGGACGAGCCGACGACCGGCCTGCACTTCGAGGACACGCGCAAGCTGCTGGAGGTGCTGCAGGAGCTGGTCGAGAACGGCAACACCATCGTGGTGATCGAGCACAACCTCGACGTCATCAAGGTGGCCGACCATCTGCTGGACTTCGGTCCCGAGGGCGGCGACGGCGGAGGCGAGATCGTCGCCGTCGGCACGCCGGAACAGGTCGCCGAGAACCCCGCCAGCTGGACCGGCCGCTACCTCAAGGAGGTGCTGGACCGGCACGAGGAACGCCGCAAGGGCCGCGTCGCCGCCCTGACCGCCGAACCTGCGCCCGCCAAACGCGCCAAGGCCCGCAAGAGCGCCTGACCTGAAAAGAACGCCGCGCCCCTGTCGGAGCGCGGCGTTTCATTTCCAGCGAGGCCGTCGGATCAGACGCGCGGCACGCCCTTGATGCCCAGATAGGCCGCCGAGAACGGCGCATAGATGACGGCCGCCTGCGCCGCCGCCAGCAGGGCGTTGACCACGCCCCACACCAGCAGGGCCGGCCAGAACTTAACGAGAAGCGTGGCGATATTGGTCGTCTCTGCTCCCGCCAGGCTCTCCAGGCCGCCGAAGATCAGGTTGAGCGGCGCGATGACGATGGAGCCCAGCAGCCCTACCAGCATGGACATGACGCCCGCCAGAACCGCCATGCCCAGCAGCGGCCAGAAACGGCCCCTGGTCATGGCCCAGCTTTCCTTGATGGCGATCTTCTCCTCCGCGAAGGTCGTCGGCGCGACCAGGCAGAGGCGCACTGCCAGCCAGACGGCGACCGCAGCAACCCCAAGCCCCACAAGAACCGCCGGCAGGATCAGGAAGGGCGCGCCCATGCTCGCCGCCAACCCCACAAAGACGCTGACCAGCACCGTGCCGCCCATGATCACGCCGAACATCAGCAGCGCCACAACCAGCGTGGCTCCCAGGATACGCAGTTCATCGCGTCCCAGGCGCAGGTAGCCGAACCGCTTCTCCTCCGGGCGAATGACGGAGCGCGCCACCGCCGCCGTCAGCACGGCGCTGAACAGCAGCGACAACGGCAGGGCCAGACCCATCATGGCGCCGTAAGCCTGCCCCAGGGTCGTCAGATCGCTCATCGACGGCTCGGCGCTCTGTTCGATCTGCTCGGCCAGGTTGATGATGTTGATCAGACTGCCGCCGGCCACGGCGAAGAAGACCGCGAAGAACACGATATAGGCGGCGGCCCAGGCCAGAATGGCCATCGGCGCCCGACGGGCCAGGCGGAAGCCCTCAAAGGCGGATTCGGTGGCGTTGAAACTCATGCTGGCTCCTCGATTCTCGCTCAGCTTAACGCAACCGCGCCGGTTTCGTCCTGTTTCTGCATCGCCAGCATCTGGCGACAGGCCGAAACGCCGGGCGCGATCCAGATGGCGACGATGACGCCGTAATAAGCCGTAATGGCGATAAAGGCCGCAACGCCCGCCACTGCGACAACGAGCGGGTTGAAGGCCGGAAGCTCGCTCGACGCGCTCTGGGCCCAGACCGCCAGTTGAGGCCAGAAGGGAATGCTGACGCCCAGGGCGATTAGTCCCGCCACGATCAGGAACAGCACATGGACCAAAAACGTGACGGCAAACGTCGCGGCGAAAAGGCCCAACAGCATCCCGACGCGGCCCTTCGTCATCCTCCACCCCTCCACGAAGGCGAAATCCTGAGACGCGATGCTGAGCGGCATGATCATGGAGGTCCGCAACCCCGCCCAGACGATGCCGACGATTCCCGCCAGCCCCACCGCCACGCCCAGCATCACAGCCGCTGTTTCGGAAACCATCCAGAAGGCCGCCCCAAAGGCGAAGGCCAGTAGAAGGACGACCAGCATCACGCCATAGCAGCCCGCCATGACGGCCAGGCCGGCCACGGCCACCCTCGCCTCATCCATGCCGACTCGAAGATCGAAAAAGCGACCCGGCGCGCGCTCGGACCACAGCACCGCGCGGCAGATAGCGGCGATGATCAGGACGTAGCCGATCAACTGCACCACATTGATCAGCATGGACCAGGCCTGCATCCGCATCATGGCGGCGAGCGCCTGCGGACTGGCGTCTGCATTCTCAGCCGTGGCCTCAAGACCGATCGTCATCAAGAGATCGATCATGAGGATGGCGGACAGCAATACAGGCAGGGCCAGAACGACGCCCCAGGCGAAGACGCTGCCGGGCCGACGCCGGATCAGACGAAAACCATCCGCCAGCGCTTCATCGATCTGGAATCCATGGGTCATGAACAGCCTCCGCCGTCGCTTATAAGGACGAACGTCGTCCTCCGACAGCCTTGACCGCACGCCCCGCATGACAGGGGCGCGCCACGCGGCTATTAGGCCGCCATGTCGAATGCGTCCCCCACTCCCCGCCCCGTCCACGTCATCGGCGGCGGCCTCGCCGGATCCGAAGCGACCTGGCAGATCGCCCAGGCGGGCGTGCCCGTCATCCTGCACGAAATGCGCCGGGACGAGCCGGAACAGGTCCGCACCGACGCCCACCACACCACGGGTCTGGCCGAACTGGTCTGCTCCAACTCCTTCCGCTCGGACGACTGGGAGTTCAACGCCGTCGGCCTGCTGCACGCCGAGATGCGGGCGCTGGACAGCCTGATCTTGGCGTCCGGCGACGCCAATCAGGTGCCCGCCGGCGGCGCTCTGGCGGTCGACCGCATCGGCTTCTCGGACGCCGTGACGGCCAGACTGGAAGCTCACCCCCTGGTGACCATTGTGCGCGAAGAGATCGCGGGCATTCCGCCGGAAGACTGGGACAACGTCATCGTCGCCACCGGCCCGTTGACCTCGCCCGCCCTGGCCGACGCCATCCTGAAGGCGACCGGCGAAGAAAGCCTCAGCTTCTTCGACGCCATCGCGCCGATCCTGCACGCCGACAGCATCGACTTCGACGTGGCCTGGCGCCAGTCGCGCTATGACAAGGAAGGCCCCGGCGGCGACAAGGCGGCCTACGTCAACTGCCCGATGGACAAGGCCCAGTACGAAGCCTTCATCGACGCCCTGCTGGACGGTCCCAAGGCCGACTTCAAGGAGTGGGAGAACATCCCCTATTTCGACGGCTGCCTGCCGATCGAGGTCATGGCCGAGCGCGGCCGCGAGACCCTGCGCCATGGCCCGATGAAGCCGGTCGGCCTGACCAATCAGCACAACCCGACGGTCAAGCCCTACGCCATCGTCCAACTGCGCCAGGACAATGCGCTGGGCACCCTGTTCAACATGGTCGGCTTCCAGACCAAGCTGAAATACGGAGCCCAGACCGACGTCTTCCGCATGATCCCCGGCCTGGAGAACGCCCAGTTCGCGCGTCTGGGCGGCCTGCACCGCAACACCTTCCTGAACAGCCCCAGGCTGCTGGACAAGCAGATGCGGCTGAAGGCCATTCCGCGCCTGCGCTTCGCCGGTCAGGTGACCGGGGTCGAGGGCTATGTCGAGAGCGCGGCCATGGGCCTGCTGACCGGCCGTCTGGCTGCGGCGCAGGCATTGGGACGCGACCTGTCTCCGCCCCCGCCGGAAACCGCCATGGGCGCCCTGGTCGAGCACATCACCGGCGGCCACCTGGAAGGCTCCAAGTTCCAGCCGATGAACATCAACTACGGCCTGCTGCCGCCGCTGGAGGCGCCCAAGGTCGATGAAGACGGCAAGCGCATCCATCCCAAGGAGCGCGGCCGCGCCAAGAAGCGTCTGCAGAGCATCCGCGCCATGGATGCGCTCAAGGCCTGGCGCGACGCGGCGCAGTAATATCGTCACCCTCGGGCTTGTCCCGAGGGCCCATCGTCGAGCCTGTCCCAATGGAGTGGAATGATAGCCGCAGCCTCAAAGCGGCTCCTACCGCGACTGAAATCCACCATAGGCCCTCGGGACAAGCCCGAGGGTGACGGTGAGGGGCGGATTATTGAAGCTTCGCGCCGCCGGGTTTGAAGGCCAGGGTCATCGCCGCCATGGCGACGAGGCCCAGCCCCATCAGCGTCCAGGCCTGACTCAGGTCCGACAGGCGGTCGCGCAGCAGCCCGGCCGCCAGCGGCGACAGGCTGGCGATGATGTAGCCGCCGCCCTGAACGAAGGCGAGCAGGTCGCCTGAGCGCACCGGATCGTCGATCTGGTCCATGGCCAGGATCAGGGTCAGCGGAAACACCGCGCCGATCCCCAGACCCAGCAACAGCATGACCGGAATCGCCAGACTGACCGGCGCCAGCACCAGTCCCGCCAGACCGATCAGCGCCAGGGCCACGGCCGCCAGCATCGGCCCGCGCCGGTCGGGAAACCGGGCGATGAACAGGGACACCAGCACGCCCGCCAACACCTCGGCGCCCGTCATGCCGCTGAGCAGGAAGCCCGCCGTCGTCCGCGCCTGCCCCATGTCGACGTAGTAAGGCGGCAGCCAGGCCAGCACGAGCGTATAGGCCGAGGTGCCCAACCCCAGAATCGGGACCAGCGCCCACGCCCTCGGCTGCTTCCAGAACGGAAGCTCGGGGTGGGTTCCTTCGGCGACGGCGACGCGGTTCGGCTCCTCGGCCGCAGGATCACGCGCGGCGATCATCCAGACGACCGCCGCCAGGAAGGCGGGAACCGCCCATAGGGCCAGCGCCCCTGCCCAGCCGACCGCCTCGGCCCACCCGGCGGCCGTCGCCGCCGCCACGGCCGCCCCGCCCATGATTCCGGTCGTATAGACGCCCATCACCGTGCCGAAGCGTGTGGGGAACGCCCGCTTGATCACGACCGGTGCCAGGGCCTGGATCAGGGCGACGCCGATACCCACCACCACGGCGCTGGCGATCAGACCGGCCGTCCCGTCGAAAATCGCTCGCGCCAGACAGGACAGGCCGATCAGAACCGCGCCCAACAGGATGCCCTTGCGCTCGCCCAGCCGTCGCCGCAGCGGCCGGATCGACAGGGCGCCGACGCCGATCATCGCCACCGGCAAGGTGGTCAGCAGGCTGGCCGTGGTCGAATCCATGCCGGTCGCCGCTTCGATCAGATCCAGCAGCGGCCCGACCGCCGCCATCGCCGGGCGCAGGTTCAGCGCCAGGGCGAAGATGGCGGCGGCCAACAACAGGCCCGCGCCGCGCGACGGTTGCGAGGCGTTCGACTGATCCATCCGAGGTGACTCCGGCGACGAAAGGCGATAATGTCTCGCTATCAAGTATCTTAATGTCAAGACAATGACCGATCGCGCTTCCCGCGCCGCCGCCCAGTGGGCTGTCGCGCGTCCCGACCTCGACCTACTGGCCATGGAGACGCTGGGCCGTCTGCACGAGGCCTCCATCCTGGTGACGCGCGAGCGGCAGGCGCCGCTTTACGCCCGCTACGGCCTGCAACATGGCGAGTTCGACGTTCTGGCCACCCTGCGCCGCGCGCCCTCGCCCGACGGCCTGACGCCCACGGCCCTCTATGAGGCGACGATGATGTCGTCCGGCGGCATGACGGCCCGGCTGGACCGACTGCAGAAATCCGGCCTGATCGAGCGCACGCCCCACCCCAGCGACCGCCGCGCCTCACTGGTCAGGCTGACGCCCAAGGGGTTCGACCTGATCGACGGCCTGATGCCGCTGCACATGGCTGAGAGCCAGGCCATGCTGGCCGACCTGTCGCGCGAGGAGCAGGCTGCGCTGGGGGCTCTGCTCGCCCGGCTGATCGCCGGGCTGGAGCGTTGAGCGTCAGCTCCCCATGATCGCCTTCACGGCCACATAGGCCGCAACGACCAGGATCAGCCCGGCGAACAGGCGCCGGCCCAAGGCGGCGTCGGCTCCCAATCGGCTCGCCAGCGGCAGACCCGCCACTGTGCCCGCCGCGCCGCCGACCGTCATGGCCCCGACCAGGGTCCAGTCAACCAGCCCCGACAGGCTGTAGTTGACGGCCGTGCTGGCTCCGAACGCCGCCACGCTCAACAACGAGGTCGCCTGCGCCGCCGCCAGGGTCATCCCCGTGGCCCACATCAACCCCGGCACGATGAGAAAGCCGCCGCCGATCCCGAAGAAGCCAGCCGCCACGCCGACGCCCGCGCCCGACGCCGCGACACGCGGCGCCATGTCGCGATTCAGGCGCACGCCGGGATCGCCGTCGCCCTTCCTGGAGGACAGCATCGCCAAGCCCACCATCGCCATGGCCACGGCGAAGGCCAGCAGCAGATGGCGGCCGTCGATAGCCTTGGCCACGGATGAGCCGACCCAGGCCGCAGCCGCGCCCGTGACGGCGAACACCGTCGCGCAGGGCCAGCGAACCCGACCGGCCCTCGCCTGGCCCGCCAGCGCCGTCAGGGCGTTCAGCGACACTCCCGCAGCCGAAACCCCGATCGCCACATGGGGATCACGCACCCCGACGACATAGAGCAGAAGCGGCACGGCCAGAACCGATCCGCCGCCGCCGAAAACGGTCAGCAGCAAGGCGACCACGCCCCCGCTCATTCCCGCCAGAAGCAACGGAGTCAGGCCCATGGTCTCAGGCCCTCTTCATGTTTCGGTTCCAGGGCATGACCGCCAGCAAACGCGCCATGCCGCAGAAGCCGGTCGCCCCCGCCACGAACAGACCGGCGCCGACAAAGGCGCCGATCCCCCAGAATCCAGGATGGACCATGACGCCCAGCGCCCCGCCCAGCAGGATCAGTCCCCCTGCCGCCATCTGCACCTGACGCATCAGCTCCAGCGGCTGCTTGCGGTCGGCGCGTACAGGCAGCCCCGCCTTCTTCCAGGCGTCCAGCCCGCCTTCGAGAACGTGCGCCGGACCGTCGATGCGCGCGGCCAACCGGTCGCAGTTTCCGGCCGTGCGATTGCCGCTCCGGCACATGAAGATCGCATCCTTTCCGGGCTTGAGGCTCAGCTCGGCGCCTTCGAACACGGACAGGGGGGCGGTCACGGCGCCCGCAATATGCTCGCGCGCATGCTCGTCCGGCTCGCGCACGTCGATCAGCACGGCCTGGCCCGTCTTGAGGCGGGCGGCGACATCGGCGGGCGAAAGAGAGATCAGCGGGTTCATTGAAAATTCCTTCCAGGGAAGCGGCGCTCAGAGCGCCTCAGGCGGACAGAAGATCTCCGCCAGGATCCCGATCACCTTCAGGGCGGCCGGATCGGCGATGCGATAGAAGACGGCCGTGCCGCTCCTGCGCGCGCTGACCAGACCGTCCTCGCGCAGGCGCGCCAGATGCTGGGACAGCGCCGACTGCGACAGGCCCACCTGAAGGTCGGACACCTGACGCTCGCCCTCGCCGATCTGGCACAGGATCATCAGACGGTTTTCATTGGACAGCGCCTTCAGCAGCCGGGCGGCGTCGCCCGCGCTGGCTTGAAAGCGTTCCAGTCCCATGGCTTCGAGATCGATCATGCAGTCCATATATTCGATCTTGCTAAATTAGCAATACCTAATATTTAGAGACGAAACGGAGACCCATCATGACCCATCATCCGCTCCAGCCTGATGTCCTCGGCTTCTTCGATCCCGTCACCCACACCGTGACCTATCTGGTTTCGGCCCCCGCGACCGGGGCGGCGGTCATCATCGATCCGGTGCTGGACTATGACCCGGCTGCCGCGCGGACATCGACCGGCTCCATCGACCGAGTGCTGGAGGCCCTGGCAGCGCATGACCTGAAGCTTGAGCGTGTGCTGGAGACGCACGCCCACGCTGACCACTTGACCGGCGCAGACGAAATCCGCACCCGCACCGGCGTCCCCATCGGCATCGGTGAGAAGATCACCCGCGTCCAGAAGACATTTGGCGATCTGTTCGACGCCGCCGACGTGACGCCCGACGCCGTGGTGTTCGATGAAGTCTACCCCGACGGCGCGCGCTTCATGCTCGGCGCTATCCCGGTCGAGGTGCTGCACACCCCCGGCCACACCCCGGCCTGCGTCAGCTATCGGATCGGCGATGCAGTCTTCGTCGGCGACACCCTCTTCATGCCTGACTTCGGCACGGCGCGCTGCGATTTCCCTGGCGGCGACGCCGGCGTCCTTTACCGCTCGATTCAGCGGGTCCTGGCGCTGCCGGAGGACACGCGCGTCTTCGTCGGACACGACTATCTGCCCGAAGGCCGCACGGAGTTCCGCTGGGAAACGACTGTCGCCGCCCAGAAGGCGGACAACATTCATATCGGCGGCGGCCGCTCCGAAGCCGCTTTCGTGGTCCTGCGCGAGGCGCGCGACGCCACGCTGAAGGCGCCGCAGCTTATCCTTCCCGCGCTTCAGGTGAACATCCGCGCCGGCGCTCTGCCTCCAGCCGAGGCCTCGGGCAAGCGGTTCATCAAGCTGCCGTTGAACGCGTTCTAAAGACGCCCGCGCAGAACGGACCAGAACAGCCGCAGCCGTTTGAACGGCTCCGCCTCGTCGGCCCGGGTCAGCGCCGCAGACGCCACGGCTGGAAAGGCGGCCGTCGGCAAGCGCTTGAGGGCGGCGTTCGCCGTCCGACGCACCGCCGTCGCTTCGTCGGTCCGCCCCGTCTGAGCCAGGCCGCGCACACGGCCCGCCCCGGCGACCGCCGCATCATGCCCTTCCCCCGCCAGGATGCGCGCCGCGACCTGCATCGGCCCGACATAGAAGGCGTCCAGGTCGTGCGCCTCGCCATGCACCCGGCCGATATGCGCCTGGATCAGGGCGTCGAAAGGCTCGCGCGACAGACCATGCCGCGTCACGGCGGCGGTCAGCGCCTCCAGAATCGGGTGGCCGACGCGCGGCGCGTCGCTGAACACCCCATCCATCTGTTCGGCCCACCAAGTGTATCGCATCTCGGCCAGCAGGGGCTGCGTGACCCGCGTGGGAATGGCCACCAGCTCCGCCTCGAAGGCGTAGAGGGCGATCAGATCCGCCCGCGCCGCTTCGTCCGCCACGAAACGGCTGGCCAGCCAGCGGTCTAGATCGGCGGCGCGAACCTGAGCATCAAGATCAACAGTCATGGCGACAGGCCCTTCGACCATTGAGGCGATCGCATCAAGCCCGGAAAGCAAACGGCCCGCCGTCCTTTCGGAGGGCGGGCCGCGATTTGGAGACGGACGTCGTCCTTACGGACGGCTGGCCATGCCCAGCTTGACCGGCGTAGCGTCGGCCTTGCCGCCGCCGCTACGGTCCACGCCCCACAGAAGAATGATCGGCGCGCCCACATAGATGGACGAGAAGGTGCCGATCACGACGCCGAAGGCCAGGGTGATCGAGAAACCGCGCAGGGCCTCGCCGCCGAAGACGGCCAGGACGATCAGCACGATCACGGTGGTCAGGCCGGTGATGATGGTCCGCGACAGGGTCTCGTTGATCGACAGGTCGATCACCTCGCGCAGAGGCATGACCTTGTACTTGCGAAGGTTCTCACGCAGGCGGTCGAACACGACGACGGTGTCGTTCATCGAATAGCCGATGACCGTCAGCAGGGCCGCGACAAGATTGAGGCTGAACTCCATGCGCAGGGCGACGATGAGACCGAAGGTCAGCGCCACGTCATGCAGCAGGCCCGCCACGGCGCCGATGCCGAACTGCCAGGGGAAGCGGAAGGCGATGTAGAGGAACATCAGCACCACAGCCACGACCAGGGCCAGGACGCCGTTGGTCAGCAGTTCGCCCGAGACCTTGGAGCCCACGACGCTGACGCCGGAATAGCCGACTTCGCCCACAGCCTGGCTGATGGCGCCTTCGACCTTCTGGACGACAGCGGTCTGATCCTCATTCTCCGGCACCTGGAAGCGCACGATGGCGGTCGAGCCGTCATCCAGGTTGGTGTCGCGTCGGGCGATGCCCTGAACCTGGACGTCGCCCAGATCCAGCCCGCTGACCGCGCCGCGCAGCTTGTCCAGCTCCAGCACCTGACCGGCGGGCTTGGCGACTTCCATCGAGGCGCCGCCCCGGAAGTCGATGCCCAGGTTCAGGCCAGGATAGAAGCAGCCGATGATCGCCGCCACCGTCAGGATCGCCGACAGAACGGCGAAACCCTTGGCGTATTTGACGAAGTGGAAGTTCGTCTTGTGCGGCAGCAGTTTGATAATGGGCCAACCGTTCATCGACATCACTCCGCGATCGGCAGTTTCTTCGGCTTGGCGATCTTGAGCCAGTAGCCGAGCAGGACTTGGGCCGTCAGCACCGAAGAGAAGACGGAGGTGAAGACGCCGATGGTCAGGGTCCAGGCGAAGCCGCGCACGGGGCCGGCGCCGAACATGAACATGATGATCGCCGCCACCAGGGTGGTCAGGTTGGCGTCGATGATGGTGCCCATGGCGCGGTTGAAGCCCGCGTCCATCGACGCCACCACGGAACGCCCCTGACGCGCCTCGTCGCGCATCCGCTCATAGATCAGCACGTTGGCGTCGACGGCCACGGCGAAGGTCAGGATCAGACCGGCGATGCCCGGCAGGGTCAGCGTAGCCTGGGTCAGCGACATGGCCGCGACGATCAGGATGCCGTTCAGGACCAGGCCGATCACCGAAATGCCGCCGAAGAGGAAGCCGTAGGCCAGGATCATGAAGACCACGATGACTACGAAACCCAGGGCGGTCGACAGGGCGCCTGCGGCCACGGCGTCGGCGCCCAGCTCGGCGGTGACGACGCGGCGTTCCTCGACCTTCAGCGGCGCCGGCAGGGCGCCGCCGTTCAGCAGGTTCACAAGTTCGGACGCCGAAGCAATGGTGAAGTTGCCCGTAATCTGACCGCGCCCGCCGGTGATGGCCGACTGGATCGTCGGCGCCGAAATCACCTTATCGTCCAGAATGATGGCGAAGGGCTTGCCGAGGTTCTGGGCCGTCGCCTCACCGAAGCGGCGCGCCCCCTGACTGTCAAACTGGAAGTCGATGGCCGGACGATTGTTCTGGTCGGTGCCGATCCCGGCGCGGGTCAGGTTTTCGCCTGAGACCAGAATACGGCGCTTGACGAGGTAGGGCGTCCCCATATCGTCGACTAGGAGCTGAGCATCCGGCGGCACACGACCGGCCAAGGCATCGTTCAGGCCGGTCGGCGAGGTGTCGACCATCTGGAAGGTCAACTGAGCCGTACGACCCACCAGACGCTCCAGCTCGGCCGGATCGCTCTGCCCCGGCGCCTGGATGACGATCCGGTCGGCGCCCTGACGGGTGATGGCGATTTCCTTGGTGCCCGAGCTGTCCAGACGGCGACGGACCACCTCGATCGACTGATCGACGGCGGTTGCGCCCATGCTGGCCAGAGCCGCGTCGGTAAAGGCGTAGCGGATACGGCCGCCGCCCAGCTTGGTCGCCACCCGGTCCGGCTGGCCGGTCGGGCCGACGCCCTGCTGCGCCATGGTGCGCAGGGTGTTGAAGGCCGTGTCATAGGCCGCGCCTTCGGCGACCGTCACGACGACGCCGCCTGCCTCGCGCTGCATGCCCGTGATGTTGACCTGGTCTTCCCGCAGGGAAACCCGGACGTCTTCCATCAGGTTCGAAATGCGCTTCTCGCGCATTTCCGGCACGTCGACCTCAAGCAGGAGGTAGGAGCCCCCCTGCAGGTCCAGGCCCAGGTTCAGGCCGTTGCTCGGCAGCCAGCTCGGCAGAGCCTCGCGCTGCGCCGGCGACAGCACGCTCGGGTAGGCCAGGAACAACCCGAGGACGAGCGACAGCGCGACCAGGGTGATTTTCCAGCGTGAAAGCTGAATCATGTCTCGGTTCTCTTCAGGGCCGGCGCGCGCCGCGCCGAGGCGAGGCTATCAGCCCTTGTCGTTGGCGGCGATGGCGGTGCGGTTACGCACCTCGGCGATCATCGCCTTGACCACGCGGACGTTCACGCCCTGCGAGATCTCGACCATGGCCTCGGCGTCCTCGACGCGGGTGACCTTGCCGACCATGCCGTTCGACAGGACGACTTCGTCGCCGCGCTTGACGCCGGCGATCAGGGCCTGGTGCGCCTTCATCCGCTTCTGCTGCGGACGGATCATCAGGAAGTAGAACAGGATGAAGATCGCGACGATCGGCGCGATCTGGATGACAAGGGCCATCAGGCCGCCGTCTTGGGTTGCAGTCATGAAAAACTCCCCGAGGCGGGCCGCGCCTTCATCGGGGGCCCTTCGAAAAACAAGGCGCGGAACCTAGGGCGCGCCGGGCCGATTTGCAACGCGACGCGATGACAAGTCCGGGACAAGAGCATCCGGGCGTCGCCGCCCGGACACGCCGCTTCACCCGATCAGCGCGGCAGGACCGTCAGCGGGTCCAGAGCGACCGGATCGTCGCCGCGCATCTGACGCACTTCATAATGGATCGACGGGCGGCCGTCTCCGGCGGTCAGACCCACCGTACCGATAACCTGACCCGCGCGCACCTGGGCTCCGTCGCGCACGGTGGCCGAGCCCAGATGGCCGTAGACCGTGCGCCATCCGTCGCGGTGAACCACCAGGACCGTCAGCCCCTGCCCCACGATGTCGTCCCCGACATAGGCCACCGTGCCGTCGGCCGAAGCCTTGACCTCGGTTCCGGCCGAAGCGCCGATGTTGACGCCGTTGTTGCGCTCGCCCATGCCCACGGGGCCGAAACGACGCAGGATGTCGCCTCGCACAGGCCATTGGAGAGCCAGCGGGCGCCCAATCTCGGCCAGCGGCGCGGCAGACGTATCCGCAGCCGGCGCACGGGTCGGCGGCGGCAAGGGCGTGTTGCCGCTGGGCGGCGGCGGAGGCGGCGGGGCCACCCCGTTGTTCGGCGTCCGCACGCCCACCGGCGACGGCCCCGTGGCGTAGGGATCGGCGCCGCCGTCCACTGCGCTATCCGGCAGGATGACCCGCTGACCGGAGCTGATGGCGCCTCGCGGCCCCAGTCCGTTCAGGTCGATCAGAATCTGGACCGGGGTGCGGAAACGCCGTCCCACGCCCGAAATGGTGTCGCCCGGCTGAATCACATAGGTCGCGCCAGGCATGGCCGGATTGCCGGCGGCAGGCGGCGGGGTCACCGTGATCGGCGCGCCGGTCGAGGGGTAGGCCGGACCGCCCGCCGGCGGCAGGCCGCCGCCCTGGATGTCGCCGGCCGGAGCGCGAGGCCCTTCCTGCACGGGCGGCTGGGCGGGCTGCTGCGGCTGCGTCGCCGGGCCCTGATAGTAGGGATTGTTCGGATAGGCGCCGGGCTGCTGCCCCTGCTGTTGGCCCTGCCCCGGCTGCGGATAGCCGCCCGCCCCCATCGGCCGGGTCGAATAGCGCGGCTCGCTCGGATAGGTCGAACACGCCGTGACCGCCAGCGCCCCGCCGACGACCGCCGCCGCCCTGATCCAGCCTGTGAAGCCGCTCATGCGTCTCTCCGTATTAACCTTGTTCAGCATCTCGAAGCCGGTTTGCCCGGGTCCGTCGCCGAAGCCAACCCGGCAACCCGCGCAAAAGTGGGGCGGAAAGGTTAATGGAGCGGTGAGATTTCGCCCCTCACCCTTCTTTCGCCGTCCCTTCGACCAGGGGAACGAAGCGGACCTCGCACAGGCTTTCGCGCTGAAAGCTGCCGTCCGGCTGGCCGGTGTAGCGGTTCAGCATCTGCACCGAGGTGCGGCCGACCGGCGCGACCAAGACGCCGCCCGGCTTGAGCTGTTTCAACAGTTCCGTCGGTTCATGCGGTGAAGCAGCCGTGACCATGATGCGGTCGAACGGCGCCTGTTCCGGCCAGCCCTGCCCGCCGTCGCCGTGGCGGGTGAAGACATTATCGATCCCCAGTATTTTCAACCGGTTCTCGGCCTCGGTTAAGAGGCTCTTGTAACGTTCGACTGAGTAGACGAAGCGCGCCATGCGGCTCAGCACCGCGCACTGGTAACCGCTGCCGGTGCCGATTTCGAGCACGCGGTGGCGCGGCTGGACGTCCAGCGCCTGGGTCATCAGGCCGACGATGAAGGGCTGGCTGATCGTCTGGGCGCAGTCGATCGGCAGGGCCTGATCCTCCCAGGCCTGATGGAGGAATTTCTCATGGACGAAGACGGCGCGGTCGATGGACTCCATCGCCTTCAGAACCCGCGCGTCCGTCACCCCCTGACGCCGCAGCGACAGGATCAATCGGCCCGCGCGGTCGTCCTTGAGACTCATTTTTCCTGCGGCCCCTTGGGCGGGGCGCCGCCCAGCACCTTCTTCAGATCGTTAACCGACTGCATGTGCGTCAGGTCGATGTGCAGCGGCGTGACCGAGATGCGGCCCTCGTCCATCGCCCGCAGGTCGGTGCCGTCGGCGTGCTCCTGCGGCGCGCCGCGGAAGGCCATCCAGTAGTAGTCGCGGCCGCGCAGATCGGTGCGGCGGATGGCGTGCATTTCGCCGATGTCGCGGAAGCCCTGACGCGTCACCTCGACCGTCTTGACCAGTTCGGGCGGCAGGCGCGGGAAGTTGACGTTCATGACCACGCCCTCCCCCCATTTCTGCTCCAGCAGGCGCGCGACGATGCCGGGACCGAAGGCCTCGGCCGTTTCCCAATGGGCGACCGCCTCGTCGTGGAAACGCTCCAGCGACTGCGACAGGGCGATGGAGCGGATGCCGAAGGCCATGCCCTGAAGAGCGCCCGCCACCGTGCCGGAATAGCTGACGTCCTCGCCCACGTTGTGGCCGCGATTGACGCCCGACAGCACCAGATCGGGCTTCTCGGGCATGATGTCGTTGACGGCCAGGATGACGCAGTCGGTCGGGGTGCCGGTCACGGCGAACCGCTTGTCGCCCAGTTGATTGACGCGCAGCGGCTCGGTCAGGGTGATGCCCCGCCCCTTGGCCGACTGCTCGGTCTGCGGCGCGACGACCCAGACGTCGTCCGACAGGGCGCGGGCGATCTTCTCCAGGCACGCCAGGCCCTCGGCCTCGATGCCGTCGTCGTTGGTCAGAAGGATACGCATCAGGCTTCCTTCTCCCCTTGTGGGAGAAGGTGGCTGGCGAAGCCAGACGGATGAGGGGGCGCGCCCCGGTCGGTAATCATGTCGTCTGCACTCGCCACTCGCATCTTCTGTCTGAGCAACCCCTCATCCGAGCCGCTGCGCGGCCCACCTTCTCCCGCAAGGGGAGAAGGATCAGCCCACCTGTTTCAATCCGCCCATATAGGGCTGCAGGGCGGCCGGAACCGCGATGGTCCCGTCCTCCTGCTGATAGTTCTCCATCACCGCGACCAGGGTGCGGCCGACCGCCAGACCCGAACCGTTCAGGGTGTGCAGGAACTCTGTCTTCTTCTCGCCCGCGCGCTTGAACCGGGCGTCCATGCGCCGGGCCTGGAAGTCGCCGCAGTTCGAGCAGGAGCTGATCTCGCGATAGGTGTTCTGCGAAGGCAGCCAGACCTCGAGATCATAGGTCTTCTGCGCCGAGAAGCCCATGTCGCCCTTGCACAGCAGCACCTTGCGATAGGGCAGCTCCAGCGCCTGCAGCACCGCCTCGGCGCAAGCAGTCATGCGTTCATGCTCAGCCTCGGAGTCCTCGGGGCGGCAGATGGAGACCATCTCGACCTTCGAGAACTGATGCTGGCGGATCAGGCCGCGCGTATCGCGCCCCGCCGACCCGGCCTCGGCCCGGAAACAGGGCGTCAGAGCGGTCAGGCGCATGGGCTGGGCGACCTCGTCCTCGCCCAGAATCTGCTCACGTACCAGGTTGGTCAGGGAGACTTCGGCGGTGGGGATGAGGAATTGGCGCGCCACTTTGCGCTGCACCATCCCCTCCAACCACTCTTCTAAGGGAGAAAGATCGGCCTCCCTAAGCATACCTGATGAAAACGTCTCGATCTGAGCTTTAACCGCACTCAAATGATTCTTGGTGACAGACAAAGGATCAGACTTATAGCTTGAAATTATCGATTCAGCCGCCTCCGACAGCATATCAAATGCTCTCTGCTCAGCATCACGCCGCACTTTCAGCAGGTCAGCTTGTTTATCCGCCGAATGGAATTCACCAAGTAATTGGAAAAGGTCTTCCTCAAACTTCGGCAATTGGCCCGTGCCGAACATCGCCTCGTCGCGCACCAGCAGCGGCGGGTTCACTTCCTGATACCCGTGCTTGTCCGTCTGCAGGTCCAGCATGAACTGGCCGATGGCGCGCTCCAGGCGCGCCAGTTGCCCCTTCAGCACAGCGAAACGCGAACCGGACATCTTCGCGGCGGCTTCAAAGTCCAGCAGGCCCAGAGCCTCGCCCAGATCGGCGTGGTCCTTGGCCGGGCCTGTGGTGCGGGGTTCGCCCCACTTCAGGACTTCGACGTTGTCGTTCTCGTCCTCGCCGTCCGGCACGTCGGCGGCGGCCAGGTTCTTCAACCCGGCCAGCAGGTCGCGCAGTTCGGCGCCCTTGGCGGTTTCGGCCTCGCCCGCCTCGGCGATTTCGCCCTTGAGGGTCTCGACCTCGGCCTTCAGGCGGTCGGCCTCGGCCATGTCCTTCTTGCCCATAGCGGCGCCGATGGCCTTGGAGGCGGCGTTGCGCTTGGCCAGGGCGTCCTGGCCGCGCGTCTGGGCGGCGCGCAGGTCGACATCCAGCGCCAGAATGCGCGCGACGACATCGGCGGCGTCATCCACGCCGCGCGACGACCAACCTGCGACGAAGGCTTCGGGATTGTCGCGAATGGCTCGGATATCGTGCATGGCGTCGCTCTTTCGGCGCTCAAGGAAGGAGAGCCGAAGGCTGTAGCGCCCCGCGCGGAGTCGGGCAAACCCCGCGCCCGATTTCTTAACCCTGACGCGTCGCCTTGACCTTGATCTCGACGCCGATGGCCTTGGACACCCAGTCGCCGCCCGCGTCGGACATCATGCCCATGTTCAGCGCCGTGCGGTCCAGCTCCAGCTTGCCCTCGACCGTCGCCGTCCCGTTCGCCTCGTCGAAGGTGAAGGGCAGGACGACCGGGACCGTCGTCGTCTTGATGCGCAGGGTTCCGGTCGCCTCATAGCGGTTTCCGCCCAGCGCCTTGAACGCCGTCGCCTCGAAGCGGGCGGTCGGATAGGTCGACGTGTCGAACCATTCGGCGCCCGGCAGGCTGCCTTCCTGCGTGGCGTCGCCGGTCCTGGCCGTGCCGGTCTGAACCGTCACCACGGCTTTCGAGCCCGCCAGATCGGCCGGGTCGAACCAGACTTGCGCGTCCCACTGCTCGAACCGGCCGGTGAAGGCCTTGCCGGTGTGGGTTCCGGTGAACTGGATCGTCGAGGCGGCCTTGTCCACGGTCCAGGCGGCGGCCGTGCCCGGCGTCACCGTCGCGTCAGCCGCAGGCGCGACGGCAGGGGCCGAGGCGACCGCCTGCCCTTCCGTCTTGGGCGCAGGCTTGGCGGCCAGACCGAAGGCGACGCCGATCACAACCACGAAGGCCACCCCCGCCAGCCGCTCGGCCCAGCGCAGGGCCGGGGTCGGCTCGGGCGCGACGCCATGCGCGTCATCGCCATGCGGCAGGACGGGGATCATGTGCGACAGCACGCCGTCACGGTCAAAGAACTGGTGCTTCAACGCCGCCCCGACGTGCAGGGCGACCAGCACGATCGCGCCCCAGGCCAGCTTGCTGTGCGCGCCCATGGCCATCCAGGCCGTCGTGCGACGGGCGGCTTCGGAGGCGTGCTCGATAAAAGGCAGGTGCGGAATGGTGAACAGGCCGAACCAACTGGTCGCCACGGCCAGCGGCGTGTCCGTGACCACGGCCCAGCCGGTCGAGACGTAGATCCATCCCGTCAGCGGCAGGGCCAGCATCAGGGCGTAGAAGGCGGCGTGCGTCGCCCGCGCGGCGAACTGCTCCCACCCCTTCATGACGCCCGGCAGGGCCGGAACCGGGTGCGTCAACCGCCACACGATCCGCAGCACCGTCAGCGCCAGGATCAGGAAGCCGATCGACTTGTGAATCTGGAAGACGCGATAGGCCAGCGCCTGGCTGTCCGGCTCGACGATGGCGTCGCTCATCCACCAGCCCATCGGGATCATCGACAGGATGGCGACCGCGATCAGCCAGTGCAAGGCGATGGCGACGGCGCTGTAGCGGCTGGGGCGGCGGGTCATGAGAGCTCTCGCGTCAGTCTGAACATGAAGAAGGCGGGACCGACGGCCCCGCCCCTTCGTCGTGCTTTCGCCGATCAGGCGGCCGGAGCGGCCGGGGCGACTTCCTTGATGAACTCGGCGTCGAAGCGGATCGTCACCTCATCGCCGACCGGGCCCAGCGGCATGCCGAAATCGGTCCGCTTGATCTTGCCTTCAGCCGCGAAGCCGATGGCCGGCGCCGGCACGAAGGGGTGTTGTTCCAAATCGCCGTTGAAGGTCGCATCCAGGGTCACCGGCTTGGTGACGCCCAGGAAGGTCAGGTCGCCCGTCACCTTGGCGGTGCGCGCGCCGGTCAGCTCGACCTTGGTCGACTTGAAGGTGATCTGCGGGAAGGCCGTGGCGTTCAGGAAGGCCTTGTTCTTGGCGATGTCCTCGCTGAAGCTCTTGAACCCGCTGGTCGGGAAGGCTGCGACATAATCGGCGGGATAGTTGGTGTCGACCGAGGCCGGGTCGATGGTCGCCTCAACCGTGCTGTTGGCCAGGTTGGCGGTGTCGAGCGTGATCTTGGCGTCGAACTTGTTGAAGCGCGCCGTGTAGTTCGAGATGCCGAGGTGCGGCAGCGACCACTGCAGCGAGGCGTGGGTCGGGTCCATCACATAGACGCCCGAGGTCGCCTTCAGCGCGACCGGAGCGGTCGAGGCGGCGTCGGTCATCGGGGCGCCGGCGGTGTCGGCGGGCTGGCTGCAGGCGGCCAGCAGGGCGGCGGCCGAAACAGCGATCAGGGCGGCTTTGATCTTCATGGGAGGGAAACCTCGGTCAGACGGGTGAAACGAAAACTGGACAGACAGTCCGGAAACAGGTCGATTGTCCGTCCGGCCTCGCCGTCGGACTGCAACAGTATATGTTGCCATTCACGCGCTTCAAGCCCTCGATCACGAATTTCGCCTCGAGCCTCACGAAAAAAGGATTGAGGTGCGCCGGGCGGCGACGGCGCCTATCCTCGCGACTCACATGACCATCCGCCGCCTCCCCCCCGAAACCGTCAACCGCATCGCCGCCGGCGAAGTGGTCGAACGCCCGGCCAGCGCCATCAAGGAACTGGTCGAGAACGCCATCGACGCCGACGCCCGCAGCATCGAGATTCAGGCGGACGGCGGCGGCCTAACCCGCATCCTGATCGCCGACGACGGCAAGGGCATCCCGCGCGACGAACTGCCCGTCGCCATCGAACGCCACGCCACCTCGAAGCTGGAGCCGGACGACGCAGGCGACGTGGACCTGCTGCGCATCTTCACCCTGGGCTTCCGGGGCGAGGCCCTGCCCTCCATCGGCTCGGTCGCCCGGCTGAACATCACCACCCGCGCCAGGGCGGAGGCGGGCGAGTCGCAGAACGACGCCTGGGCCGTTTCCGTCGAGGGCGGCGCCCAGCGGCCCCTGTCGCCCGCCGCCTTCCCCGGCCCGCACGGGGCGCGGGTCGAGGTGCGCGACCTGTTCTACGCCACCCCTGCCCGGCTGAAGTTCATGAAGTCCGAGCGGGCCGAGGCCATGGCCATCTCCGAAGAGATCAAGCGCCAGGCCATGGCGCACGAGGCCGTCGCCTTCACCCTGACGCTGGACGGCAAGACGACCCTGCGCCTGCCCGCCGAACATCCCGGCGACGAAGGGCGGCTGAAACGCCTAGGCGCTCTGCTGGGCCGTGACTTCGAGGCCAACGCCCTGCTGATCGATCAAGAGCGCGACGGGGTGCGCCTGTCCGGCTATGCGGGCCTGCCGACCTATTCGCGCGGCAATGCGGCGCACCAGTTCCTGTTCGTCAACGGCCGCCCGGTGCGCGACCGTCTGCTGCAGGGCGCCCTGCGCGGGGCCTACGCCGACTTCCTGGCGCGCGACCGGCACCCGGCGGCGGCCCTCTTCATCGACATCGACCCGCTGTATGTCGACGTGAACGTCCATCCGGCGAAGGCCGAGGTGCGCTTCCGCGACCCGGCCCTGGTGCGCGGCCTGATCGTCGGCGCCCTGCGCCACGCCCTGCACGCGGCGGGACACCGCGCCTCGACCACGGTCGCCGCTGACGCCCTGTCAGGGTTCCGCCCCCACACCGGCGAGGCGCTCTACAGCCCTTCCGCGCCGCAATCGTTCAGCAACGCCGCACCGGGCTGGAGCGGCTGGCAGGGCTGGTCGCAGCCCGCCGCCGCCGCCCAGAACCTGCCGGGCCTGAACGAACGCTCCGGCCGCGTCGAACACACATGGAGCGGCGGAGCCGCTGCCCCCAGCTACCGCACGCTGGGCGAAATTCAGGCCGACCACGCAGGCCAGATCACGCCGGGCGCCCCTGCCCCGGTCGACCTGATCGACTATCCGCTGGGCGCCGCGCGGGCCCAGCTTCATGCCAACTACATCGTGGCCCAGACCCGCGACGGCCTCGTCATCGTCGACCAGCACGCCGCGCACGAACGGCTGGTCTATGAGCGGATGAAGGCCCAGATGGCCGACGGTGCCGTCACCCGTCAGGCCCTGCTGACGCCCGAAGTGGTCGAACTGGACCCCGCCGAGGCCGAGCGCGTCGCGGCCAAGGCCGATGAACTGGCCGAAATGGGCCTGATTGTCGAGGCGTTCGGCGCGGGCGCGGTGCTGGTGCGCGAAACCCCGGCTCTGCTGGGCGACACCGACGTTCAGGGCCTGATCCGCGACATCGCCGACGACCTGTCCGAACACGGCGCCGCCCTATCGCTCAAGGAACGCATGGCCGAGGTCTGCGGCACCATGGCCTGTCACGGCTCGGTCCGTTCCGGCCGCGTCCTGTCGGCGCCCGAGATGAACGCCCTGCTCCGCCAGATGGAGGCCACGCCTCACTCCGGCCAGTGCAACCATGGCCGCCCGACCTATGTGGAGCTGAAGCTGCACGACCTCGAGAAGTTGTTCGGGAGGCGCTGATCTTTTCGTCGCCTTACCGCTTCGCTACTTGAGGGCATGACCCCTTCCGTCCTCTTCGTCTGTCTCGGCAACATCTGTCGCTCGCCGCTGGCCGAGGCGGCCTTCCGCGAAGAGGCGCATCGCCTGAAACTGGACGCCATCGCGGATTCCGCAGGAACCGGCGGCTGGCATGTCGGCGCTCCGCCCGACCCGCGCGCCCGGGCGGTCGCCCTGAAGAACGGCGTCGATATCTCGGCCCTGCGCGGTCGCCAGGTGAAGCCCGCCGACTTCCGTCGCTTCACCCATCTGGTGGCGATGGATCACGACAATCTGGCGAACCTGCGCCGCCTCGCCCCGCCCGACGCCACGGCGGAATTGAGCCTGCTGCTGGACCACGTCGAGGGCCGCGCCGGTCAGGCCGTGGCCGACCCCTATTTCGGCGAAGACGACGGTTTCGACGTCACCTGGGCCGACGTCACGGCCGGCGCCCGCGCCCTGGCCGCCGAGTTCCAGCGTCTTAGAGGCTGAGCGTCTCGACGAGGCCGCTGGCCTTGCCGCCCGACGCCGCCTCTCCGCCGCCGATGGCGTAGATCACGCCGTCCACGCTGGCCGCCGCCAGGCCATGGCGCGGCGTTCGCATGGCCGGACCGGCCGTCCAGGCGTCGCGCGCCGGGTCATAGATCCAGGTCTCGGCGAAGACCCCGCCCCCGCGCCCCTCGAACCATTCGCCGCCGAAAGCGATCAACCTGCCGCCCGCCTCGGCCATGGCCAGGCCGCCGCCGACCTGCCGTCCCGTGGCGGGCGAGGCCGGGATCGGCGCCAGCGTGTCCCAGCGGTCGCGGTCGGGATCATAGCGGTCCAGCCGCCCCGTTCCGCCGCCGTCCACCGTGCGGCCGCCCGCCACGAACAGCTTGCCGTCGAGCACCGCCCCGGCTGCACTGTTGCGAGCCATCGGCGCCGGACGCGCCGTTTCCCAGCGATTGGCGGCGGCGTCGAAGACCAGATGGGTCGTCACATCGCCCTGGTCGTTCCACTGACCGTTCGCCTCGCCCTTGGGCGAGCGGCCGGTGACCAAATGCACCCGATCGCCCACAGACAGGCCGACCGTTTCGCACAGACGCTGCGGCATCTGGCCGACCTGGGCCCAGACGCCCCGGTCGATGGCCCAGATGTCCGTCATGGCCGTCCATTCGCCGCGGTCGCGCCGGTCGTAGCCGCCGAAGGCCCAGATTCGCCCGGCCGCCGACGCCAGCATCGGGTGATGGCGCGACTGCGGCAGTCGCGGCCCTTCGCTCCAGCGATCCGCCTTCACGTCATAGATCGCCGTCCGGTCATTGATGTGCAGCCCGCCCGCCGCCGACCGCACCAGGCCGCCCGCGACCGTGATCGAACCGTCCTGGGCGGCGCAATAGATCTCCTGCGTCGGCCAGGGCATGGAGGCGCGGGGCGTCCAGCCTGTCTCGGCGCGGGATACGACGGGCGCTGCGGTGACGGCGGCGCCGACGGCGAGGAAGGTGCGGCGGTGCAGGGTCATGCCGACAAACCTAGCCGTTCGCCTCGTCCTGCGCTAGAAACCCACCTCTTCCCCCAACGGGATCGAACCATGTTTGAGATTGTAGCCACGGCATAGGCCCGGACGCTGATCGTCCCAGGCCTCCTGAACCCGCCCCGCGCCGCCTTGCGCCGGGCGCGTGTCTTCTCATGCCGTGGAAATCTCAATCCCATGAACCTGTCACGTGCGGAGCAACGCACGCTCCACGCCCTCGCCCAGGGCGGTCGCATCCTGCTGGAACGCGACGAACAGGGCCGCATCCTGGCCGCCCGCTGCTTCACCCGCGAAGGCTGGGTGCTGGACGGCTGCAATCTGGATCAATGGCGCAGCCTGAAGCGCAAGGGCGTCATCAAGTCCCGCAACGGCGGCCCCTATGTCGTCAACCGCGAGGGCCTCGGCCGCCTGCGCAGCCGGGCCGACAACCGGACCTCAGGCCGAGGCTTCTGACGCCCTGAGGAACAGGACGCGCGCGGCGCCGTAGTCGCGCGCGTCCAACCGCTCATAGCCGGGCGTGTCGATCTCGGGCTCGTCCGAGCCGCGCTCGAACACCACGACAGCGCCCGGCGCCAGCCAGCCGCCCTCCAGCAACCGCGCCAGCGTCTGCTCGCCCAGACCTTTGGCATAGGGCGGGTCCAGAAAGGCCAGTGTGAAGGCTTCCCCCGCCGAGCCGGGACGCGGTCCTAGATCAGTCGCGCTGCGCCGATGCACCCGGCACCGGCCGAACAGGCCATAGGCGTCCATGTTCTCACGGATCGCGCCGCGCGCGCCGTCGTCCGTGTCCACGAACAGGCAGAAAGCCGCCCCGCGCGACAGGGCCTCGAACCCCAGCGCGCCCGAACCGGCGTACAGGTCGATCACCCGCGCCTCATGCAGCCCATCCGCCCAGGAGGCGTGTTCCAGCACGTTGAAGACCGCCTGACGCGCCCGATCCGACGTCGGCCGCGTGTTCTGCCCTTCGGGCGTGACGATGGCGCGTCCCTTCAGACTGCCCGCTACGATGCGCATGGATCAACCGCGCCCGCGCGGGCCGCCGCGACCGCCGCCGCCCGAAGGCTTGCCCCCGAAGGGTTTGCCCCCAAACGGTTTGCCGCCGCGCGGACCGCCGGGCCGGTCGCCCGAGCGCTCGCCAAAGCGATCATTGGGACGCGCATCGGAACGCCCGCCGGCGCCGCTCGGGCGGCCGAAAGGCTTATTGCCAGGCTTCCCGCTTGGACGACCGCCCTTGGCCGGGCCGCGACGGTCGTCGATGAACTGGTCCGCACGCGGTTCGCGCGGCTTGAGCGGGCGGCGCGGACGCTCGCCTCCTTCCGTTCCTTCACCCTCGCCCGGACGAGCGCGCGGTTTGAAGGTCTTGGAATGCTCGAATTTCGGCTTGGCCTTGGCCCAGCCCTCCTTGCGGGCGGGCTTGCCGAACTCGGCGCCTTCTTCCGCAGCCGTCTCGGCGGCGCGGACACGGCTGGGCTTGCGCGAAGGGTCCGACATGGCCGAGCCGGACTTGCCGCGCACGATCGGCGTGCCGGTGCGGCGGCCGGGAACCGGCGCGGGCGTCTCGACCGTGTTGCCGGTCGGCAGGTTCTCGGGGCGGATATGATCAGCCAACATCTCGCGGATCACGCGCGGGCCGACTTCCTCGACCGCGCCGACCGGCAGGGTGCCGAGCTGGAACGGACCATAGGCCAGGCGGATCAGGCGGTTGACCGTCAAACCGACGCTCTCCAGCACCTTGCGAACCTCGCGGTTCTTGCCCTCGGTGATCTGGACGCTGAGCCACAGGTTCGCCGAGGACTTCTCGCCCTCGGCCTTTTCCTTGGCCTTGTCGATGGTGGCTTCCACGGGGCCGTAGCGCACGCCGTCGACGACCACGCCGTCCTTCAGCTTGTCCAGCTGCGCCTGGGTGATGCGGCCGCGCGCCCGGGCGCGATACTGGCGCACCAGGGCCGTGTCCGGCAGTTCCAGCGCCCGGCTGAGTTCGCCGTCGTTGGTCAGCAGCAGCAGGCCCTCGGTCGCCAGATCGAGACGGCCGACGGAAATCACGCGCGGCAGGCCGCTGGGCAGGGCGTCGAACACGGTCGGGCGGCCCGCCGGGTCGTTGTGGCTGGTGATCAGGCCCGCAGGCTTGTGATAGCGCCAGACGCGCGTCGCCTGTGCGGCCCCGATCGGCTTGCCGTCGACGGTGATCTTGTCGTCGCGCTTCACCAGCACGGCGGGCGTGTCCAGGATGCGGCCGTTCACCGCCACCTTGCCTAGACCGATCAGCCGTTCGACCTCGCGACGCGAGGCGATGCCCGCGCGAGCCATGGCCTTGGCGATTCGTTCGGTGCGTTCCGGCGCCTTGGCTTCAGGCCCAGGCTTGCCGCCCGATCGACCCTCGGCCCGGTCGCGGGGCTTCCCGCCCGGCTTGCCGTCCTTGTCAAAGGGCTTTCGCGGGCCCTTGTCGGCGAAATTGCGGGGACCGCGCGCGCCGTCGTCTTGACGGGAGCGGGGCTTCTTGTCGTTGTCTTTGGGATGGCGATCCATGATGAGCGGTTCATGAGCATGGCGCTCGATCTGGCGCAAGCGGCGGCTGAAGCCGGCGAGGTGCCGGTCGGCGCGGTAATTGTCGATGAAACGACCGGCGAAGTCCTTGGGCGTGGGCAAAACGGCCCCATTACGGCCCATGATCCGACCGCCCATGCCGAGATCATCGCCCTGCGCGATGCGGCGGCGAAGTTGCAGAATTATCGCCTTACCGACCTGACCCTCTATGTCACGCTGGAGCCGTGCGCCATGTGCGCGGGCGCCATCAGCCACGCTCGCATCGGCCGCGTGGTCTGGGGCGCGGATGATCCCAAGGGCGGCGCCGTCATCAACGGCGGGCGTTTCTTCGACCAACCGACCTGCCACTGGCGACCACAGGCCGAGGGCGGCGTCCTGGCCGATCCGGCGGCCGACATGCTGCGCGGCTTCTTCCGCTCGCGCAGGAAATCCCGCACAGGAACGACGGGCGACGCAGGGCGTTGAGCCTTCAAGCTTGACCTTGAGAGGGGCCTTCCCTTGCCGACCCGTATCCTCTGGCCCGCCATCGCCGTCCTGGTTCTATTGTCCGGCTGCGGCCCTGAACCGCGCAAGGCCCCTACAGATGGCGAAGAGGTGCGCGAGCGCGCTGTCGAGGCCCAAACCGCGCGCCGACGCACCGGCGCCGAACTTCAGGACCGAGCCCTGAACCGCGTCGTTCACGCCGTCTACCTGTGTAACAATTCCGAACGTCTGTCGGTCGACTTCGACAATCCGCGCCAGATGGCGACTGTGCGCAACTCCAGCGGCGAGGCGGTCGACCTGTATCAGGAGCGCGCCGCCGACGGCATCTGGTATCGCGCCTCGGGCTATGAACTGCGCGGCAAGGGCGTCATGGCCACCTGGACCGCCGCCGACCGCGAACCGACCGAATGCCGGGCGGTGGACTAGGCGAGTCTCCCCAGCCGATCGTCGAGTCGCTGCCGCACCTCGGGCCAGTCTTCGTCCAGTATGGCGAACTGAGCCGTATCCCGCGCCCGGCCCGTCCAGGTGATCTTATGCTTGCGCAGCACGCCTTCAAAGGTCGCGCCCAGCTTGCGGATGGCGGCCTGGCTGGCCGCGTTCAGGGCGTCGGTGATGATCTCCACCCGGATCGCCCCGTTCGAGAAGGCGTAGTCCAGCAACAGTCGCTTGCACGCCGGGTTGATCGCCCCGCCCCGCGCCTCGGGCCGATAGAAGGTCGAACCGACCTCGCAGCGCCGATGCTCGGGCCTGATCTCATAGAGGCTGGTCGTGCCGACGACCGCCCCGTCGCTGCGTCGCCGAACTGCATAGGCGATGCGCGAACCCGCCGCCATCGCCCTCAGAGCCGCGTCCCACCAGCCGTCGAAATGCGCGCCATAGGCGGCGGCGACCATGCCGTTCCAGGCGTCCGCGTCGCAATCCAGCGCCGCCCTCGCCTCTTCCTTCAACGCCTCGCTGAACGGCTCCAGCCGCACGAAGGCGTCTTCCAGAACGATCGGCGACAGCTTCACGCCGCGCCTTCCTCGATCAGGAAGGCGCGCATCGTCTCGGCGTCGACGTTCTTGTCGGTGAAGGCGTCGCCCACCGCCCGCGCCAGGATCAGGGTCAGACGCCTGCCCTCGGCCTTCTTGTCCCCCGCCATGCGGGCGATCAGGGCGTCGGCGGCGAAACCGTGCTCCACATCCGACAATCGCGTCGGCAGGCCCGCCGCGCGAATACCCGCTTCAGCCCGCTCGGCCTCGGCCGCCGGACACAGCCCCTGGCGCGCCGAATAGCGGAAGGCCATGGCGCAGCCCAGCGCCACCGCCTCGCCGTGAGTCAGGGTCTCGTCAAACGCCAGCTCTGCTTCCAGCGCATGGCCGAAGGTGTGGCCGAGGTTCAGCAGGGCGCGACGGCCCGCCTCCTTCTCATCCTCGCCGACGATCCGGGCCTTGATCTCGACCGAGCGGATCACCGCCCGCTCCAGCGCGTCGGGATCGCCCTGCGCGCCCGCCGCACCTTCATTGCCCAGCCAGTCGAAGAAGGCCGCGTCGCAGATCAGCCCGTGTTTCAGCACCTCGGCCCAGCCCGAACGCACCTGCCGCACCGGCAGGGTGGCCAGGGCCTCGATGTCCGCCAGCACCCGGCGCGGCTGGTGGAAGGCGCCGATCAGGTTCTTGCCGCGCGGGGTGTCGATCGCCGTCTTGCCGCCGACCGAGGAATCCACCTGAGCCAGCAGGGTGGTCGGAATCTGCACGAAGTCGACGCCGCGCATGAACAGGGCCGCCGCCAGACCCGCCAGGTCGCCCACCACGCCGCCGCCCAGGGCGACCACCATGCTCTTGCGGTCCAGCCCCTTGGCCAGCAGCCGGTCCAGAACGGCCTCAAGCTGTTCGAACGACTTGGACGCTTCACCCGCAGGAACGGTGACGATCCCCGTCGCCAGGCCCGCCGCCGCCAGAGAGGCGCGCACCGTCTCGCCGTGAATCGCCGCCACCGTCTCGTCGCTGACGATAAAGGCGCGCGTCGGCTTCAGCGCCGCGACCTCAGCCCCCGCCGCCTTCAGCAGGCCGCGCCCGACGACCACCTCATAGGGGGCGAAGGCGCCGCCCGCGACCGGGATCGTCGTGGTCATGACTGGGTCTCCTGCCGTCCGAACCGGCGCAACTGTTTCAGGATGGCCTCGACAGCCTGAGCGTGCGATCCGCCGCCCACATCGACGGTCAGATCGGCCTCGCTGTAGATGGGATAGCGCGCCTTGGCCAAGTCGTTCAGGGCCGTCAGAGGATCGCGATTGCGCAGCAGCGGCCGGGTATCGCGCCGCCCCACCCGCTCGGCGATCACTTTCAGATCGGCCCGCATCCAGACGCTGACGGCGTGCTGCTTCATCAGGGCGCGGGTGTCGGCGTTCAGCACAGCCCCGCCCCCGGTCGCCAGCACGATCGGCGACCCTTCCAGCAGGCGTTTCATGACCCGCGCCTCGCCCGCACGGAACTCCGCCTCGCCGCGCGTGGCGAAGATTTCGTTGACGGTCATGCCCGCCGCTTCCTCGATCACCTGATCGCCGTCGGCGAACGGCAAGCCCAGCCGCGCGGCCAGACGGCGCCCCACAGTCGATTTCCCGACGCCCATCAGCCCCACCAGAGCTATGGTGCGGACCGAAGACAGCGGGAAGGAATCAGGCGAGGCGTCGGAAGGCATGGTCCGTATACCCTCTACACCAGACGCCGCCCTGCTCCACATCCCACAAGCAACGATTGGCCAGAAGAGACGACCTGACGCCGCATGACCCCGCAGATCGAAGCCTTCCTGGAGATGATGGCGGTGGAGCGCGACGCCTCGCCCCATACGCTGGCCGCCTATGGTCGCGATCTGGCGGACGCAGAGACCTGGCTGGGCGACGCCGGCGGCCTGATGAGCGCGCCGCAGGAAGCTCTTGAGGCCTGGTTCGCCGATCTGTCGCGACGCGGACTGTCCGCCGCCACGGCCGCGCGACGCCGCGCCTCCGTACGCCAGTTCTATCGTTTCGCCCTGGGCGAGGGTTGGCGCGCCGACGAGCCCTCCCGCCGCCTGGATGCGCCCAAACAGGGCCGCAGCCTGCCCAAGACCCTCGGCCGCGACGAGATCGAGGCCCTGCTGACCGCCGCCGGCGCGGCCGACAGCACAGCGGGGCTGCGCCTGATCGCCCTGGTCGAGATGGCCTACGCCTCGGGCCTGCGGGTGTCGGAACTGCTGGCGCTCAGGGTCGAGGCGGTGCGCCGCGACCCCGCCTATCTGATCGTGCGCGGCAAGGGCGGCAAGGAGCGGCTGGCCCCGCTGAACTCCGCCGCACGCGAGGCGATTAAGGTCTGGCTCGACGCCCGCGACGCCGCGCGAAAGCCGAATGCGCCGGACAGCGTCTGGCTGTTTCCTTCGCACGGAAAGAGCGGCCATCTGACGCCGCGGCGGTTCGCCCAGCTTCTGGATCAGGCGGCGATCACAGCGGGAGTCGACCCGGCCCGCGTCAGCCCCCACGTCCTGCGTCACGCTTTCGCCACCCATCTGCTGGAAGGCGGCGCCGACCTGCGCGTGGTGCAGACCCTGTTGGGCCACGCCGACATCTCGACCACCCAGATCTACACCCACGTCGCCACGGATCGCCTGTCCCAGGTGGTCCACGCCAACCACCCCTTGGCGAAGGACGACTAAGCCCCCATACTCCCGATATGGCGCGCACCTTCTACGTCAAGGCGATCTGGGACCCCGAAGTCGAGGTCTGGTGCAGCGAATCCGACATTCCAGGCCTCGTCATAGAAACCGCGACCTTGGCCGAGTTCGAAAGCCTGGCGCGTCAGTTCGCCTCGGAACTCTTGGCTGAGAATCTCGACATCCACGGTCCCGTACCCATCCGTTTCGAAGCGTCAGGCGGTTTCGAGGTGCTGGCGGCGTGATTGCACATGCCGTGCGTTGCTCAATCGCGCTCCCAGCGATGATCTGACGTCATGCCCAAGGATTTCTATCCAGAACTCACCGCCCTACTTTACGCCGCAGGCTGGCGGCGCATGAACAATGCCAAAGGCAGTCATGAAAAATGGCGTCATCCCGATGTCGCGCACGCCGTCATCGTACCGCGCTCCAAAAGCCGACACACCGCCAACACCGTCCTCAAACAGGCAGGCCTGCCCAAAGCCTTCTGAACCCGCGCTTGCTCCGGAACGTTCCCCGCTCTAGGTTCCGCCGCTTTCCGTAGCGCCATCGGCGCTTCCTCCTCTACGGACGCCTTATGGCCACGCACTATCTCGAATTCGAAAAGCCGATCGCCGAACTGGACGCCAAGATCGCCGAGCTGTCGCTGCTGGCGCCGACCAGCGGATCGTTCGAGACCGAGATCGCCGCCCTGCGCAAGAAGGCCGACGCCATGCGCACCAAGGCCTACGCCAACCTGGACCCGTGGATGCGCACCCAGGTCGCGCGTCACCCGCAGCGTCCGCACTTCGTAGACTACGTCGACGGCCTGTTCACCGACTTCGTGGAGCTGCACGGCGATCGTCAGTTCGGCGACGACCAGGCCATCCTAGGCGGTCTGGCGCGCTTCCGCGGCCAGCCGGTCGTGATCATGGGCCATGAAAAGGGCCACGACACCCAGACCCGCATCACCCACAACTTCGGCATGGCTCGCCCCGAGGGCTATCGCAAGGCCGCCCGCCTGATGGACATGGCCGAGCAGTTCGGCCTGCCGGTTCTGACCTTCGTCGACACCGCCGGCGCCTATCCGGGCCTGGGCGCCGAGGAGCGCGGCCAGGCCGAGGCCATAGCCCGCTCGACCGAGCGCGGCCTGACCCTGGGCGTGCCCTCCATCGCCACGGTGACGGGCGAAGGCGGTTCGGGCGGCGCCATCGCCATCGCGGCGGCCAGCCGCGTGCTGATGCTGGAGCACTCCATCTATTCGGTCATCTCGCCGGAAGGCGCGGCGGGCATCCTGTGGCGCGACGGCACGCGGGCCAAGGACGCCGCCAACGCCATGAAGATCACCGCGCCCGACCTGATCGAGCTGAAGATCGTCGATCGCGTGATCCCCGAGCCCCTGGGCGGCGCCCACGCCGATCGTGAAAAGGCCATCCAGAACGTCGGTCAGGTTCTGGAAGAAGAGCTGAAGGCCATGTCCGGCCTGTCGGCTGAACAGCTGAAGAAGCAGCGCGCCGACCGCTTCTACGCCATCGGCCGCCTGGGTTGATCGAGGGCTGATCGCGATTGCGCGGCGTCGCAGCGCCGCCGAAACTGACGCCATGCGATTCGGTCTGTTTCCTTCCTCAACCCTCGGCAGGCCTCCATGCGCAGCATGAACGGGGTCGGCGAATCCCTGCGCGAAAGCGCGGTGTTCAACTTCGACGGCGCGGTGACCATGGTCATCGACGATTCGCCGTTTTCGCTGGAGCTGACCGCCCAGGCCCTGCTCGGTTTCGGCATGAAGGTCCGTCACGCCTGCGAAAGCGCGGCCGGGGCCATCGCCATCCTGCAGAACCATCCGGTCGACCTCATCCTGGTCGACTGCGAGATGCCGGGCATGAGCGGGTATGAGTTCGTGCGCTGGCTGCGCCGCTCGGGGCTGGATCCGAACGCCTACAGCCCGGTCATCATGACCGCGGCCCACGTACGCCGCTCCAAGGTTTCGGACGCCCGCGACTGCGGCGCCAACTTCCTGATCACCAAGCCGTTCAGCGCCGGCGTTCTGCTGGAACGCATCGTCTGGGTGTCGAGAGACAATCGTCCCTTCCTGGAGGTGGGCGACTATTTCGGCCCCGACCGCCGCTTCCGAAACGAGCCTTGGCCAGGCCCCGAACGTCGCGCCGAGGAACGTCGAAGAACCGCCTTTGAAAAAGAACGCCGCACGGCGGTAGAGCTATGACGGTCATCACGCACAATCGGCGCCGCAGCCGCCTGTCGACCCTGGTCGATCAGCCTGGCGGCGTCAGCGTCGGCGTCGCCTTGACCGAGGCTCGCGCCAATCTGGCGCGGTATGAGAGCCGCAGCCGCGAGATCATCGAGCAGCAGGTCACGGCCCTGGCCGCCCTGCCCGTTCCGACCGGCGTCGACGAAGGCGCGCTGGACCAGGCCTACGCCCACGCCAGCGCCGTGATCGACGCGGCCGGGCCGTTCGAGCTCAACGACCTGTGCGCGGCGGCGGCCAATCTGTGCGATCTGATCGACGCCGCGCCCGAAGACCGCCCATTCGACTGGCGCGTCGTCACTGTCCACGCCCAGGCGCTGCGCCTGCTGCTGACCCTGCCGCCCGAAGCCGTCGACGCCCGCGCCAAGGTGCTGGACAGCCTTAAGGACATGCTGAAGGCCAAGGTTCCGGGCGCAATAGATGAACCGTCACCCCCGCTCCCGAGATGAAGTGCCGTCGTTCCGACTAGCGCGTAGCGAATAACGCACATGAAAATAATGACTGACAATTTTGTGTCGGCCGCCGCATTCTGGAGCAATGAGAATGCCGGCTTAGTTAGCATTCTGATCTTCGTCGCCACTCTGCTCTTAGGGTGATGGTCAGGCATTTTCGCCGCTCTGCGCAGAAAACCACGTTTCCGAATTCGCCTTCTGCCCGGCCCCACTTTCAGTTGCACATACCCCACGGGAGGCATGCACCACGGTTATGCAACCCATCGCACCGGTATCGCCCTCTACTTACACATCAGCAACGCTGGCTCAGCGGCCTCTGCCATAGAATCGGTTCACCTAGCCTATCACTGGCCAATGAAACCCCTGACGAACCTCTGGTGGCGCAACACGATCGGCTGGTTCTGGCTAACAGACCAAGCTGCCGCTCTGGAAGACTTTCAAGTCGCAATAGGTGACAACGTGAAAGTGTATCCTTTCCTCTTTCAGCTAAACAACCTATCAGGCACGTCTGCAAACACTTATCTTGACATCGGACAGACAACCAACGGCGTGATATATTTCGAGCAAGGCGAATCTTACGGAGGCTGCCAGCCAGCTAAAAAAGATGGAAAGACCAAAATTATCGTCAGAATAGTCGATGCATTTGGTCGAAAACATAATCGACGCTTTCAAATTCCATGCATAGAGTTAGAGGAAGCTCGAACTTATAATCCTTCTTTTGGGAAAACCTTTTCCGAGCTCCACGGGATACCTTTGCCTTTCGATATCACTACCGAGGCAGAGTAAAATCCCCCGTTAATTCGCCTGGGTCTTCGCCCCGCGCGTCTGCTTGCGCCACAGAGCCGCATATTCCCCGCCCTGACGCGCCACCAGCTCATGATGGGCGCCGCGCTCGACGATCCGGCCCGCCTTCAGCACCAGAATCTGATCGGCGTCGGCCACGGTAGACAACCGGTGCGCCACCACCAGGGTGGTGCGGCCCGTGCGGGCGCGGCGAAGCGTCTTCTGGATGGCGGCCTCGGTGCGGCTGTCGAGCGCGCTGGTCGCCTCGTCCAGGATCAGGATGCAGGGGTCCGCCAGCAGGGCGCGGGCGATTCCGACGCGCTGTCGCTCGCCGCCCGACAGCTTCAGCCCCCGCTCGCCGACGCGCGTGTCCATGCCCTCGGGCAGGTTACGGATGAAGTCCGCCAGTTCCGCTGCTTCGGCCGCCGCCCAGATCGCCGCCTCGTTCGCATCAGGGCGTGCGAAGGCGATGTTGGCGGCGATGGTGTCGTTGAAAAGGGCCACGTCCTGCGGCACCAGGGCCACGGCGGCCCGTAGCGACGCCTGTGTCAGACTGCGCGCGTCCCGCCCATCGATCAGCACGCGCCCGTCCTGCGGATCCAGCAACCGCAGGGCCAGCTTGACGATCGTCGACTTGCCCGCGCCGGACGGTCCTACCAGGGCCGTGGTGGTGCCCGCCGGCGTGACGAAGCTGACGTCGTCCAGACCCGCCGCCCGTGCGTCATGCCGGAAACCGACATGATCGAAAACGATCTCCGCCCCGCAGCCGCTTTCAGGTCGCGGCAGATCGATGGCGTCGGGCGCATCCGCCACCTGCGGCGCTTGACGCGTGACCTTAAGCATCTCCTCCATGTCGATGAAGGACTGTCGGATTTCTCGATAGGCGAAGCCCAGGATGTTCAGCGGCGCATAGAGGGAGATCATGATCAGCACGGCCGCCGTCACATCGCCCGGCCCCATGCGCCCGGCCGCCGCTTCGAACCCGGCCATGACCGCCATGACGCCTAGGCCCAGGTTCATGATCAGGCCCTGGATCAGGTTCAAGGCGGCCAGGGAGGTGTTGGCCTTCAACGACGCCTGAACATAGGTCGCCAACGACTGGTCATACGCCTCGGCCGCACGGCCCTCGGCCCCGAACGATTTGACGGTTTCATAGTTCAGCAGGGCGTCGACCGACAGGCCGGCCGCCTCGCTGTCGGCGGCGTTCATGGCGCGCCGGTGCTCCAGCCGCCAGTTGGCCATGGCGAAGGTCGTGGCCGCATAGACCAGCACCACGGCCACGGCGACCGCGCCGAAACGCCAGTCGTACTTGCCGCCCAGCACCGCCGCCGCCAGCACCAGTTCCAGCACCGTCGGCCCCAGGTTGAACATCAGGATGCGCAGCAGGAAGTCCACCGCCCGCGAACCCCGGTCCATCACCCGAGACAAGGCGCCGGACCGCTTAGTCTGGTGGAAGTCCAGCGACAGGCTGAGCGCGTGGGCGAAGGTCTCGGCCGCCGTCTTGCGCTGGGCGGCCGCCCGCACGGGAGCAAACACCACATCCGACAGTTGCGGCGTCGCCGCCGACAGGAAGCGGACCAGCGCCCAACCCACGGCGAAGGCAGCGAAGCCCAGGCCTACGGACGCCGCCGGTCCCTGGTCCGCCGCCAGATGGTTGACCGCCGCCCCCAGAACCAGCGGAGCCAGGACCCCCAGCCCCTTGCCCGCCAGGGTCAGCAGGATCGCGCCGGCCACCCGCCAGGGCAGTTGCGGCGCACCCGAACGCGCCACGACGCCGATCAGGTTTTTCAGCGCCTCGAACGTAGGCGGCGCCTCTTGCTGAGAGGCGTCGACGCCGGCGTTCATCGCCTTGGCCGCGACATCGCCGCGTCTTCCCGAGCGCTCACCACGCATCGCCACGCCTCGCCGCCATCACGCCTCCGAGGCGAAACGCGCTCGCCACGTCAGTTCAGGCTCGCCACGGCGTCGATCAGGGCGTCCACCGACGCCTCGTCCGTCGCCCAGGAACAGACGAACCGCACCGAACCGTCATCGAACTGATAGCAGGCCCAGCCCGCCGCATTCAGCTGCTCATGGGCTTCATCGTGCATCCGCACGAACACGGTGTTGGACTCCACCGGGTGAGCCAGCACGAAGGGCGTCTTCGCCTCGATGCCGTCCGCAAGGCGCTGAGCCATCAGATTGGCGTGAGCGGCGCCCGCCAGCCAGTCGCCCGACTCCAGTAGCCCCAGCAGGGGCGCGGCCAGCAACCGCCCCTTGGACGCCGTCTGGCCGGCCTGCTTCAGCCGGTTGTCGATCCGCCGCGTCATCGCCTTGTCGAAGATCACCAGGGCTTCCACGCAATGCGCTCCGGCCTTGGCCCCGCCGAACGACAGCACATCGACGCCCAGGCGCGGAATGTCCTTGGGGTCGAAGCCCGCGGCCACGGCGTTGGCCAGCCGCGCTCCGTCCATGTGAACGCCCAAGCCCGCCCGTTTGGACGGCTCGATCAGGTGGCGCAACTCTTCCTCGGAATAGACGGCGCCGTATTCCGTCGCCTGGGTCAGGCTGAGCGCGGCCGCCGGCTGACGATGGCCCACGACCGGCTCTTCCAGAGCAGCGTACAGGGCGGCTACGTCGATCTTGCCCGAATAGCCCGGCAGGCCGATCAGGCCGACGCCCTGGCCGAAGAAGCCGGGCGCGCCCGTCTCGTCCGTGCAGACGTGGGCCGCGTGATGCGCCAGAACCGCCTCATAGGGGCGCGCCAGCATCGACAGGCCGATGGCGTTCGCCGCCGTGCCGCTGAAGACGAAACGCACCTCAGCGTCCGCATCCAGGGTCTGACGGATCAGATCGGCGGCGCGCGCCGATGTATCATCAGCCCCGTAGGCCCGCGCGAACCCCGCGTTGGCGGCGACCAGGGCCTGAAGCGCCGAGGGCGCCATGCCCGCCGTATTGTCGGAACCGAAATCAAAACGCACGGCTCATTCTCCCCCTTGGGCCGACGTTCCGTCGGGCGCCACATCACTCTGAACAGGGGCCATGACGACCCGCGCGAACTTGGCGTCCCTTGCCGGCACCTCGACCTGGTGCGGGAAAGGAATCTCGATGCCGGCCTCGTCCAGGGCTTCCTTGCCCGCCTGCATCAGATCCGCCTGTGTCTGCCACCAGTCGTCGTTGTTCACCCAGGCATGCAGGGTGATCTGGACCGCGCTGTCCAACAGCCCTGTCACGCCCGTCCACGGCGCAGGCTCCTGCAACACCCTGTCGTTGACCCGCGCGACCGAAGCCAGCACCGCGCAGGCGTCCTTCAGATTGTCGCCGTAGCCGACGGTGAACTTGATCTCGATGCGGCGCGTGCGTTGTCCCGTCAGATTGACGATCACGTCGCTCAGCACCTTGGAGTTCGGAATGACGATCTTGTGGTTGTTGGCGTTCGTCAGCTGGGTGGTGAACAGGTCCAGCTTCTGCACCGTCCCGGAGGCGCCGCCTACGTCGATGGCCTCGCCCACGCGATAGGGACGCAGAATCAGAAGCATCACGCCCGCCGCCACATTCGACAACGTCCCCTGCAGCGCCAGACCGACGGCCAGGGAGGCGGCGCCCAGCACGGCGATGATGGAAGTCGTCTGCACGCCCAGGCGCTGCAGCACGGCGATCATGCCGATGATGATGACCACCACCCGCACGATCTGCACCATGAAGGCCAGCACCGTGGGATCGCGCCGCACCAGCCGCGTCCGGCCCAGAATCTTACGCGCCGCGCCCGAGGCCCATCGCGCGGCGATGAGAGTCAGGACGAAAATGATGGCCGCCACCGTCAGGTTGATGGCGAAATCGCCCAGCATATCCATGGCCTTGGCCAGGATGGCGGCGTCGATGCTCAACCTCTGCTCGCCGGCGGCCACAGCCTGAGCCAGAGGCTCGGCGAACGCGGCAGAACTATGCTGAAACTTCGTGAGCATGAACCGGGTCTAACGCACGTACAGCCGATTGGAAGCCCCGCCGCTCAAGCTTTTTCGCCGGCGCTGACTCGCCCGCCGCCTCGCTCGATCGCATCCAGCAGGTCGAGGACGGAATCGAGGCTGTCGGCCTCACGCGCGGGCTTGTCCCAGCGGATGCGGCTGACGCGCGGAAAACGCATGGCCACGCCCGACTTGTGACGCGTCGAACGCTGCAGTCCCTCGAAAGCGATCTCCAGCACCAGACCGAAATCGCGCTCGGCGCGGACCGCGCGGACCGGCCCGAACCGGTCCGTCGTATGATCACGCACGAACTTGTCCAACTGCTTCAGCTCTTCATCGGTGAAGCCGAAGTAGGCCTTGCCGACCGGCGTCAGCGCGCCCTCATCGGTCCAGACGCCGAAGGTGTAGTCGGAATAGAATCCCGAGCGTTTTCCGTGCCCTCGCTGGGCGTACATCAGCACGGCGTCGATGACGTGCGGGTCGCGCTTCCACTTGAACCAGGGCCCCTTGGGACGCCCTGCAACATACAGGCTGTCGCGGCGCTTGAGCATCAGCCCCTCCGCGGCGGCCCCGACCGGCGGCTCAGCGCGCAGAGCGGCGAGATCGTCCCAGGTCTCATGCGTCAACAGCGGCGACAGCCCCAGGCGCTGCCCGCCATGTTCCCCCGCCAGGCGTTCCAGTCGCGCCCTCCGCTCGATCAGGGGCAGGCCGCGCAGGTCTTCTTCTCCATCGGACAGAAGATCATAGGCCAGGATCGACGCGGGATAGTCCTGCATCAGCCTGGCGCTCGCCGTCTTGCGATTCAGCCGCTGCTGCAGATCCCCGAACGGCGCCACCACCCCGTCGCGTATGACCAGAAGCTCGCCATCGACAGCCCCCTCGAAGGCCAGATCCGCCGTTACATCCGGAAAGGCGGACGATATCTCATCGCCCGTGCGAGAATAGAGGCGTGTCTGCCCGCCTTCGCGTACGGCCTGCACCCGGATGCCGTCCCACTTCCACTCGGCGAGGAAGTCCGCCGGGTCCAGGCGCGGCAAATCCAGCCCTTCGTCGAGGGCCGTAGCCAGCATGACGGGACGAAACCGGCCGGGCGCGTTCGCGCTGGGCTGCTCCGCCCGCCCTTCGACCCAGGCGAACAGATCCTGATAGGGGGGCTGCAGCGCATGCCATATCTCCTCGACATCGCTGACGGTGATCGGCGGCAGGCGCTCGACCGCCTCATGCCCTTGCGGGCTCGGCGGGTCCGTCAGGGCGGCCGGCCGCATCATCGCCACGGCGGTGCGGGCCAGACGCGCGGATAGGCCGACCCGGAGCCCTCCCGTCACCAGCTTCAGCAACGCCCACCGCCCCTTGGGCTCCAGCGCATCCAGCCAGCCCTCGATCAGGACGGGCGCGTCGACGCGGTTGGCGCGAAGCAGGGCATCGACCACCTCGCCCAGATCTGGCTCCCGATTGGCGCGATGCGAGGGGTCACGCGGCCAGATCAGCGCGGTCGTCTCGGCCAGATCGCCCACATAGTCATAGGACCAGCCGAACAGGATGGGATCGACCCGGGCCTCGACGGCCTTGCGGATCATGGCCGGCTTGGCGGCCGTGAAGCTCAACTCGCCGGTCAGGGCCGCCAAGGCCCAGCCGCGATCAGGGTCGGGCGTCGCCTTCAGATAGTCGCGCAGCAACACCAGCTTGGCGTTGCGCGAGGTCGTCAGCGACAGGCGGTCCAGCAATTCGGCGAAGGGACGCAATCGGGCTCCAACTCTCACGGCTCCCCTGCACAACGACGAAGAGAGCGCCTGGCTCCCTCGACGGTCGTCGCACCCGGCCCTTGCGCCGCGTGATCAGGCGGCCTCCGCTTCCTGATCCATCAAGCGGCGAAGCGCCGTCCGTCCGCCCTTGGCGTGCGCCATGAGGGCCGACAGGCTGCGGAAATCGATCGGCTTGTTCAGATAGGCGTCAGCGCCCGCCGCCAGCCCGGCTTCATGGTCCTCGTTCCGCGCCGAGGCCGACAGAACCACGATGGGCGTCTCGGCGTTGGCCCCTCCCCCTTCACGGATCAGGCGCGTCGCCGCCAAGCCGTCCATGACCGGCATGTTGACGTCCATGACGATAAGATCGAACCGCTGGTCCCGAGCGGCGTCGACGGCTTCCTGACCGTTTTCAGCGATGCTGCTGCGCCGCCCGGTGGAAGCCATCCAGGCTTCCAGGATCATGCGGTTGACGGGGTGATCTTCCACCACCAGCACCTCCATGCCGTCGCTCATGACGACGTCGCCCTCGGCTGGCGTCGCGGCTTCGGCCGCGCGCCAGGCGACCACCTCGCCCTCGACGACGAAGGTGAAGGTGGAGCCTTCGCCCGGGCTGGAGGTCACGGAAATGTCGCCCCCCATGATGTTGGCGAGGCGGCGCGAGATCGTCAGCCCCAGCCCGGTGCCGCCGAACCGCCGTGTCGAGGACGCGTCCAGCTGGGTGAAGGGCTGGAACAACTGTTCCATGTCCGCTTGGGAGATGCCGGCGCCGCTGTCGATGACGGCGAATTCAAAGGTCACGCGGCGTTCGGAAACGCGTCGCCCTCGGGTGACGAAACGAACGGCGCCCTGATCCGTAAACTTGACCGCGTTGGACAGGAGGTTCTGCACCACCTGGCAGACCCTCAAGGGATCGCCGCGCACCACGGCGGGAATGTCGCCTTCGAAGGCGGTCACGAAGTCGAGCCCCTTGGCCTCGGCCTGGGCCTCGAACGGGCCGATGATGCGACGGTGCAGATCCTCCAGATTGATGTCCACCGTCTCGAAATTCATGCGCCCGGCCTCGATCTTGGTCATGTCGAGGATGTCGTTCAGCAGGCTCAGCAGGTTGTCGCCCGAGTTGCGGATGATCGCCAGATACTCGCGCTGCGCCCCTTCCAGCCGCGTCGCGCTCAACAGTTGCGCCGCGCCCAACACCCCGTTCATCGGCGTGCGAAGTTCATGGGAGATGACGCCCAGGAAGTTGGACTTAGCCTCATTGGCCGCATCGGCCTTGTCGCGCGCGGCCTCCAGCTCCTCGATGAGATGCGCCTGATGCTCCTGGAAGGCGCGTATCCGCTCCTCGCGCAGCATGGTCATCGTCACAAGGACGAAGAGGCTGGCGGCCGTGAACGGCGCCAGGGCGACAAAGGGCCAGAAGACGGGGTCGCCGATCAGGCTGGCGCCGATGATCGCCGCCGCCGCGCCATAGGGAGACGAGATGAGAATAGCCTGCCGAGGCGAGTTCCTCAGCTGGGCGAACACCAGGACATAGCCCGATATCAGGAGGGCGATGGCCAGTTCACGCCCGAACAGCGACGGCGAGAACCACGCCAGCAGGGGCGCCACGGCCCAGACCGCCGTGGTGGCGGTCGCCACCGCCGGGAACACCAGCCCCCAGCCGGCGCCCGCGCTCTGGCTGACGCGTTTCTCGACCTCGCCGCGCAAGGCGCCTGCGGCCAGGGTCGCGACGAACCAGAGCAGGCCGTGCGCCAGACCGACCGTCGCAATCAGCCCCAACGCCCAGCTGACGATAATGAGATAGCGCAGATAGTGGGTTTGCAGGATGGCGGTCAGGGCCTGGGCCGCTTCGCCCGGCGCCTGCGCCCCATCCATCCCCTTCGCAAACCCGTCAGATCCAACCATCGCGACGCCCCCGCTCGCTCCAAAATGCTTCGGGTGCGGACGCTAGAATGAAAGGTTCTAAGACGATATGAATGCGGATAACTACGTAATCCGAATTATCAACGGCGGCGACCGGCGTCAGGCCTGAGCTTCCTGCGGCGTCTGCGCCCGAATCGAAAGGGCGTGCACCGGACCGGCCAGCTCCTCCTTCAGCACGGCGTTGACGGCGCGCTGTCGGGCCACGCGCGTCTGGCCGGCGAAGGCGTCGGATACGATGGTCAGCTGAAAATGACTTTCCCCGCCGTCCTTCGCGTCAATGCCGCCTTCATGATGATGGCCCGCGTGCTTCCAGCTGTCATCCTCCAGTTCCAGGCGCACCGGCGCGAAGGCCGCCGTCAGTTTTCCGCGCATAACCGTCGCGATCGGGCCGTCAGACATAGGGACTCCTTGAAGCTGACCAATTCGGCCCTACACTTCGGGCGATGTCTGCGTCTTTTCAATACAAGCCTCGCTTCACCGACATTCGGGTCAAGCCGCCGCGTTCCGACGACGAACAGGAAGCGGCGGAGGATGTCCTGCGCCTCAAGCCTGGCGAGAAGGCCTGCGAATGGGCGGAGTGCACCCGGCCGGCCACGGCCCGCGCGCCCAAGTCCCGCGAGCAGCTGAACGAATTCTATGACTTCTGTCAGGCGCATGCGGCCCAGTACAACAAGAGCTGGAATTTCTACGCCGGCATGAACGAAGGCCAGATTCGCGCCGCCCAGGAAAACGAGGCCATGACCGGCGGCCGTCCCACCTGGCAGATGAAGGCCGGACCGCAGACGCGCGAGGCCGCCGCCTTCGCCGCCAAATTCGGCACGGCCAATAATTCAGGCGCCGGTTCATGGCGCGACAGCTTCGGCCTGTTCGGTCGGCGGGTTCACGCCGAAGGCCCGGTGCAGGACGATCCCAGTCATCGACTGGGCAAGCTGGAGCGCGCCGCCCTGGCTGACCTGGGTCTCGAGCCCGGCGCCGACAAGGCCGCGATCAAGGCGCGCTATCATGAGATGCTCAAGCGCTTCCACCCGGACACCAACGGCGGCGATCGCGGCGCGGAAGCCAAGCTTCAGAGCGTCATCAAGGCTTGGAAAACCTTGAAGAAGGCCGGTCACGCCTGAGCGTTCTCAACAGCCCGCCCTCGCCCGGCAAGGCGTCGACGCGGGTCATGGACTGATCGACGGCCGAGGAATCCCAGATTTCGGCAAAGACCTCGGCCCCGGTCTCGTCCAGCATCATGCGCTGCGTTTCCTGGACCGCCTCCGTGAAGCTGTCGGCTTCCAGGGGAAACATCTGAGGCGTCCTTCCGGGCGCGTCATAGACATAGCAAAAATATTGCGTGTGCGTTTCCATGTCCCTCTCCCCCGACGGGAGCGATGCCCAATTGTTAACACCCTCTTGCCGAATTCCCGAATCACAGAACCGTTGTTTCTGAAAGACGTTGCCTCTTCGTCACCCCCCTGTTCATCCCCAGGCTGGGGATAAGGAGTCCACAGATGGAAGTTCTGTATCGCGCGCACGCAACCGCCTCCGGCGGAGGCCGCGATGAAGGCCGATCGGCCACCGACGACGGCAAGATCGATGTTCGCCTGTCCGTTCCGACCGAAATGGGCGGCAAGGGCGGCGACGGGACCAACCCCGAGCAGCTTTTCGCTACGGGTTATGCGGCCTGCTACCTGGGCGCCCTGCGGCTGGTCTCAGGCAAGGCGGGCACGCCCGTCGGTCCTGACACCAAGGTTTCGGCGGGGATCGGATTCGGCAAGAACACCCGAGGCGAGGGCTTCAATCTCGATGTCGCCTTGCGGGTGTCGGACCATGGACTGGATCGCGCGGTGATCGACGACCTGATCCAGAAGGCGCACCAGGTCTGCCCCTATTCCAACGCCACGCGCGGCAACGTCGACGTAGACCTGTCGGCGGAATAGGCGACCGGCCCAGGGCGAATAATCCATCCGGCCCCTCGCGCGTGTTGAGCCGCGCGCGCGAGGGCGCTAGGTGGATGGCCATGACCTCTCCGCTCGACGCCTCCCCCGATCCGCTCGTCACCCTGGAACCGCACCGCAAGGTCACGCTCAGAGAGGCGTTCGGCGTCGATTCCGACATGCTCGTGCCCGCCTTCGAGACGCGCGACAGCCACGTGCCGGAGATCGACGAGTCCTATCGCTTCGATCCCCAGACCACGATCGCGATCTGCGCAGGCTTCGCCTATGACCGCCGCGTGATGGTCCAAGGCTACCACGGCACCGGCAAGTCGACCCACATCGAGCAGGTGGCCGCCCGCCTGAACTGGCCCCTGGTTCGCGTCAATCTGGACAGCCACGTCAGCCGCATCGACCTGATCGGCAAGGACGCCATCGTCCTGAAGGACGGCAAGCAGATCACCGAGTTCCGCGAAGGCATCCTGCCCTGGGCGCTGCAACGCCCGGTGGCCCTGGTGTTCGACGAATATGACGCAGGCCGCCCCGACGTCATGTTCGTGATCCAGCGCGTGCTGGAGGCGCAAGGGCGCCTGACCCTGCTGGACCAGAACCGCGTCCTTCGTCCGAACAAATGGTTCCGCCTGTTCGCCACCTCGAACACCGTCGGCCTGGGCGACACCACAGGCCTGTATCACGGCGCCCAGCAGATCAACCAGGCGCAGCTGGACCGCTGGAACATCGTCACCACGCTGAACTATCTCGACCACGACGTCGAAGCCGAGATCGTCGCCGCCAAGGTGCCCGAGTGGAACGACGCCGAGGGCAAGCGTCGCATCGCCGCCATGGTCCGCGTCGCCGACATGACCCGCAACGCCTTCATGAACGGCGACATCTCGACCGTCATGTCGCCGCGCACGGTCATCACCTGGGCCCAGAACGCCATCATCTTCGACGGCGACGTGGCCCTGAGCTTCCGCCTGACCTTCCTGAACAAGTGCGACGAACTGGAGCGGCCGACCATAGCCGAATTCTATCAGCGCGCCTTCGGCGAGGACCTGCCGGAATCCGCCACGCGGGTGAAGATCGGCTAGAGGGCTTCCCTCGCTCAAATTGAAAAGGCCGCCTTCCTGATCGAGGAAGGCGGCCTTTTTCTTAGCGCAGCCCCGAGACGAACATCCTCGGACGTGAACGCCGCACCAGCCACAGGTTCACCGTGGCCGCCGCCAGCACCAGCGCCGCCGCAGCCTGATGCAGCACGCCCAGGGTCACCGGCACCGCGTGGATAAGCGTCAGAACGCCCAGCCCCGCCTGCAGCCACAGCGCGCCCGCCAGCACCAGGGCCGAAGCGCCCAGCCCTTCGCCCAGGCGCCCGCGCAGGGCCTGGACGGCATAGAAGGTGCCAGCAAATAATAGCACATAGGCGCCGATCCGGTGGTTCAACTGCACCAGCCCCTGATCATGCAGGAAGGTCAGCGCCCCCTGCCCCCAAGCGACCGGCGGAAACAGGGCGCCGTTCATCATCGGCCAGTCCGTGTAGATCATGCCCGCCTTGGCCCCGGCCACCAGACCGCCGAGCAGGCACTGGAAGAAGACCCCGCCCAGCAACAGACCCGCGCCCCAGCTCCATCCGCGCGGCGCACGCGTGAAGTCCGAGCCGGACCAGGCCTCAAGCCCCGTCCAGATCAGGCCGGCGAAGATCAGGAAGGCCAGACCCAGATGGGTCGCCAGCCGCTCCGGCGCCACGTCGACGCGCTCGGCCAGGCCGCTGGACACCATCCACCAGCCGATCAGCCCCTGCAGGCCGCCCAGGGCCAGCAGGATCGCACAGCGCGCGATCAGACGGCGCGGAAGGACGCGGAAGGCCAGGAACAGGACGAAAGGCACGGCGAAGACCACGCCGATCAGACGCCCCAACAGCCGGTGCGCCCACTCCCACCAGAAGATGTACTGGAACTCCGCCATGCTCATGCCGGCGTTGACTTCAACGTACTGGGGGATGGCCTTGTACTTGTCGAACGCCTCGACCCAGTCGGCGTGGTTCATCGGCGGCAGAGCGCCCATGATCGGCTTCCACTCCGTGATCGACAGGCCCGAGCCGGTCAGGCGCGTCGCGCCCCCGACCACCACCATGGCGAACACCAGGGTCGCGCAGAAAAACAGCCACAGCGCCACCGCGCGGCTGCGGTCCAGTTCACCAATACGCTTCATTCGACGCCTGCCGTTCGCCCCGATATGCTTGCCGCCTCTTTCGCGGGCGGCGGAACCGAGGGATATGCCCCTCCCGCGAGGCAAGATCGAGTCGGTTTCTACGCCAAAGCGTCGCACAACATTCTAGGGAGCGCCGACCGGTGCAATATATCGAGATCGCCATCGCCCTGGCCGGGGCCCTGGGCCTGGCCTGGATCGCCGATCTGCTGACGGGCCGTCGCGGCCTGGGCGGGACGATTCTGGTCGCCCTGGTCAGCGCCGCCTGCGGGGCCTTCCTGGCGATCCGCGTCTTCGCCGTCGCCACCCTGGCCGACTGGGAATGGCTTCCCTGGGCCTTCGCGGCTGTCGTCATAGGTCTGGTCGCCTTCTTCCTATTCCGGAGCAAACGCTGATGCCGCCTCGCGCCCGCCGCTTCATCGCCACCCTCGGCGTCATCGGCTTCCTGGCCTTCTGGGTGTGGGGCGCGGTGACCCTGCACGACCATCTGCCGGACGCCTGGTGGATCGACCTGATCTTCTTCGCCGTGGCGGGGATCGGCTGGGGCGTGCCGCTCATCCCCCTGCTTCGCTGGGCCGAGCGCGCGCCGGACGACAGAACGAAAGCCTGAACAGCAGAACGGCCGGCGAGATTTCCCTCACCGGCCGTTTCAGCCTGCTGATAACCCTCAGCAAATGGTCGGAGCGACAGGATTCGAACCTGCGACCCCTTGACCCCCAGTCAAGTGCGCTACCAGGCTGCGCCACGCTCCGAAGGCGCTCCCTATAGACGGCGGTTCGGTGCTCCGCAAACCCTAAAACGCTCTATCGACAACAACTTCCGCCTTATCGGCGCAGAACGGCCTCCAACCGGGCTCTGGCCCCCTCAAGGTCGCTCAACACGGCCTCGAGACGCGCCGAAGCCGCCGGCGTCACCGCCGCTTCCGACGCCGTTTCAGCTCGATCACCCGAATCAATCTCCAGCGTGGCGGCGGGATCGGCATAGGCCGTCAGCCGCGCCAGGCCCTGATCCTGCACAAGACGCTGGACGCCGCGAATCGTCAGTCCCTCGTCATGCAGCAGGCGCCGGACGGCCTTCAGCACCATGACGTCGTCGGGCCGATAGAAACGGCGCCCCCCGGCCCGCTTCACCGGGACGACGAAGTCGAACTTGGTCTCCCAGAACCTCAGCACATGCTGGGGGGCGCCGACTTCATCGGCCGCTTCAGAAATGGTGCGGAAGGCTTTGGGGCTTTTGGCCAAGGATCTCAGGTCTCGACGACGGCGTCGTGCACCCGGCTCTTCATGATCTGGGAGGCGCGGAAGCTGATGACGCGGCGGGGGTTGATGGCGGCCGGTTCGCCGGTCTTGGGGTTGCGGCCCATGCGGGCGCGTTTTTCACGGACCTGGAAGACGCCGAACCCCGACAGCTTGACCGTCTCGCCCTGCTCAAGCGAGTCGACGATCAGGTCCAGCGTGCGCTCGACCAGTCCAGAGCATTCCTGTCGGGACAGCCCGACTTCCTCGTGGACCGCTTCGCACAAATCCGCCCGGGTAAGGGTGTGATGTCCGGCCACTTGCATCTCCCCGCAATCAATCGGCGGGGCATTGAAGGGCAAAACGGCCGGAAATCAAAGTCCTCAATGCGAATCTAGAACCGGAAGGCGCACGCGCCCCACGTCAGGCCCCCGCCCATGGCCTCGACCAGGACCAGATCGCCCTTCTTGATTCGCCCATCCTTGATGGCGACGTCCATCGCCAGGGGGATGGAGGCGGCCGAGGTGTTGGCGTGCATGGCCACGGTCGAGATCACCTTGCCCTCGTCCAGGCCCAGACGGTCGCCCACGCCCTTGATGATGCGCTGGTTGGCCTGGTGCGGCACGAACCAGTCGATCTCGGGGATGTCGACGCCCGCGACCTGGGCGGCGGCGGTGATGGCTTCGGCGATGTTGACCACGGCGTGACGGAAGACCTGGTTGCCCAGCATCCGCAGGTGGCCGACCGTTCCGGTCGTGGCCGGGCCGCCGTCGACATAGAGCATGTCCGACTTGGCGCCCTCGCAGCGCAGGGCGAAGCCCAGCACGCCGCGATCGTCCTTGGTCCCCTGCCCCTCGCCCGGCTCCAGCACGAAGGCCCCGGCGCCGTCGCCGAACAGGACGCAGGTGGTGCGGTCCGTCCAGTCCATCAGCTTGGTCATTTCCTCGGCGCCGATGACCAGGGCGCACTTGGCCTGACCGCGCGCGACAAATCCGTCAGCCACGCTCAAGGCGTAGACGAAGCCCGAGCAGACCGCCTGAATGTCGAAGGCGATGCCCACCGGCGCGCCCAGCTTGCGCTGGACGATGGCGGCCGTGGCCGGGAAGGTCTGGTCCGGCGTCGTGGTGGCGACGATGATCAGATCGACGTCCGCCGCCGTCTTGCCGGCGTCGGCCAGGGCGCGCTCGGCGGCCTTGAGCGCCAGGTCGCTGGTCGGCTCGTCGTCGCGGGCCTTGTGGCGCTGGCGGATGCCGGTGCGCTCGATGATCCATTCGTCGGAAGTGTCGACGATCTTGGTCAGGTCGGCGTTGGTGACGACCTGCTCGGGCAGGAAGGAGCCAACCCCGGTAACGACGCTGCGGATGACGCTCACTGTTCGGTCTCTCCCATGACGGCGGGCGCCGTCTCGTCCATGGCCGCCGCCAGACGCGCGAAATTGGCGCTGACCTTGGTCAGATAGTCGCTGCGGGCCAGTTCGACAGCCACGCGGATGGCGTTTGCATAGCCCTCGGCCGTGGCGCCGCCGTGGCTTTTCACGACGATGCCGTTCAGGCCCAGCAAGGGGCCGCCGTTGACGCTGCTGGGATCGATGCGGCGCGCCATCTTCTTCAGGGCCGGCATGGCGATCAGGGCGCCCAGCTTGGCCAGAGGACCCGAGGTCAGCGCCTCTTTCAGCAGGCCCGAGATGAAGCGGGCCGTGCCTTCGGCGGTTTTCAGGGCGACATTGCCGGTGAAGCCGTCGGTAACGACGACATCGACCGTTCCGGCGGCGATGTCGTGCCCCTCGACGAAGCCGGTGTAGTTCACCGGCACGGCGTCGGTGCGCAGGACGGCGTGAGCCTCGCGCACCTCTTCATGGCCCTTCATTTCTTCGGAGCCGACGTTCAGAAGGCCGACCGTCGGTCTTTCCACCCCATGCACGGCCGCCTGAAACGCCTCGCCCATGATGGCGAACTCGACCAGTTGGCGCGCATCGCTGCCGATGTTGGCGCCCACGTCCAGAACGGCGGTGACGCCGCGCTTGGTCGGCCAGCTGGCGACGATGGCGGGGCGCTCCAGCCCGTCGACCGCCATGCGCAGGATCAGCTTGGAGATCGCCATCAGGGCGCCGGTGTTGCCGGCGGAAACAGCCCCCTGGGCCTCGCCCGTCTTGACCGCCTCGATCGCGTTCCACAGACTCGAGCCCTTGCCCCGCCGCATCGCTTGGGCCGGCTTTTCGTCCATGGCGACGACCTTGTCGGTGTGCCGGACCTGGCAAAGGTCGTCCGAGACGTGCAGGCGCGCCATCTCTGCGCGGATCGCCGCCTCGTCGCCGTGCAGCAGGAAGCGCACGCCGTCGCCCCCATACAGGGAATAATAGGCCTTCACGCCGCCGACCACGACGGCGGGACCGTGGTCGCCCCCCATGGCGTCGAGCGAAATCAGTGTGGATGATGCCAAGTGGAAATCGACTCCGTCGCCGTCTTGTCGCGGCGCTTCAATGTTAGGGCGTACAGACGCAAATGTCGCACCCTGTGGATGCAACCGGGGCGCCCTTAGGTCAACTCTTGTCGGAGTCGCCCGGCTTCAAGGTTCTAAGCACGCCGAAAGGGGAAATCTCGCCCGGCTCCGGCGGCTGCTCGAAGACGGCGCCTTCCTTGCGCGGGTAAGGGTCCAGATGCAGGGCCAACTGCTCGACGGCGTACTGGCCCAGGTCGATCTGGCCGTTCTCGACCACGTCGGGAGAATTGTCGTCCAACTCCAGATCGATCTCGCCCTCGTCCGAAGGCGGCGTATCCAGGGCCTCGACCAGATTGATCTCGAACCGCTCGTCGATGTGGACCGGCAGGGGCTCCAGCGTCAGCACGCAGGATTGAACGGCGTCAGCCACGACTCGTCCCCTCAGGAGCCAGCCCGACACCGTGGCCGTCACCTCCAGATCCGCCTCGAAACGATCCAGCGACTTCAGGTTCAGCGCGCGCGCGATGCGCTGACGCGCTTCAGCGTCCGGCTCCAGTCGCCGGGACAGACCTGCGCCGATCTGATGCAGGCGGACGGGGTCGCTGTAAGGCAGGGCGGGAATCGTCATGCGACGATCATGGCCCAGTCCGGCGCCTTTTCCACGGCGGAAATCGGCTGACGCGCCAGGCGTTCGTGCGATTCCAGCGCATAGCGGGTCAGTTCGGCGCCGGCTGCGGGATCGTCGCTCTCGAACACATTGCGTGCGATCGAGGCCTGGAAGCCGTCACGGTCGCCATCGCGCAGCGCCTTCTCATAGGCGCTCATCCGGCCATAGAGAGCTTCGCCCAGCTTGCGCATCTTCTTGCCGACCGACACATCGCCGACGCCCAACTCGCGCAGCACATTGTCCAGGGCCGAGACATAGGTATCGAACATTTTTTGAGCCAGATCGGCCCCACGCTCGCCCTCGCCCTTCATCCGCACGAACAGCAGAAGGACATGCAGGGTGTAGAGTTCGAACCGCGCGTCGATTCGATCCGCCACCCCCAGGCGGGCGTAAAAATCGGGCTGGCGCGCCTGTTCCACGGCCAGGGCGTAAAGGCCCTGCGCCTGGCGCTCTTGCGTCTGTCGTCTGAAGAGTGTCTTGAACATAGGATTTCACGGCCCCTTTTCCGCCGCGCCGTTGCACTAGGACGCAGCGACGGTTAGGTCAAAGACCTTGTTCCTAGAGGCCCATCGCCGATGCCCCGTTTTACGTCGCTCATCATCGCCGCCTCGCTCGCCGCCGCTGCGGGCGCTTGCGCCCCCGTCGTCGCCACTCAGGGCTTCCAGGCCGTGGACGCCAAGCCTCAGGACGTCGAAGTGGGCGTCGACACCCGCGAGACCGTTCTGGCCAAGCTGGGCACGCCCTCCACGACCTCGACCTTCGAGAGCGACAACGTCTGGTATTACCTGACCCAGACGACGCAACGCTACACCTACAACAAGCCGCAAGTGTCGCAGCGGACCGTCACGGAAATCACCTTCGCCGAGGGCGACGAAAAGGTCGCCAACGTGCGCACCCTGGGGCTGGAAGACGGCCGCCAGATCGCCATGGAGCGTCGCGAGACCCCGACCCGCGGACGCCAGCTGACCATCCTCGAACAGTTGCTCGGCAACGTCGGCCGCGGCCAACTGCCGCGTACCGAGGACGACGTCCCCGGCCAGCGCCGCCCGGACTAAGCGGCCCCTACAAACAGGCGCCCTCAAGCCGCGAGCGACCGCGTCGCGAGCATAGGGCGCAAAAAAGACAACGCCCCGGAGATCGCTCTCCGGGGCGTTTTCAGTTTCAGCGAAACGCCGTCAGACGATCTTGCCGCTCGCCAGCACCGCCAGCAGCAGAAGCGCCACGATGTTGGTGATCTTGATCATCGGGTTCACAGCGGGACCTGACGTGTCCTTGTAGGGATCGCCCACGGTGTCGCCGGTGACGGCGGCCTTGTGCGCTTCAGAACCCTTGCCGTGGACGACGCCGTTCTTGTCGGTGAAGCCTTCCTCGATCACCTTCTTGGCGTTGTCCCAGGCGCCGCCGCCCGAGGTCATCGAGATGGCGACGAACAGACCCGTCACGATCACCCCCATCAGCATGGCCCCCAGGGCGGCGAAGGCGTTGGCCTTGTCCGGCTGGATGAACAGGATGACGACGAACAGGACGATCGGCGACAGAACCGGCAGCAGCGACGGCACGATCATCTCGCGAATGGCCGCGCTGGTCAGAATGTCGACCGCCCTGCCGTATTCGGGCTTGGTCTGGAAGGTCATGATGCCGGGGTTCTCGCGGAACTGACGCCGGACCTCGGCCACCACGGCCTCGGCGGCGCGCCCCACAGCCGTCATCGACAGGCCGCCGAACAGGAAGGGCAGCAGCCCCCCGAACAGCAGGCCGACCACGACATAGGGGTTGGACAGGTCGAAGGCGACCGCGCCCAGTCCGTGGAAGAAGCTGCCCGGCTGCGCCTCGGCCGCGAAAAACTTGAGGTCCTCCACATAGGCGGCGAACAGGACCAGCGCCCCCAGACCCGCCGAACCGATGGCGTAGCCCTTGGTCACGGCCTTGGTGGTGTTGCCCACGGCGTCCAGGGCGTCGGTCGAAACGCGGACCTCAGGCGGCAGACCCGCCATCTCGGCGATGCCGCCCGCGTTGTCCGTGACCGGACCGAAGGCGTCCAGCGCCACGATCATCCCCGCCACGCCCAGCATGGTGGTGGTGGCGATGGCGATGCCGAACAGACCCGCCAACTGGAAGGCTGCGACGATGCCCACGATGATGGTCAGAGCCGGCAGCGCCGTGGCCTCCAGCGACATGGCCAACCCCTGGATCACGTTGGTGCCGTGCCCTGAGACGGAGGCGTTGGCCACCGACTTCACCGGGCGGAAGCCCGTGCCGGTGTAGTATTCGGTGATGACCACAATGGCCGCCGTGACCAGCAGGCCGACGACGCCCGCCCAGAATAGGTTCATCGGCTGGATCAGTAGCCCGCCCGAGGTTTCGACCGCCCCCGGCAGAAGCTGGTTGATCACCCACCAGACCGCGCCCAACGACAGGACGCCGGTGACGATCAGCCCCTGGTACAGGGCCCCCATGATGTTGCCGCTCTTGCCCAGACGGACGAAGAAGGTGCCGATGATCGAGGTCACGATGCAGACGCCGCAGATCGCCAGCGGCAGCAGCATCAGCACGTCCACATAGGGCTGGTTGCGGAAGAAGATGGCCGCCAGCACCATGGTCGCCACCGTGGTGACGGCATAGGTCTCGAACAGGTCGGCGGCCATGCCAGCGCAGTCGCCGACGTTGTCGCCCACATTGTCCGCGATGGTGGCGGCGTTACGGGGGTCGTCCTCAGGGATGCCGGCCTCGACCTTACCCACCATGTCTCCGCCGACGTCGGCTCCCTTGGTGAAGATGCCGCCGCCCAGTCGCGCGAAGATGGAGATCAACGAGGCCCCGAAGCCCAGGGCGACCAGGCCGTCGATGACCTCGCGGCTGGTCGAGGCGTGGCCCAGCCCCTGGGTCATGAAGGCGTAGTAGCCGGACACGCCCAGAAGCGCGCCGCCCGCCACGAACATGCCGGTGATGGCGCCCGAGCGGAAGGCCAGGTCCAGTCCCTTGGACAGGCTCTGCGACGCGGCCTGGGCCGTGCGGACGTTGGCGCGAACGGAGATCAGCATCCCCGCATAGCCCGCCGCGCCCGACAGGACCGCGCCGATCAGGAAGCCCAGCGCTGCCCAGGTTCCGATAAGAAAAAAGGCCGCGACCAAGATCACGACCCCTACGATGCCAATCGTTGTGTACTGACGCTTCAGATAGGCGGATGCCCCTTCCTGGATCGCCGCGGCGATCTCACGCATCCGTTCATTACCACTGTCGGCCTTCATCAGGACGGCGGTCTGGACGGCGCCGTAAAGCACCCCCAGAGCGCCGGCCGCGATGACCAGCCAAAGATATGACGTCATGGCGTTTCCAAGCCCTATGCAACTAGACGCGCGGATCCATGGGCTGCGCTACGGGCGTTGTCGCCTCTCGGCCGCCTTCCGGTCCCCCCGTGCGCTTACGGACGCAAATTCACGCCCCTCGGGAATTGCGGCTAAATCGTGCCAAAAGCAGAGCCGTGGCGCAACAGCGCTCTTCTAGACGGCGCGGACGGTCGTGCGGCGGCGCGCGGCCTGGCTGACGACCTCGACACGGATGATCGCGCCCTTGCCGATCAGGGCGTCGGCCGAGCGGATCAGGCTGGCGCTCAGGGCCTCGGGGTCCACCTGATTCCAGTCGTCGGCCAGGACGAAGGGCGTGCGGTGCCCGGCGCGCACCAGGGCGTCGCGCAGATAGGGCTCCTTGGCCCTCACCGCATCCAGGGCGTGGCCCTGGCCCAGATGCAGCTTCAGCACCACGAAGATGTAGTTTCGGACGCGAGCGCCCACGATGATCGGCAGGCCCACGCCGGTCAGGTTGAAGCTCGCCGGCTGGGCGGGCGTTTCCGCCGACGGCGAGGCGAGCGCCGGCCCCGACAGGGCGGCGCCGGCGACGGCGAGGATCAGGGCGCGGCGGTTCATGGCGGCAGTCTGGCCCTGTCCCGTTAGGATTCCGTTGCCCTCAGCCGTGGGTCCAGCCCGTGCGAGTCGGGGTGATGGCCTGGCCCAGATAGCGTGGCGACAGCCCCCTGCCCTCGGCCACGCGGCCGACGCAGGTCAGGCGCAGATGGCGGCGCTCGGCCTCGCGGCGCAGGGCGTTCTCGGCGCCCGCCGGGACGGTCAGCAGGATCTCATAGTCGTCGCCGCCGCTGGCCAGCAGCTCCAGCGCCGCCTGCGGATCGACGCGCCCCTCGAACCAGGCCTGGGCGGCGGCGGACAGGGGCAGGCGCTCCAGGTCGATCTCGAGGCTGACGCCGCTGGCCTCAGCGATATGGGCGGCGTCGGCCAGCAGGCCGTCGGACACGTCGGCGCTGGCGGTCGCCAGGCCCAGGACGACGGGCGCGAACTCCACGCGCGGCATGGGGGTGCGATAGGCGGCCTCCAGCGCGTCCATGCGTTCGGGCTCCAGGCTCAGGGTCGCCTGGGCGGCCTGAAGGCCCAGCCAGCCGTCGCCGATCGTGCCAGTGACGAAGACCAGATCGCCCGGCCGCGCGCCCGCCCGGCTGACCGCCGCCCCCGACGGCGCCCAACCCAGCAGGGTGGCCGAGAAGCTGGCCGGTCCCGGCGTCTTCACCGTGTCGCCGCCCAGCAGGGAAATGTCGAAAATGGCCTGATCGCGCCGCAGTCCGGCGACGAAGGCCTCGCGTTCCGGCCAGCCGCAACGTTCGGACCAGTGGCAGGCCAGCAGATAGCCGAACGGCTCGGCCCCCTTGGCCGCCAGATCGGACAGGTTCACGCGCAGCAGCTTCTGCGCCACCGTATCCAGCGGGTCGTCGGGCAGGAAGTGGACGCCCTCGACAATCGCATCCTTGGTCAGGATGAGGTCGTGTCCCGGACGCGAGGGCAGCGCGGCCACGTCGTCGGCCAGCCCCCTCGCCCATTCCGGGTGCGCCAGCGGCTTCAGCAGCCGCTGGATGGTCTCGAATTCACCCGCGACGTCAATCGCGGGCATCGCGCGCCACGCCGTCCAGCGCCGCGTTCACGAACTTCGCCTCCGCATCGTCGAAAAAGGCCTTGGCCAGTTCGACGTATTCGTCGATCACGATCTCACGCGGGACGTCGGGCTTGTGCTTTAGCTCCCACGCGCCGCAGCGCAGCAGGGCGCGCAGGGTGGCGTCCAGACGCTCCATCCGCCAATTGGAGGCCAGACGCGCCTTGACCGCCTCGTCGATGGCCCGCTGATCCTCGACCACGCCGTGGACGATGTCGGAGAACCAGTCCTCGTCCGCCTCGGCCAGGGGGGCGCCGTCGATGTCGGCGTCGAAGCGGTGATTGCGGAACTCACGCACGACGCTTTCGACGCCCTCGCCCGCCAGCTCCATCTGATACAGGGCCTGGACGGCGGCCAGGCGGGCGACCGTGCGGGCGCGGCGTTGACGGCTGGTCAGTTGCGGTTCGGCGCGGGCCTTCTCGGCCTCGGCCAGCTGGGCCATGACTTCGGCGACGGTCGCCGGGGCGCTGGTCGGTTCGGTCACGAGGCCAGCCCCCCGCGCAGGCGCTTGCGGATGGCGATCAGGTCCAGGCAGGCGCGGGCCGCGAAGCCGCCCTTGTCGCCCTCGCTGAGACGGGCGCGGGTCCAGGCCTGCTCCTCGTCCTCGGTCGTCAGGATGCCGTTGCCGATGGCCACGCCCTTCAGGCCCAGATTGCGGATGCCGGCGGCCGACTGATCCGAGACGATCTCGAAATGGTAGGTCTCGCCGCGAATGACGCAGCCCAGGGCGACGTAGCCGTCATAGCGCGGGGCGGTCGGATAGCGCCCGGCCTCTTCGGCCATGGCGATCACGGTCGGCACTTCCAGCGCGCCGGGCACGGTCACAACGTCATACTGGACGCCTTGCGCGCGCAGGGCGTCCTTCGCCCCTTCCAGAAGGGCGTCGGCCAGTTCGTCGTAGAAGCGCGCCTCGACGATGAGGACGCGAGTGGGTTCGTTCAAGATTGGTCTTCTCCGTCCATGTCGCGCCAACCGGCGATGCGCAGGCCGTAGCCTTCCAGCGCCGTCGGATTGGGTCGCGTCGAACTCATCACGATCATATCCTTGACGCCGAGGTCGAGCAGAATCTGCGCCCCGACGCCATAGGCCTTCAGCGAACGATCCACGGCGGCGGGCTTGCTGGTGGCGCCCAGCCGCTCGGCCAGACCATGCAGACCGGGATCACGCAGGAAGACGACGACGCCCGGCCCGTCCTGGGCCGCCAGCGCGCGCATGGCCCTCGGAATATAGTCCTGACGGGCCTCGACATGGCCCAGCAGGTCGGCGGCGAAGTCGATCTGGTGCATGCGCACGACGGTCGGCTTCGCCGGGTCGATGTCGCCGCGCACCAGGGCGATGTGCTCGGCGCCCTCGATGGTGTTGCGATAGAGGATCAGCTTGAACGCGCCGCCGTGGACGCTCTCGAACGGCGTCTCCATCACGCGCTCGACAAAGCGCTCGGTGCGGCGGCGATAGGCGATCAGGTCGGCGATGGTGCCGATCTTCAGCCCATGCAGCTGGGCGAAGGCGATCAGGTCGGGCATCCGCGCCATCGTCCCGTCGTCCTTGATGATCTCGCAGATCACCCCGGCCGGGATCAGGCCCGCCATACGGCTGATGTCCACGGCCGCCTCGGTATGGCCGGTGCGGACCAGGACGCCGCCGTCGCGCGCGACCAGCGGGAAGATGTGGCCCGGCGAGACGATGTCGTCGGCGGTGCGCGACGGATCGGCCGCCACCTGGACCGTATGGGCGCGATCGGCGGCCGAGATGCCGGTCGTGACGCCTTCCTTGGCCTCGATCGAGATGGTGAAGGCCGTGCCCATGCTCTCGCGGTTCTCGGCGGCCATCGGCGGCAGGCGCAGCTGCTTGGCGCGCTCGGACGTCAGGGCCAGACAGACCAGGCCCCGCGCATAGCGGATCATGAAGTTGATCTGGTCCGGCGTGGCGAACTGGGCCGGAATGACGATGTCGCCCTCGTTCTCGCGGTCCTCGGCGTCCACGAGGATGTAGGGGCGGCCGTTGCGGGCGTCCTCGATAATGTCCTCGATCGAGCTGATCGGGCTGTCGGTGTTGTAGACGGCCAGTTTCATCATGCGGTCTCCTGCCACCGCGCGAGGTAACGCGCCAGCATGTCGATCTCCAGATTGACCTTTTCGCCGACCTTCAGGCCGCCGAGGGTGGTCGCATCCCACGTGTGCGGGATGATGTTCACGTCGAAGCGGCGCTCATGCACCCCATTCACCGTCAGGGAAACCCCATCGACCGTGATTGAGCCCTTTGGGGCGATGAATCTGTGCAGGGGCGCCGGCGCCTCGATCACGATGCGGTGCGATCCGCCCTCGGGCGTAATGGACACGACCTCGCCCAGGCCGTCGACGTGGCCGGAAACGATGTGGCCGCCCAGTTCGTCGCCCAGTTTCGCGGCGCGCTCCAGATTGATACGGCTGCCCTCGCTCCAGTCGCCCAGCTTGGTCTTGGACAGGGTCTCGCCGGACACCTCGACGGCGAACCACCCCTCGCCCTTTTCCGTGACGGTCAGGCAGCAGCCCGCATGGCTGATGGAGGCGCCCAGGTCGATGCCCGCCGTGTCCCACACGGTCTCGACCTCATAGCGACGGTCGCGGTTGGTTTCACGGACGCTGCGGACGCGGCCGATATCGGTGACGATGCCGGTGAACATGAAAGCTCCGGTCCCTTCGGACCCAAAAAAACAGAGTCTAATTAGTCTAATTCGTCTGAAATCGCGCCTGAGGAGGCGTCAGGCGCGGGCGTAGCGTTCCCACAGATCGTCTCCGACAGGCTCGACGCCCAGACGACGGAACTTGGGGGCGTCGGCCAGCTTTGCAAGCGCCAGGGAGGCGACGCAGGGCCGCCCCTCCCCGCCCAGCAGGATCGGCGCACGGAACCACTCGATCGCATCCACCGCCCCCGCCTGGATAAAGGAGGCGGCGACGCGGCCCCCGCCTTCGATCAGGATGGAGCCGACGTTGCGGGCGGTCAGGGCCTCCAGGATGGCGGAGGTGGCCGGGCGACCGCCGTCGGCGGCGACCGCGAGGACCTCGGCCTGACCGATGGCCCGGGGCGCGGCGGTCGTCAGAATGAGAGTGTTTCCACCGGCGACCTTGGCCGTGCCCGGCGTGCGCAAGCGGCTGTCGAGGACAACCCGAAGAGGATGCCCTGCTTCATAGCCCTGAAGACGGACGGTCAGTTCGGGATCGTCGGCCAGCACCGTCTCGACGCCGACCAGGATGGCGTCATGCGTCGCGCGCAGGCGGTGGCCCTGAAGGCGCGCCTCCGGCCCGGTGATCCACTGGCTTTCGCCCGTGGCCGTGGCGATGCGGCCGTCCAGCGACGTGGCCAGCTTCAGGGTGACGCGAGGGCGCATCAGTCCTGGCCGGACTTGGTCTCGTCGAAACCCTCGTCGCCGAGGAATTTGGCGAAGTCGCTGGTGTGGCGGAAGTCCTTGTAAACCGAGGCGTAACGGACGTAGGCGACCTCATCGACCGACTTCAGCGCCTTCATGATGAAGTCGCCGACAATGCTGGACGGGATCTCGGTTTCGCCCAGACTTTCCAGCTGGCGCACGATGCGGCTGACCAGAAGCTCGACCTGATCCGGCTGCACTGGACGCTTGCGCAGGGCGATGCCCAGCGAGCGCTCCAGCTTGTCGCGGTCGAAGGGGGTGCGGCGGCCGTTCCGTTTCAGGATGACCAGTTCGCGCAGCTGCACCCGCTCGAAGGTGGTGAAGCGCCCGTTGCACTGCGGGCAGGACCGACGGCGCCGGATGGCCGCGCCGTCGTCAGACGGGCGGCTGTCCTTCACCTGGGTGTCGGCGTTTCCGCAGAAGGGGCACTTCATCCGATGGGTCCCTTAGCGATAGATCGGGAAGCGCGCAGTCAGTTCGCGCACCTGAGCCGCCACGCCCGCGACGACGGCCGGATCGGCTTCGTCACCGCCGTTCATCGACGAGACGACATCGGCGATCCAGTGACCGATCTGCTTGAACTCTTCTTCGCCGAAGCCGCGCGTGGTGCCCGCCGGGGTGCCCAGACGGACGCCCGAGGTGACGGTGAAGGGCGCAGTGTCGAACGGCACGCCGTTCTTGTTGCAGGTCATCAGCGCCTTCTCGAGCTCATGCTCGGTGGCCTTGCCGGTCACGCCCTTGGGACGCAGGTCGACCAGCATCAGATGGCTGTCGGTGCCGCCCGAGACGATGGCCAGGCCGCGTTCGACCAGAACGGCCGCCAAGGCCTGGGCGTTCTTCACGACCTGCTGGGCGTAGAGCTTGAACTCGGGCTTCAGCGCCTCGCCGAAGGCCACGGCCTTGGCGGCGATGACGTGCTCCAGCGGGCCGCCCTGCAGGCCGGGGAAGACGGCCGAGTTGATCTTCTTGCCCAGGTCCAGGTCGTTGGACAGGATCATGCCGCCGCGCGGGCCGCGCAGGGTCTTGTGCGTCGTGGTGGTGACGACGTGGGCGTGCGGGATCGGATCGGGATAGGCGCCGCCCGCGATCAGGCCGGCATAGTGGGCCATGTCGACCATCAGATAGGCGCCGACCGAATCCGCGATCTCGCGGAAGCGCTTGAAGTCGATGTGACGGCTGTAGGCCGAGGCGCCAGCCAGGATCAGCTTGGGCTTCTCCTTCTGGGCCATTTCGGCGACGTGATCATAATCAATCAGATGATCGTCTTCGTTCACCTTGTAGGTGACCGGACGGAACCACTTGCCCGACTGGTTGGCGGGCGACCCGTGCGTCAGGTGGCCGCCGCAGGCCAGATCCATGCCCAGGAAGGTGTCGCCCGGCTGCAGCAGGGAGAAGAAGACCGCCTGGTTGGCCTGGGCGCCCGAGTGCGGCTGGACGTTGACGAAGGCGGCGCCGAACAGCTCCTTGGCGCGCTCGCGGGCCAGATCTTCGGTGATGTCGACGAACTCGCAGCCGCCGTAATAGCGACGGCCCGGATAGCCCTCGGCGTATTTGTTGGTCAGGACAGACCCTTGCGCGTCCAGCACCGCCTGCGAGACGATGTTCTCGGAGGCGATCAGCTCGATCTGCTCCTTCTGGCGGCCCAGTTCGCCCTGGATGCCCTTGAAGATCGCCGGATCGGCGTCGGCGAGACTCTTGGAGAAGTAGGAATCGTGCGTGAAGGCGGTCACAGGCGGCACCCCGAAGGCTGAAAGCGAAAACGGCGCCCCTATCTAGGCCGCCCCGCCCCGCACCACAATATATTGTGCCTGCCGCCTCTCTGACGACGGCGCAATAAAGCTGACGCTGAAGCGGCGGATAAGCCCAAATCCTAGCGCGCGGCTCGGGCCTTCGTCAGGAGCATCGAAATATCCTGCGCCAAAGAGCGCGCTGTCTCGGACGTCAGTCCCTCCATCAAAACGATCGGCCGACTGTCTGATCGCAGCCGCACGCTGACCTGATAACTGACAAACGCCTGCGCGTTCTTCAGGTCAGCCACCGCTTTTCCCGTTTGACGAGAAGGCCCGGCATCATGATGAGACACCATGACTTCGACGACGTTCTCGATTTCATAGAGATAGCCGTTGGCGGCCACACCCGAGGCGCTGATCTTGATATCCTTGGGCGTGCGATGAGCGTTCTCAAATTCACAGCGCTTCTTGAGGTTGCGGCTCTGTATGATCCAGGCGATGCCCAGACCAATGAAGGCGATGCCGACGACGAAAATCAGCAGAACGACCCCGACGCAGATCATCGCCACGCCGAGCGCGAAGATCTGACCCGCGCCCTTGTCGCCCGGATACGGCGCAGGCGTAACCGTAAAGACAGTGACCTCGCCCTGCTCCCGGCGATTGTAGAATGAACTCATACCCGCCCCCATCACGCCCCCGACGCTGCCTAACAGCGATAGATGGGAAGATAAGGCGCCGATTGCATAATATAAAGCCCGCCTGACAGGAGGCGGGAAAGTCCGGCCAGCCCTAATCGGCCAACAGCGCTCTTTTCAGTTTGGCGATCGCCACCCGCTCGACAGCGCGCGGCTCGGCGACGGGCCCCATGGCCGAAACCTCGACGCCGGTGGCCGTGTGGACCGCCGAGCATTTCACATAGGGGCCGTTACGGATGAACTCGACGATGACTTCGCCGAGTTCAGAGTCAGCCGTCATGCGGCGACCGGACGACGCGCCACGTTGCAGTGCGACCAGAGCTTGTCCATCGCCTCGACCAGCTTGTCGATCATGGCGTCGTCATGATCCGGCGAAGGGGTGAAGCGCAGGCGCTCGGTCCCCTTGGGCACGGTCGGATAGTTGATCGGCTGGACGTAGATGCCGTGCTCTTCCAGCAGCATGTCCGAGATCAGCTTGCAGTGGACCGGGTTGCCGACGTGCACCGGCACGATGTGGCTGACGCTGGGCAGGACGGGAATGCCCGCCTCGGTCAGGCGGCTCTTCAGGGTCGCGGCGCGCTCCTGATGGGCGTCGCGCAGTTCGGGGTGCGCCTTCAGGTGGCGGACCGAGGCCAAGGCGCCGGCGGTCAGGGCCGGCGGCAGGCTGGTGGTGAAGATGAAGCCCGAGGCCCAGCTGCGCACCGCGTCCACGATCACGGCGTCGGCGGCGATGTAGCCTCCCATGACGCCGATGGCCTTGCCCAGGGTGCATTCGACGATGTCGATGCCGTCCAGCACGCCGTCGCGCTCGGCCACGCCCGCGCCGGTCGCGCCGTACAGGCCGACCGCGTGAACCTCGTCCAGATAGGTCAGGGCGCCGTATTTCTTGGCGAGGGCGATGGTGCCGGCGATGTCGGCGATGTCGCCGTCCATCGAATAGACGCTCTCGAAGGCGACCAGCTTGGGCGCATCGGCAGGCGCGGCGGCCAGCAGTTCCTCAAGGTGTTCGAGGTCGTTGTGGCGGAAGATGTGGCGTTCGCCGCCGCCGTTGCGAATCCCCGCGATCATGGAGGCGTGGTTCAGGGCGTCCGAGAAGGTGATCAGGCCCGGCAGGATCTTCTGCAGGGTCGACAGCGTCGCCTCATTGGCCACATAGCCCGAGGTGAACAACAGGGCCGCTTCCTTCTGGTGCCAACTGGCCAGTTCGGCTTCCAGATCGACCGCCGAGCGCGTGGTGCCCGAGATGTTGCGCGTGCCCCCCGCCCCGGCGCCGGTCTTCTCGACCTCGGCCTGCATGGCCTCGATCACCGCCGGATGCTGGCCCATGCCCAGGTAGTCGTTGGAGCACCAGACGACGACGTCCTGCTGCGTGCCGTCCTCGCGGCGGCGCACCGCCCGGGGAAACTGGCCGCGTACCCGCTTCAGATCGGCGAAGACGCGGTAACGACCCTCGCTGCGGACCTGCTCCACAGAGTTCTGAAAGGCGGACTTATAGTCGAACAAGGCGGCGCTTCTTTCGCTTATGCAGCTTTTGGAGCCTAATTGCGCGCGCCGCCCTGTCTTGTCCATGTCAGGAGCCGGACAAAACGTCCCAACCCCTTAATTGATAACGGTTCTCAGAACCTTCAGCGAGAGGTTTCGGCCAAGGTCTCGATCGGAATACGCGTCACCTGGACATCCTCCTTGTTGGTCGCATAGCCGACATAGAGCCATCCATTCCAGATGACGCTCTTGGGGTAGTGATAGCCGGGCCGCTTGTATTGTCCCTCGTAACGCAGCGGCTGGAGATCGCTCGCCCCGCGCAGGAGAAAGCTGCGGTCGAAAAGCCGCCCGTCGGAGCTCAACGTCACGGCCAGGGGAACCCGCGGGCGGTCCGCATTCGGCGCATTGACCAGATAGGCCGTCCCGTCCGGCAGGTTGCCCGCACTCTGCTTGGCCCGCGAATCCGGCATGTCGGTCAAGGCGGGCGTGGTCCAGGTCACGCCGCGATCACAGCTTTCCGACGCCAGTTGGCGAAAGCTCAGCTCCTCGTCGCGGAAGACCATGACGGCGCAATCGCCGCGCTGGAACAGGCTGGGTTCGATCTCGCGGCTGAGCTGCTTTTCGTGTTCGGCGGCCGCGCCGCTGACGTCGCGGGGCAGGTTCTGCATCCGTCCGGCGGTCCAGCCCGACACGCCCAGGGCGTCATCAGTGTAGAAGGGCGTGGCGATCATGCCCGGACGCCTGTGGAAGCCGGTCATCAGACGGCCGCCGATCAGGTGTGGGTCCTGCTCGATCACGCCCTCAACCGGCCCATCGACGCCCGTGACGCGGCGCGGCTCGCTCCAGGTCTCGCCGTCGCGGCTCAGGCGATATTCGGCATAGCCGCCCGCCCCGGATTGAAAGCCGTCGGGCCAGACGTTGGCATAGGCGACCAGGGTTTCGCCGTCCGTCCACCATCCGCCGCTGGAGCGCATCACCCCGCCCTCGCCCGCCTCGGCCAGGACGGCGGGCGCACGCCAGGTTTCGCCGTCCTCGCTGACGCTCCAGGCGACCCAGGTATCGGGCGCATCCTCGTCCCGCGCCGAGCTTTGCCACTGGGCGTACAGTCGCCCCTTGAAGGGCGTCAGCACCACGCCGTTGCTGAATCGGTCGGTGTTCTCGCCTGGGGCGAAGACCGTGAACGTCTGGGCGCCCGGCGCCGGCTTCAACCCCAGGTCGGGATTCCCTGCCTGGAACAGGCCCGGCGCGACCCGGTAAAGCGGATCGGCTGGAGCGGCGGCCATCAGACCCACCGCCGCCAGAGCAGCCAGAAGGCGAAGCCCGCCCTGACGCGTCACTGGGTCAAATTTCGCTGGGCCAAATTTCACTGCGCCAGGGTGTCGATGCGGCCGCGCAGCATCTGGACCATGGCGGAGAAGTCCTTGCCACCGTAGCCGAGGCCGTTGAACAGCGCGTAGAGGGCTTCGGCCTGCGCCCCCAGCGGGGTCGTGGCGCCCGCCTTGGCGGCGGCGTCCTGCGCCAGCTTCAGATCCTTCAGCATCATGGCCGTGGCGAAGCCGCCTTCATAGTCGCGGTTCGACGGGGCGGTCGGCACCGGACCGGCCCAGGGGTAGTAGCTGGTCACGCTCCAGCACTGGCCGGACGACTTGGAGGCGATTTCGAAGAAGCGTTCCGGCTCCAGACCCAGCTTCTCGGCCAGGGCGATGGCTTCACAGGTGCCGATCATCGAAATGCCCAGCAGCATGTTGTTGCAGATCTTGGCGGCCTGCCCCGCGCCGTGGTCGCCCGCCCGGATGGTGATGCGGCTCATCGGGTCCAGCGCCGGTTCGACGCGGGCGAAATCGGCCTCGTCGCAGCCGACCATGAAGGCCAGGGTGCCTGCGTCGGCAGCCGCCGTGCCGCCCGAGACGGGGGCGTCAGCGAAGGCGTAGCCCGCCTCCTTGGCCAGAGCCGCCACCTTGCGCGCCGTCTCCACGTCGATGGTCGAGCAGTCCAGCAGAAGCGCGCTGGACGGCGCGGCGCCGATGATCTGTTCGGAATAGACGCTGAGGACGTGCGGCCCGGCGGGCAGCATGGTGATGACCACCTCGGCGTCCTTCACGGCTTCAGCGACCGAACTGACGGTGCGGCAGCCGGCCTCGGCGGCGCGTTCCAGCGCGGCGGGCGACAGGTCGAAGGCGGCCACGTCATGCCCGGCCTTGGCCTGATTGGCGGCCATGCCGCCGCCCATGTTGCCCAGGCCGATGAAGGCGATGCGAGTCATCTGTGCGTTTCCCTTATGGATTTTGGCCGAGGGTTAGCGCCGCCCGTCCCGCTTCGCCAGTCACCAATTCGAGACGAGGCGCCTCAGTTCGGCTTGCGGAAGCGATAGACGAATTGGTCGGTCTTGCCCCGGATCGCCTCGTCGAAGACGTTCAGGCTGTGGTCGTCGGCCGTGTTGGCGACGGCCGTGCTTTCGCCGTCAAACACGAAGCCGGCGGCCTCGACCTCCTTGCGAAGCTGGGCGCCCTCGATGCGGTGCAGGGTCTCGACCACGGAGTTGGCGGCGCCGGGCGCGGCCTGGTGGTCGATGACGACATAGAGGCCGCCGGGCTTCAGCGCCTTGAAGATGTCGGCGTTCATCTTGGCCACGTCCACGTCGAAACGGGGGATGTGGAAGTCGTGATACTCCTGGCTCATGAAGACCAGGTCCAGCGGCTGATCGAAGCTCATGGCGTCCAAGTCGCCGTTGACGCGGCTGACGTTGGGATAGGCGGCGACCAGGGCGTCGGCGCGCGGGTTCTCGCGCTCGGCCGTGCGGTTCGGCACGAAGGCGTAGACATGACCGCCCTCGCCCACGACCCGCGCGAACAGTCGGGTGAAGTAGCCCGCGCCGGGGCGGATGTCGGCGATCCGCCAGCCCGGCCTCACCTGGGCGAAGGCCAGCATCTCGGCCGGATGACGCAGGGGGTCGCGCTCGACCTCATCAGCTGGACGCAGGGCGTCGGCGACGGCGGCCTGATAGGCGGGCGTCGAAGCGTCCTGGGCGAGCGCCGGAGCGCCGCTCAGAAGAACGGCGGCGACGGCGGCGGCGAGCAGATACGGTTTCACGGCGAACTCCTTGATCTCTTGCTGCCCCGGTCGGGGCCCGGTCGGCATAAGGCGCGCGGATATGGCGGCTGGCAAGCCGCCCCGTCTCAGGATCAACCGGCGGACATGGAGGCCGGCGTCTGCTTTTCCTTCAAGGTGACCAACTCCTCGGCCATGGTCGGATGGACGGCGCAGGTGGCGTCCCACTGAGCCTTGGTCAGGCCCGCCTTCACGGCGATGGCGGCCAGTTGGATCATCTCGGGGCTGTCGGGGCCGACGATGTGGCAGCCGACGACGCGCTGGCTCTCCGCATCGACCACCAGCTTCATCAGCACCCGCTCGTCCGAGCCGGTGAAGGCGTACTTCATCGGGCGGAAGCGGGTGACGTAGACGTCCACTTCGCCCGGACAGGCGTGGCGGGCCTCGGCCTCGGTCAGGCCGACCGTGCCCACCGGCGGCTGGCTGAAGACGGCGGTGGCGACGGCTTCATAGTCGAAGCTCTGCGGATTGTTCCTGTAGACCGTCTCATGGAAGGCCACGCCCTCGCGGATGGCGACGGGGGTCAGGTTCATCCGGTCGGTGACGTCGCCGATGGCCCAGATGTTGTCGACCGTGGTCTTCGAATACCGATCGACCTTGATGGCGTCGTTCTCGTTCAGCTCGACCCCTGCGGCCTCAAGGCCCAGGCCCTTGACGTGCGGCGTGCGGCCGGTGGCGAACATGACCACGTCGGTCTCGATCGTCATGCCGTTCTCGAGGTGGTTCACCAGGCCGGTCTCGGTCTTCTCGATCGAGGCGTGCTGGCAGCCCAGGATGACCTTGACGCCGCGCTTCTCGATCTCGCCCGCCAGATGGGCGCGCACGTCGTCGTCAAAGCCGCGCAGGATGTTCGGGCCGCGATAGATCAGGGTCGTCTCGACGCCCAACCCCGCAAAGATGCCCGCGAACTCCACCGCGATGTAGCCGCCGCCCGCGATCAGGATGCGCTTGGGCAGTTCGGGCAGGTGGAAGGCCTCTTCCGACGTGATGGCGTGTTCGATGCCGGTCAGGCTTTCCGGCTTCCACGGGCGGCCGCCGGTGGCGATCAGGATCTTCTCGGCGGTGATGGTCTGGTCTTTTCCGACGATCTCGACGGTGTGGGCGTCCTTCAGGACAGCGCGGCCGTGGATCAGGTCGACGCCCGCCTTGGCCAGGTTGGCGGCGTAGATGCCCGACAGGCGGGCGATCTCGACATCCTTGGCCTGCAGGAAGGTCGGCCAGTCGAATTTCGCGTTATCGAAGGACCAGCCGTAGCCCTCGGCGATTTCCAAGGCGTGGCTGACTTCGGAGGCCATGACCATGAACTTCTTGGGCACGCAGCCGCGCACGACGCAGGTGCCGCCGACACGGTACTCCTCGGCGATGGCGACCTTCTTGCCGCCCAGCGCCGTCAGCCGCGCCGCCCGCACCCCGCCCGAACCGGCGCCGATGACAAAGAGGTCGTAGTCGTAGGTCGTGGTCATCGGGGGCTCCGGCATCAGACTCGAAAACTAGAGTCCAATTCGTCTGAATCGTCTGAAATCCGCGCGGCTGAGCCGCAGCGCTGACCCGACTTAGGCGCCGGGGCGCGAGGGGGCAAGGCGTGAGGATCAAGCACGCCCGTTTGCCGCATCCCCCTTCCGTCATCCTCCGGCGAGCGGAGCGAGACCGGGGGACCCAGCGGCGCCGAAGGCGATCTTTACAGCAAGCGTGACGGGTGGAGCTTTCGCCCTGACGGGCGCCGCTGGGTTCCCTGGTCAGCGCCGCTGCGCGGCTTGCCGGAGGATGACGAAGAATGGGTAAGGATCAGGGATTAATCGTCTCGACGCCCGCATCCGTGCCGATGACGGCCAGGTCGGTGAGGTCGAGGAACAGGCCGTGCTCGACCACGCCCGTCAGGCTTTTCAGGTCAGCGGCGAGGCGTGCCGGGTCGGCGATCAGCTTGCAGGCTGCGTCGTAGATCAGGTTGCCGCCGTCGGTGCGGATCAAGCCGCGCTCGGCCTCGCGCACGCGGGCGGGCGAGGCGATGTCGTGATCGGCCAGAACATCGGCGATGCGGTTGGCGGTCGTCTTGTGACCGAAGGCGACCACCTCGATCGGCAGGGGGAAGGTTCCCAGCGCAGGCACCACCTTGGCCGCGTCGGCGATGCAGATGCAGCGGGCCGACGCCTCCCACACCAGTTTCTCGCGCAGCAGGGCCGCGCCGCCGCCCTTGATGAGGGCCAGGCCGGGGCCGATCTCGTCGGCGCCGTCGACCGTCAGGTCAATCTTCGGCGTGTCTTCCAGCGTCGACAGGGGCAGGCCCAGTTCGCGCGCCAGATCGGCGGTGCGCTCGGACGTCGGGACGCAGCGCAGGTCCGGCAGATTGCGGGCGGCCAGCGCCTTGACGAACCAGGCGGCGGTGGAGCCGGTGCCCAGGCCGACGACCATCCCGGCCTCGACGTATTGGGCGGCGGCTTCGCCGGCGTTCTTCTTCTGCAGGTCGCTCATTGGGATTTCGCCGCCTTCTTCGCGCGCATGGTGTCCATGAAGCGGGCCGCCCAGCCCGGCTTCGTCGTCTGTTGACCGCGCGCCAGGGCCAGGTCTCCGGGCGCGACATCCTTCGTCACCACCGAGCCGGAGCCGACCATGGCGCCCGCGCCGATGGTCACGGGGGCGACCAGAGAACTGTTCGAGCCGACGAAGGCCCCCTCGCCTACCGTGGTGCGGTGCTTGAAGAAGCCGTCGTAGTTGCAGAAGATGGTCCCCGCGCCGATGTTGGCTTTCGCCCCCACCTCGCCATCGCCGAGATAGGCCAGATGATTGGCCTTGGCGCCGGCGTCCATGCGGACGTTCTTGACCTCGACGAAGTTGCCGACCTTGACGCCCTGCCCCAGGTCCGCGCCGGAACGCAGGCGGGCGTAGGGGCCGACCTCGGCGCCGGTCGCGACCTTGGCGCCTTCGATGTGGCTGAAACTGCGGATGCGCGCCCCCTCGGCCACGACCGCGCCGGGGCCGAAGACGACGAAAGGCTCAATGGTCGTGCCCGCGCCGATGTCCGTGTCCCAGGCGAAGTGGACGGTGTCCGGGGCGCTCATGGTCACGCCCTGCGCCAGGAAATGCTCGCGCTGGGTCTTCTGGAACAGGGCTTCGGCCTGAGCCAATTCTGATTGGGCGTTAACGCCCATGACCAAGTCCTCGGCGGCGAAGACGGCGCGGGTCGGGGCGCCGCGCTTGCGGGCCAGCTCAACCACGTCGGTCAGGTAGTATTCGCCCTTGGCGTTGTCGTTCGTGACCTCGGCCAGCAGATCGAAAAGCAGGCCGACCGGCGCGGCCATGACGCCGGAGTTGCAGGCCGTGATCGCAAGAACTTCAGCCGAAGCTTCCTTGGCCTCGGTGATGGCCAGCAGGGCGTCGCCGTCGAGGATCAGACGGCCGTAGGCGCCGGGATCGCGGGCCTCGAAGCCGATGACGGTGACGCCTTCGTGAGAGTCGGCGAAAACCGGCTCGATGTCGGCGGCCTTCAGCAAGGGCACGTCGCCATAGGTGACGACTACATGGCCGACGAAATCGCCCAGCGCGGCCTCGGCGGCGCGCACGGCGTGGCCCGTGCCCAGCGGCGGGTCCTGAACGGCGATGCTGTCGGCGCCGAGGCGCTTTTCAACGTGGGCGTGGACTTCCGGCGAGTGGGCGCCGACCACGACCACGATGCGCTCGCACCCCAGGGCCTCGGCCGCGTCGATGGCGTGATCCAGCATGGCGCGCGCGCCGACCGGGTGCAGCACCTTTGGCAAGGGCGACTTCATGCGCGTGCCTTGCCCGGCGGCGAGGATGATGGCGGCGCGAGGGTGAGGTGCGGTCATGAATCGATCCGGCGGCTTGTCGTTGCCTGCGATCTAGCCCATTGCCGGGGTCTTCGCGAGCCGGGAGACAGATGAGTGAGCATTGAGCGCGACCTGGAAGGCTGGACCATCGCCTTCGACCTGGACGGAACGCTGGTGGATTCGGCGCCGGACCTGATCGGCACGCTGAACCGGATGCTGGCGGAGTATGAACTGCCGCCCGTGCCCATGTCCTCGACCCGGCACCTGGTCGGGCACGGCGCCATGGCCATGCTGCGCCACGGTTTCATGGAGGCGGGCGCCGTCTGGGACGAGGCCCACGCCCCCGGCCTGTTCGAGCGCTTCATCGACGTCTACCTGGCTCACATCGCCGACGAGAGCCGTCCGTTCGACGGCTGCGTCGCGGCGCTGGACCGGCTGAGCGCGCGCGGGGCGATCCTGTGCGTGGCGACCAACAAGCGCACGGACCTGTCGGTGGCGCTGATCGAAGCGTTGAACCTGACGCGCCACTTCGCCTTCATCGCCGGGCCAGATGCGGTGTCGGCGCGCAAGCCCAGCGGCGCGCACATCATCGAAGCGGTGCGCAAGGCGGGAGGCGATCCGGCGCGCTGCGTCATGGTCGGCGACAGCACGACGGACACCAAGGCGGCCAGGGACGCAGGCGTGCCCTGCATCACCGTCCGCTTCGGCTACAACGACGTGCCGCACGATGAACTGGGCGGCGATGTGATGATCGACCACTACGATGGTTTTGAAGAGGCGCTGGCCGGAGTGATGAGCGCCTGATTTACTTGCGGACAGCTTGAGCATAAAGGCGCATAGAAGCGGTCTGCAGCGAGGCAAAGCGCATGACCGCCAAGAATTTTTACCTGGCCATGGCCGTTGTGGGGACAGTGATTCCCTGGTTGTTCTTTGGATCGTTCTTCGGGACACATGGGCCCGATATTCCGCTGTTTCTGCAGTCGCTGTTCGCAAACGGCGCCGCCGGCGGTTTTTCTGCTGATGTGCTGATCACAATTGTCATCTTCTGGGTGTGGTCATGGCGTGATGCGCGCGCGAACAAGGTCGGGCGATGGTGGCTGGTCCTTCCGGCCAGCTTCTTTGTCGGACTATCGCTGGCGCTGCCGCTCCATCTGCATCTGCGTGAACCGCCGCAACACACAGATTGTCAGAAAAACTAAAACACGCGACAGAACTTCTCAGCATCAATCGCGACCGCTACTGTTGCCGTCCGTGCGCCTGCGAAACACATAGATCGACCTGTTCCTCCTCCCTGGGTCGTCATGCTTCGTCGCTTCTTCGCCATTCCCCTGTGGCAGCGCACCGCCGCCGGGTTCGCCCTGGGCATCATCGCCGGTCTGATCCTGCGTGAGCAGGCGACGATCTGGCTGCAGCCGATCGGCGACGTCTATCTGAACCTGATCCGCATGGTGGTGGCGCCGCTGGTGCTGTTCACCATCGCCAGTTCCATCGCCAAGCTGGGCGAAGGGGTCGGCGCGGTGCGGCTGGGGGTGCGGACCATCGTCTGGTTCGCCGTCACCTCCCTGCTGGCCGTGCTGGTCGGTTTCGCCTTCGGCCATATCATCAATCCGGGCGTCGGCCTGTCCGACCTGCCGCTGGGCGAGGTGAAGGCGCGCGAGATCCCCTCGCCCCTGCAGGTGCTGCTGGGCGTCGTGCCGACCAATCCCTTCGCCTCGCTGGCCGAGGGCAAGGTGCTGCAGATCATCTTCTTCTCGGCGCTGCTGGGCGGGGCCCTGGTGGCGCTGGGCGACCGGGCGCAGAACGCGCGCAGGCTGGTGGATGAGGGCGCGGCCCTGATCTTCCGCATCACGCGCTGGGTGATCCAGCTGACGCCGTTCGGGGTGTTCGGCCTGATCGGTTCGGTCGTCGGCGGCTACGGCTGGGAGGCGCTGCTGCCGCTGGGCAAGTTCATCTTCGCCATCTATGCGGCCTGCCTGTTCCACATCTTCGTCGTCTATTCGGGCCTGCTGAAGCTGCATGGGCTGAAGGTGGTCAGCTTCTTCCGCGGCGGCGCTGCGGCCATGCAGACGGCCTTCGCCACCTCGTCATCGCTGGGCACCCTGCCCGTCACCCTGCGTCAGACGGTCGAACGGCTGGGCGTGCCGCAGGCCTATGCGTCCTTCGCCGTGCCTCTGGGCGCCAATGTGAAGATGGACGGGTGCGGCGCCATCTATCCGGCCATCGCCTCCATCTTCATCGCCCAGTATTTCCAGATCGACCTGACGCTGACGCAATATGTGCTGATCGGCCTGACGGCGGTGCTGGGGTCGCTGGGCACGGCGGGCGTGCCAGGGACCAGCATCGTCATGCTGACCCTGACGCTGTCGACGGCGGGGCTGCCGCTGGAAGGCGTCGGCTATATCATCGCCATCGACCGCATCATCGACATGATGCGCACCGCCACCAACGTCACCGGCCAGATGGTCGTGCCGGTCCTGGTCGCCAGGGAGGAAGGCATCCTGAACCAGGACATCTACAACGGCCATGTCGCCTGGCTGCCGGGCGATCCCGAGGACGAAACCCCGGAAGGCGCGCAGGCGGCGGGAATCTGAACAAGCAGCGCTGGTATTTGATGATTTGAGGCTTGCCGTCATCGGAATCGCGGGCTATGTCCGCGCCTCCCGACGGCGCAGTCACTGACCGCCCCGTTCCAGGCGGACGCGTAGCTCAGCGGGAGAGCACCTCGTTCACACCGAGGGGGTCACAGGTTCAATCCCTGTCGCGTCCACCATTTTCTCACTCACGCTCAATTCGCTTTGCTCATCGCTCCGTGGGGGCGGCGAACGATCGCCGGCGCCCAGTCGAGCGCTGAGTGGATGGTTCAAGGCGCAGCCTTTCACCTCCACCGTTCTCTTCCTTGAATTCGAACCGCCAAGAGACGATGGCGTCGCCCTCGGCGTCGAACGACCTGGCGAACCCGCTTTCATCTGTGGAAGCGCGCGGCGGGAAGAACCTAGTATTTCCGACAAGATGACGCGGCGGCCTGACGGATGATTACATAAGCCGCCTCAGGCGAGAGGCGTGAAGTCCCAGGCCCGGCGATCCCAACCGCTATCCAGCGTTCGTCGGGCCTGTCACCCTCGTCGAGCGCCGCCATTGCGCCCTTTTTGTCTGATTCGGGCAGAAATTTGACGCATATGAGGCGATCAAATGGAACCCAATTCTTAATAAAAGGTTAACGCGATTGTCGACGGCGTCGGGGGTCATACGATCTCCCCTGTCACGCGAATACAGTAAGCACGTAGCGTTGTTTCGCCAATTGTAAACAACCATCAAGGCTGAAGGCGATGACAGATGATCGCTTTTCTTATGCGACGCCTCGCGACGCCCAAACTGCAAAACGGATCGCAGTATCCGGCGGCGCCGGTTTCCTGGGGTCTCACCTGTGCGGGCGACTGATCGACGCCGGCCACCATGTGACCTGCATCGATAATTTTCATACGGGCCGACACGCGAACGTCGCTCATCTGATGAGTTCGGATCGCTTCCATCTGGTGGCGCAGGACATCAATGAGCCGCTGGACGAGGCGCTGGGCCGCTTCGATCAGATCTACAACCTGGCCTGCCCCGCCTCCCCGGTTCATTATCAATATGATCGGGTGAAGACGGCCATGACCTGCTCGATCGGCACGCTGAACCTGCTGAAGCGGGCGGCGGCGGACGGGGCGCGGTTCTTTCAGGCCTCGACTTCGGAAATCTACGGCGATCCGGAAATCCACCCGCAGGTGGAAAGCTATCGCGGCAACGTCAACACGGTGGGACCGCGCTCTTGCTACGACGAGGGCAAGCGGTTCGCCGAGACCCTGGTGACGGACTTCGGGCAGCAGCACGGCCTGACCACGCGGATCGTGCGCATCTTCAACACCTACGGGCCGCGGATGCACCCGGACGACGGGCGGGTGGTGTCGAACTTCATCGTTCAGGCCCTGGCGGGGCGCGACATCACCATCTACGGCACAGGCGAGCAGACCCGGTCCTTCTGCTTCGTCGACGACCTGATCGAGGGCTTCATCCGCCTGATGGAGACGGACGAGGAGATCGACGGACCGGTCAACATCGGCAATCCGAACGAAATCACTGTCAACGACCTGGCTCGGCGGGTGATCGCCCTGTCCGGTTCAGGCTCGCGGCTGGTCTATCACCCGCTGCCGATCGACGATCCGCGCCGCCGCAAGCCGGACATCTCCAGGGCGCTGGCCCATCTGCGCTGGTCGCCTCTGGTGCCGCTGGAGGAAGGGCTGGAGCAGACCATCGCCTACTTCGCCGGCGAGTTGGAGGGCCAGCGTCTGGCCCAGAGCGGCGCGAGCGCATCCTGAGACGACAGCTGGATAATTCACCAACGGACCGAGCAACCACCACCGACTGATTGGGCAAATAACTGGGCGAGCGGCGTGATGAACACTCAAGATCCGAACTGGGCGACCCTGCTGGTCTGGCTGTTCGCCATTTCCCAGGTCCTGTATTTCGGCAGCTTCCTGCTGGAGATGTATTTCCGCTCGCTGCGCGTCGAGCGCGTGGACATGGACGAGCCCCTGCCGGCCAGCGAGGCCGATTATCCCTTCATCGTCCTGCTCTACCCCGTGCTGCGGGAGCTGGAGAGCACCATGGAGACGACGTTCACGGCGCTGGCCAAGCTGGACTATCCGACCGATCGCTATCGCGTCCTGGCCATTCCCAACAGCAACGACGCCGAGACCATCGCCAGCCTGAGACGGCTGACCGGCGCCTATCCCTTCGTCGAAATCCTGGCGGTGCCGCCGACCACCGACCCCAGCTGGGACATGGTGTGGAACGCCTGGGACCGGAATCCCAAGGCCTACTGGTGGCACAGCGGCAAGCGCGCCGGGGTCAAGGATCTGCCGCCCAAGAAGACGCGGCAGCTGATCTACGCCACCTATCACGTGGCCGAGACCTACAGGGACAAGAGCGGGCTGACGATCGACTACATCGACGCCGACAGCTGCCCGCCGGCCGATCACTTCAAGGCCGCGGCCATCGGCCTGCGCCGGTTCGACGTGCTGCAGGCGCGCAATGTGGCGGGCAACCTGAACGCCAGTCTGGCCGCCGCCTTCCACGCCTTCGACCACATGACCTGGGACGGGGCCAAATACGGCCACCTGTCCGATCCGAAGCAGCCCTATTGGGTGCTGGGCAAGGGACTGTTCTTCAAGGTGGACGACCTGATCGAACTGGGAAGCTTCCACCCCTGGATCGCCATCGAGGACCCGGAGGTGGGCCAACGGTTCTGGAAGAACGGCCGGACGCTGGGCATCATCGAGGGCTCCCTGATCGAAGAGGTGCCCGAAACCTTCAGCGAGGGAATCACGCAGAGGAAGCGCTGGGTCGCCGGCTTCTTCCAGAGCCTGACGACGCCGCTGAAGGAGATGGACTTCAGCTTCGGCGAACGGGTCCGCGTGTGGATGAACTTCCTGCCCTGCATGTCCATGTGGGTGAACACCCTGGGCATTCCCCTGGGCGTCTGGGCGGCCTGGCGGTTCTTCCAGGGCGCGGACTTCCTGCCGCTTTGGCTGGTGATCCTGTCGATCTTCAACATCGTCGCCTTCTCGATCCTGATGATCGGCCTCTACATCAAGACGTGGCGGCGGACCGACCTGGTGCTGGACGGCGCGGGCGCGCGCCTCGGCTACATGCTGATAGTCAATCCCATCTTCATCATGGTCTGGTGGTGCGTCTGGATCATCCCGCTGACGCTGGGCTTCGTCATGTATCTGCGGGACAGCGGCCTGGCCTGGCAGCGGACCGAGAAGATCGACGCCAACAACACCCTCGTCCGCACCAAGCTGGATGAGTTCGGCGCCCTTCGTCATCACCAGCACTAAGCAGACGATCATGCACAGGCACATTCTCATCACGGGCGGGGCGGGCTTCATCGGCTCGCACCTGGTCGACGCCATGCTGGCGCGGGGCTATCGGGTGACGGTCCTGGACAGTCTGTCGCCTCAGGTCCACGGCGACGCCGAACTGGATGCGGATGGGTGGCCCGTCTACCTCGACGCGCAGGCCCGCCGCATCAGGGGCGACCTGCTGGAAGACGGCGTGTTCGAGGCGGCGCTGGACGGGGTGACCCATCTGGCCCACCTCGCCGCCTCGGTCGGCGTGGGTCAGAGCATGACCAACATCGTCGATTACACCCGCAACAACGTCATGACGGCGGCCGTCATGCTGGAGACCCTGTCCCAGCGACCGCACACGGTGGAACGGATCGCCGTCGCCTCGTCCATGTCGATCTATGGCGAGGGTGATTACGTCCGCCCCTCGACCGGCGCCCATGTGACCGCCGACGTGCGTCCGCACGCTCAGTTGGAGGCGCGTCACTGGGACCTGATGGTCGACGGAGAGTCGCTGGAGCCCTGCCCCACGCCGGAGGAGAAGCTGCTGCAGCCCAACTCCATCTATGCGGTGAACAAGCGCGACCATGAGGAGATGTTCCTGTCGGTCGGGCGCGCTCTGCGCATCCCCACCGTGGCCCTGCGGCTGTTCAACGCCTATGGCTCGCGTCAGGCGCTGAGCAATCCCTATACGGGGGTGGCCGCCATCTTCATCTCGCGGCTGATGAACGACCAGCCGCCGCTGGTGTTCGAGGACGGGCGGCAGATGCGCGACTTCGTCCATGTGCAGGACGTGGCCGAAGCCTTCGCCACCGTGCTGGATGACGACCGCGAGATCTGGGACGTGTTCAACGTCGGCAGCGGCGCGCCCGTCTCGATCAATGAGATCGCCGGCGTCCTGGCCCGATTGCTGGGCAAGAACATCGCCCCGGAGGTGCTGAACCGCTATCGGGTCGGGGATATCCGCCACTGCTTCGGCGACATCTCCAAGATCGAGCGCACCTTCGGCTTCACCCCTCGGCGCTCCATGGACCAGGGCATGGAGGAGCTGATCGCCTGGGTGTCGCACGCCCGCGCGCCCATTGACCGCAGCGCTGAAAGTCTGGAACAACTCTCCAGGGGAAGATTGGTCGTATGACAGCATTCGCCCCCCTGTTCTGTATGCGTGAAGCGCCCGTCGCAGGCGTCGCCAGCATCTGGCGCGTTCGATACTTCGCAAGGAACTGACCCATGCCCCATCGTCGACGCCCGATGACTTCGCTGGCCGCCCTGACGGCCGCGGCCTTCGCCTGCACGGCCGTCGCCTGGGTCGGCCCCGCCTCGGCGCAAAGCGACGTGACCATCTTCGCCGGCGGTCAGTTGGACGTCGCCGACAGCGCCTATGCCGGGGCGACGATCGGCCTGCCGAGCTCGGTCGACTCCAGGGGATTTGCGGTGCGGGGCTCCGTCTACACCGGCAGCTATGACTACAACTCGGGCCCGAACGAGATCGACGCCGACTTCACCGGCGCCCAGGCGGAGCTGATCTATCGCTTCGGCAGCGGGCCGACCTGGGGCAGCGTCGGCGTGGGCTATCGCTATGTCGATACGGACCTGAGCCCCGCCGATCCCGGCAACCGGCGCGACGGCGGCCAGGGCGGTGTCATCGTCTCCCTGGACGGCGGCCATGTCTCAGGCCCCTGGCGGGTCGACTGGTACGGCTCCTACGGCTTCGAGGTGGACGACTACAACGCCTTGGTCAGCCTGACCCATCAGGTCGGATCGTCCGGCCGGGTGCGCCTGGGCATGGAGGTCGCGGCCGAAGGCGACACCAACTACAACGCCTATCACGTGGGGCCCGTCGCCGGATTCAAACTGAACGATCGCTCAGAAATCCAAGTTTCTGTAGGCCTCAGCGACGGCGATGAACGAGATTCCCAGGCCTATCTACGGGTCGGTTTCTATCGAAGCTTCTAAGGCGGGTCGCAGTCCGGCGGGCGAATTGGGCCGCTCAGCTCATGGAAACACCGTTTTCACGCCCAACTTATTGTCCATGACGCCTCTTAAGATTGCGCCTTAACGAGAAGTTAAGCGTAGTCAGGCAACCTTCTCGCGTTCCTGAGGAGGTGCAGCCGGATGCTGCCGCGACCCACCAGACGCGTCTTCATCGGCGCCGCCGCGCTGGCGCCCGCCCTTGGTCTGGCCGCCTGGCGTCCGGTGCGCGAAGGCGCGCCGCTGGACCCTCCGCCCGTGAAGCTCCCCGCCCTCGCTGACGCCGCCAGGACCCAGGGCCGCTATTTCGGCGCCGCCGTCCGCGCCGAACAGCTTCGCCAAAGCGCCGAATTGCGCGGTGCGGTCCTGCGCGACTGCCAGGTGCTGACGCCTGAAATCCACCTGAAGTGGAACGCCCTGGAGTGGCGCAAGGGCGAGTTCAACTTCGCCCCCGTCGACGATCTGCTCGACTTCTCCCAGCGCCACGGGATGCAGGTTCGCGGCCACACCCTGCTGTGGGACCAGGGCACGCCCGACTGGGCCAGGCAGGAGATGCTGCGTCGTCGCGACTGGTCGCTGATGTCGGGCCATCTGGAGCGCGTCCTCAAACGATACGGCGAGCGCATCACCGAGTGGGACGTCATCAATGAACCGATCGACACCCAGGGCGGCGCGGGCGGCCTGAGGCGCAACGTCTTCCACCGCGCCTTCGGCCCGACCTATATCGAGCGCACCCTGGAAGAGGCCCGCGCCCTTGCGCCCCAGGCCCACCTGGTCGTCAACGACTACGGCTTTGAATACGACAATCCGGTGGATCAGGCCCGGCGCAAGGCCATCGTCGCCCTGGCGCGACGGCTGCGCGCCTCGGGGACGCCGCTGGACGGCGTCGGCGTGCAGGCGCACCTGGATCTGTCCAAGGGACCGCTGTCGGTCGAAGGTCTGCGCGACATGACCCGGCAATTGGTCGACCTGGGGCTGGAGATCACCATCACCGAACTGGACGTCAAGGAAGCCGGCTTCCACGACGCGGCGGCCGCGCGGGATCAGAAGGTGGCCGATGAGACGCGCCGCTATCTGGAGACCATGCTGGTCTTCCCCCAGGTGCGAGGCGTCGTCACCTGGGGTCTGAGCGACCGCCATTCCTGGCTGTCCGAACCGCCGCAACGTCAGTACGCGGACGCTCCGCCTAACCGCGGCCTGCCCTATGACATCGATTACCGGCCCAAGGCGATGCACCAGGCCCTATCCGAAGCGCTGCGCCTGAACGCCTAGACGGCAACCTTTACTTTTGCTGCATTTTCGCCCCAGAAACTGGCACCCTTTCCGCTGATCCTGCGTTAAGGAGTCAGTGAGAGGGGGATGGAGTTTGCGCAAGCTCGCCAAAACAATCGATCTGGTGGCGGCGTTCGACTCCTCTCCCAATCCCTACATGTTGCTGGATCGCGACCTTCGGTTCGCGGGGATGAACCAGGCCTATCTGGACATCACGCAACGCACGCGTGAAGCGTTGATCGGCCACCACGTCATGGAGATTTTCGCGCCGGGCGACGCCCCGGACAGCGAAGAGGAAGGCCGCCGCCTGCGCGCCTCCTTCGACAAGGTGCTGAGCACCGGGCAGCCGGATCACCTGGCCATCCTGCACTATCCCGTCCTGATCCCCGGTCCCGACGGCACGCCCGTCTTCGACGACCGGTTCTGGAGCTGCACCCACACGCCGATCAAGAATGAGGCCGGCGAGGTCACCCATATCCTGCAGCACACAAGCGATGTGACCGACCTGCTGTGCCTGCGTTACAAGATCGGAGAAGCAGAGCCGACCTCCGCCCTGGACGCCATGGTCGGCGGCGAGGTGTTTCAGCGGGCCGCCAAGATCGAGGCCAACAACCAGCGCCTCGAAGCCGAACGCAAACAGCTGACCGACATGTTGATGAACGCGCCGGGCTTCGTCGCGGTGCTGAACGGTCCGGACCACATCATCCAGTTCTGCAACGACGCCTGCTACCGCCTGGTCAGCCACCGCGACATCCTGGGCCAGCCCGTCCGCGACGCCCTGCCCGAGCTGAGCGATCAGGGCCACCTCGACTTCCTCAACGACGTGTTCGAGACCGGCGAGCCGGTCTATGGCCGCCAGCGCGCCTTCGCGCTCCGGCACGCGCAGGACGGACCGCTGGACTACCGCTACATCGACTTCGCCTATCAGCCCATTCGCGACGACGCAGGCCACATCGTCGGCATCTTCGTCCAGGGCCACGACGTCACCGATGTGGTTCTGGCCGCCGAACGCCAGAAGCTGATGATCGACGAACTGAACCATCGGGTGAAGAACACCCTGGCCACCGTCCAGTCGATCGCCATGCAGACGGCGCGCACCCATGAGGACCCCAGTTCCTTCGCCGCCGCCTTCCAGTCCCGCATCCTGGCCCTGTCCCACACTCATGACCTGCTGACCCGCAGCCACTGGGAAGGCGCCGACCTGCGCGCGGTTCTGGAGCATGAGACCAAGGCGCACGGCCTGGGGCGGCTGACCCTGAACGGACCGCACGTGGCGCTGTCGCCCGCGCGCGCCTTGTCGCTGGGCATGGTCTTCCATGAGTTGGCCACCAACGCCGCCAAATACGGGGCCCTGGCCTGCGGCGACGGGCGCGTCATCGTCGACTGGCGCCTGGCCGACCAGAAATCGCCGCGCCTGGAGATCACCTGGCGCGAATTGGGCGGCGCGCCCATCCCTGAACCCGAACGACGCGGCTTCGGCACCCGCCTGATCGAGCGCAACGTGCGCCACGATCTGCACGGCACGGTCCAGCTCTCCTACCCGTCCCAAGGCTTCTGCGCCGAGATCAGCCTGCCCCTGGAAATGGAAATCGCATGACTGAAGCGCTGTCCGGCCGCCGCGTGCTGATCGTCGAGGACGAGTCCCTGGTCGCCATGCTGCTGGAGACCATCCTCAGCGACATGGGCTGCGCCGTCGTGGGTCCGGAATCGAACGTCGGCGACGGCCTGCGCGTCGTGGCCAGCGAGATCGATCTCGACGCCGCCCTGCTGGACGTCAATGTGGCCGGCCAGGAGGTGTTTCCCATCGCAGAGGCGCTCAAGGCGCGGGGGGTCCCCTTCGTCTTCTCGACCGGCTACGGTGAAAGCGGCCTGCCCGAGCACTGGCGCGGCAACCCCACGGTGCAGAAGCCTTTCACCGACGCGGCCATCCGCGACGCCCTGATGGCCGCAATGAACATGGGCATGGTCTGACGACCGGCAGGCTCAGTCTTCAGCGGCTTCCCAGGCCTTGAGGCGACGCATCACATCGGCCTCTATATCGGCGTAGAAGAGATTATAGGCGGGGATCTTGCGCTGATCGGCCCAGGATGCGGGCGTGCGGAAGGACTCTGACGTCAGGCGCGACCGCCACAGGATGCCGTTCCGGCACTCCGCCTCCACCAGACGGCGCTGAAGGGCGGGACGCGCGCCCCATTCCAGATTGGTGGCGTTGGTGGCGCCGCGGCTCTCGCGCGCCTGCGAGATCGGGGCGTCGACTGAACCCGTCACCGGATTGACGCAGGCGATGGGCGTCTCCGCCGCCTCGATCAAGGCGCCGCGGTCGTTCCAGGTCAGGGCGCGACGAATGAGACGCCTGGCCTCGCCCTCCGCATTCTCTTCGACCGAACGCCACGACAGGGCGCAGCCGGTCTGGGCCGGCGTGCGGCACAGGGGCGTCTGCGTGAAGCGAGCGACCGGGGTCAGGCCCTCGATCAGATAGGCGGCGACGAGACGCGCCTTGAGCGAAGGCGTCCTGGCCACGCGGTCGTGCAGCAGACGATCCAGAATGTCGGCGCCCTGCTCCACTCCGACGAGGACGATCGGCCCCTCCGGCCGCGCCGCCAGCCAACGATCGAAGGCGGTCTGGACATCGCCGTAGGCGAAGGCCCGCGCCTCGCGCGCGTCCTCGCGCAGGGTCAGGCGGCTGTAGAGGCTGGCCTGACGATACAGGGGCGCGCTGACGTCGCCCGCCGAGGCGAACGGTCCGGCGTAGTTGGGCAGGACGACGCTGCGCAGCTTGTCCAGGGCGCGGCGGTCGTCGATGGCTCCGTTCCAGTCGCTGCCGCCGTCGTAGGTGGTGGAATGAATGAAGAAGACGTGGGCGGGGCCCGCGCCCGGCGCGCGCGCGTTCAGCAGGGCCCAGGCGTCTTCGGAGGCGTAGTCCGGCGCCGCCGGCGGCTTATAGGTCTGGAACGGGATCTGCGGGTCCAGCCCGGCGCGCAAAATGTCCCCGCGCCAGACAGCCACCGCCGCCGTCAGCAGCAGGACGAGCGCGAAGCCCGCATAGCCGACCCACTGTCGAAAGGTCAGCTTAGGCCACATCAGCGATACGGGTCCGGCTGGGCCAGGAAGTCCTGGACGTAGCGGCGCACGCCTTCTTCCAGCGGCGTCGATTGACCGCCGTAGCCGAGGGCGCGGATGCGATCCATGCTGGCCTCGGTGAAGTACTGATAGCGATCGCGGATCGCCTCGGGCATGTCGATATAGGCGATAGACGGCCCCTTGCCCGCCGCCGCGAAAGTGGCCCGCGCCAGATCGACGAAGGAGCGGGCCTGCCCCGATCCGGCGTTGAACACGCCCGAGATGTCCTCGCGCTCAAGCAGCCACAGGATGATGTTGACCACGTCATCGACGAAGACGAAGTCGCGCAACTGGCCGCCGTCGGGATAGTTCGGGTTGTGCGAGCGGAACAGGCTGACCGTCTCGCCCGCTTGCACCTTGGGCCAGATCTGGGCGACGACCGACTTCATCCCGCCCTTGTGGCCCTCGTTCGGACCATAGACGTTGAAGAACTTCAGCCCGGCCCACTGGGGCGGCGCCTCGTCGCGATCGGCCTGACGCACGGCATACTGGTCGAACAGATATTTCGAATAGCCATAGGCGTTTAGCGGGCGTAGCGCATTCAGGCTCTCAGGGTCGTCGCGATCCTCGAAGCCTGCCTCGCCGTCGCCGTAGGTGGCGGCCGACGAAGCGTAGATCATCCGCACGTTACGCACCGCGCACCAGTCCCAGATGTCGCGCGACAGGCTGAAGTTGGTGCGCAGGATCAGGTCGGCGTCCGGCTCCGTCGTCGAGGAGATGGCGCCCATGTGGATCACCGCCTCGATGCGGTCGGCGTGACGCTCCAGCTGGTCGAACAGCTCTTCGGGCGCCCACAGATCGGCGATGGGGTGTTTGGCGATGTTCTTCCACTTGGCGAGATCGGCCGTCTCCAGCCGGTCGCAGACGACCACGTCCCAGGCGCCGCTCTCGCACAGGCGGGCGACGATGTTGGAGCCGATGAAGCCCGCGCCGCCGGTGACGACGATCATTCTGGGCGTCATGCTGTCTCTCCCGTCATCTTCTCGATGGTCTTCGTGGTGGAATAGCCGTCGGCGAAGTCGGCCAGACGGACTTCGCCGCCCCAGCTTTCGACCTCGGCGGCGCCGACGACCTTGTCCTTGGTGTAGTCCGAGCCCTTGATCAGCACATCGGGCTTCAGCCGCTCGATCAGGGCGATGGGGGTCGGGTCGTCGAAGGCGGTGACGCGATCGACGCTGGCCAGACCGCCGATAACGGCGGCGCGGCTGTCCAGATCATTGACCGGGCGGCCCTCGCCCTTCAGGCGGCGCACCGAGGCGTCGGTGTTCAGCGCCACCACCAGCCGGTCGCACCAGCCGCGCGCCTGGCTCAGATAGGCGACGTGGCCGCGGTGAAGGATGTCGAAGCAGCCGTTGGTGAAGCCGACCTTCAGGCCCTGACGCTTCCACGCCTCGACCTGATCGGCCAGCTCGTCCAGCGGCGTGACCTTGGACTGGGCCAGGGCCGCGTGCTGGCTCATCTCGGCCTCGATCAGTTCGGCGGGGGTGACGACGGCGGTGCCGCTCTTGCCCACGACGACGCCCGACGCGAGAATGGCGAACTGCACCGCCTGTTCCAGCGTCGCGCCAGCGCCCAAAGCGAGGCCCAGCGCGGCGAGGCAGGTGTCGCCCGCGCCCGACACGTCGAACACTTCACGCGCCCGGCCGGGGAAGTGGGTGACGCCGCCGCCTCTGCGCGCCAGCGTCATGCCCTTGCCCGCGCGGGTGACGATGACGGCCTTGGCCGTGGTGGCGGCCAGCAGGGCCGCCAGCGCCGCCTCGACCTGTTCGTCGGTTTCAGTCGGCAGGCCGGTCGCGCCCGCCAGTTCGCTGGCGTTCGGCTTGATGACATCGACCGCGCCATAGCGGGCGAAGTCGCGGCCCTTGGGATCGACGATGACCGGCGCGCCGTATTCGGCCCCGGCCCACAGCGCCGCCTGAATGGCGCCGTCGTCCACCACGCCCTTGGCGTAGTCGGACAGCAGGATGGCGCCCGCGCCCCGGAACACCGCCTTGTCGGCATAGCCGGAATGGGTCGCGGCCTCGTCGTCCAGACGCAGCAATTGCTGACCGGCGGCGACGAAGCGCGTCTTGACGATGGTGGCGACGCCTTCGGGTCGGATCAGGGCGTCCTCGATCCGGTCCTCGGCGGCGATCAGATCGGCCAGTTCGGCGCCTGCCGCATCATCGCCCGCCACGGCGCCCAGACGGGCCTGACCGCCCAGAGCCGCGACGTTGCGGGCGACGTTGCCCACGCCGCCGGGCATGGCCACGGTGCGGCGCGCGCGCAGGACGGGTATCGGCGCCTCGGGCGAGATGCGGCTGACCTCGCCATAGACATAGCGATCCAGCATCAGATCGCCGACGCAGGCGACCTTCAGGTCGCGCACGCGCTCCAGCAGGGACTGCAGGGCGCCGAGATCGAGAGAACGTTCAGCCATGACGCCGAACTAGCGGATTCACGCTGTCTTCGCCATCGGCCCCTTGTGGCCGAGCTTGATGGCCAGGTCGTCGAAGGCGATCAGTTCGGCGGCCAGGGCCTCGAACTGGCTCAGCGGCACCATGTTCGGGCCGTCCGAGGGGGCGTTGTCCGGGTCTTCGTGCGTCTCCATGAAGACGGCGTCGACGCCGACCGCGACGGCGGCGCGGGCCAGCACCGGCACGAACTCGCGCTGGCCGCCCGAGGACGTGCCCTGCCCGCCCGGCTGCTGGACGCTGTGGGTCGCGTCGAACACCACCGGACAGCCGATCTCGCGCAGCACAGGCAGGGCGCGCATGTCGCTGACCAGGGTGTTGTAGCCGAAGCTGGCGCCGCGCTCGCAGGCCATGACGTTGGGATTGCCCGCGCCCGTCACCTTGGCGATGACGTTCTTCATGTCCCAGGGAGCCAGGAACTGACCCTTCTTGATGTTGATCGCCTTGCCCGTGGCGGCTGCGGCCAGCAGCAGGTCGGTCTGGCGGGACAGGAAGGCCGGGATCTGCAGCACGTCCACGACCTCGCCGACCGGGCCGCACTGGGCCTCGGAGTGGACGTCGGTCAGGGTCGGCAGGCCGGTGACTTCACGGATCTCGGCGAAGATCGGCAGGGCGTCCTTCAGGCCGATGCCGCGCGCGGCGCTGGCGCTGGTGCGGTTCGCCTTATCGAAGCTGGTCTTGTAGATGATGCCGAGGTTCAGCCGCTCGCCGATCTCCTTCAGCGCATGGGCGGTCTCCAGCGCATGCTGGCGGCTTTCCATCTGGCACGGTCCGGCGATGAAGACGATGCGGGCGCCGCCGCCGATGACGACGGGTTTCTTGAGGCCTTCGGACAGGGTGATGACGGCGTTCGGAGAGGTCACGGCGGCGCTTTCGACTGGTTTCAACGGCGGTTCGCGGGCCTGTGCCGCGACTTTGAGTCGGACAGGTGGCGTCGCGGATGCGTTTTCGCAACTTATCGGGCGACTCAGGCCCTGACCACCGGCCGCGCGATCATGATAGTCTGATCACATGAGCACGACCGACACGCCCCTGATCTCGACCGAGGCCCTGGCCGCGCGGCTGGGTGCGTCCGACCTGCGGATTATCGACGCCAGCTGGTGGCTGGACGGCCACGACGCGCGGTCGGATTTCGAACGCGAGCGGCTGCCCGGCGCCGTCTTCTTCGACCTGGACGCCGTGTCGGATCGGCAAAGCCCCTATCCGCACATGCTGCCGTCACCCCAAGCCTTCGCCGAGGCGATGGGCGCGATGGGCGTCGAGGCGACGGACGACATCGTCGTCTATGACGCGCAGGGCCTGTTCTCCGCAGCGCGCGTCTGGTGGACGCTGCGGACTATGGGCGCCCGGCGCGTGCGCGTGCTGGACGGCGGTCTGCCGAAGTGGAAGGCCGAGGGGCGGCCTCTGGCGGGCGGAGTTCCCGCCGCGCCAGGCGCCGCTCGCTTCGAGACGCGGTTCGACGCCGACGCCGTGGCGGATTTCAATCAGGTCGGGGCCGCGCTGGCGGACGGCCTTCAGGTGGTTGATGCGCGCAGCGCCGCTCGGTTCCGAGGCGAAGCGGCCGAGCCGCGTCCTGGCGTGCGCGCGGGTCATATGCCGGGGGCGCTGAACCTGCCCTTCTCCAACCTGCTGAACACGGACGGGACGTTGAAGCGAGGCGCGGCGCTGGAAGAGGCCTTTCGCGCGGCGGGCGTCGATCTGGAGCGGCCCGTCATCACCAGTTGCGGCTCAGGCGTGACGGCGGCGATCCTGACGCTGGGGCTGGCCGTGCTGGGGCGGCCGTCGCGCCTCTATGACGGGTCGTGGGCTGAATGGGGCGCCCGGCCGGATGCGCCGATCGCGACCGGCGCCGCCTGATCAGGCGGCCGAACGCTTGGGCGCGCGGATCAGGAACACCTGTCCGGCCAGAACCAGCGCCAGGCCGAGCAAGGCCAGCAGGCCGAAGCGCGCCCCTTCGAACATCACCGACACCAGCATGGCGATCGGCGGCGTCAGGGCCGAGATGTAGCTGGCGGTCGCATACCCCCTCGCCCGCGCGATGGTGAAATACAGGCCGAAGGCGACGACCGAGCCGAACACCGCCAGATACAGCAGGGAGATCACATAGGCCGGGCTCCACGCCACCGACCAGGATACGCCCGTGACCAGGGCGTAGAGCGCCAGCGTCCCCGTGCCGTAGGCCATGGCCCAGGCGGTGGACGGCAGGACGCCCGAGCCGGCCTGCTGTCCCCTCCAGGCGAACCAGTTGCCGAACGCAGAGGCGACGACGGCGATCACGGCGAAGCTGACGCCGGCCACGGCGTGGACGCCCAGCCCCGCCCCCATCACCTCGCCCGCCGACAGGACGCCGACGCCGACCACGCCCAGCCCCGCGCCCAGCCAGGCGGCCGGCGCCGCCTTCTGCTTTGACGCCACGCGAAACAGGATCAGGTTGAGGAAGGCCAGGGCGGCGAAGATCACCGCCACCACGGCCGAGGCGATCTTCTCCTCCGAGGCGTAGACGAAGGCGTAGCTGATGGCGAAGGAGAACAACCCCTGTCCCAGCGCCGCCAGATGCTGCCCCCGGGTCAACGCCAGCCGCCCGCCTGTCGCCTTGACGATCAAGGCCAGCAAGGTCGAGGCGATGCCGAAGCGCAGCACCACCGACACCACCGGATCGACGGCCCCCAGTTGGAAGGTGATGGCGTACCAGGTCGTGCCCCAGATCAGGGCGCAGACCCCGACCCCGCCGAAGGCCAGCAGGGCCGGCGACGACAGGCGTGAAGGCGGAGTTTCGGAATGGGGAGCTTCAGACTGGGACACGCCGGCGACTCGATCGAAACGAAACGGGAACTTCCGATAGCACCGCTTCCTATCCCGCGTCTCTCAAACTGTTGCAGCCTTATGCGACGCTGGCGCGTTCTGTTAAGCTGCCCCTCAAAGGAGACGCCGATGCGCCTGTTCCTCGCCCCTCTCGTCCTGGCCCCGGCCCTTCTGGCCGCCGCCTGCTCATCCATGCCCGAGAGCCCCGCAGCCTCCACCCAGGTGCAGGTCACGGCGACCTATCGCGAGCGCATCATGCTGCCGCCGGGCCATGTTCTGACCGTCAAGGTCGAGGATGTCAGCCGCGCCGACGCCCCCGCTCGTGTCCTGGCGGAGACGACCCAGCGCCTGGACGGCCGCGGCCCGCCCTACGCCGTCACCCTGTCGGTGCCGAACGACAAGATCGACAGCCGCATGGAGTACGCCGCCCGCGCCGAAATCCGCGATCCGTCGGGCGCCCTGCGCTTCACCACCGACACGCGCCATTCGGTCCTGACGCGCGGCGCGCCGAACAGCGTCGAGATCGTGATGGTGGGCGTACGCTAGACCTTGAGCAGTCTCGTCAAGCGATCGGTGCTGCTGTCCGGCCACGCCACCTCGGTGGCGCTGGAGCCTGAGTTCTGGGCCGTGCTGGATATCATCGCGGGCGAACTGGCGCTCAGTCGGTCCAGCCTGCTGATCCGCATCGACGCCTGGCGGGGCCGCCGCCCCCTGGCCTCCGCCTGCCGCATCCTGGCCCTGCAATGGGTCGGCGGCGACCGCAGCTTCGCAGAAGAGAAGACCTCATGAGCGCTGACATCGACAGGAACCGCCTCATCCCCGCCGCCGTCTTCGGCGGACTGGTGGCCATCGGACTGATCGGCGGCGGCGCCCTGATCGGCCAGGGCGTGGTCAACGCCCGCGCGGGGGACCGCTCCGTCACCGTGCGCGGTCTGGCGGAAAAGGACGTGAAGGCCGACCTGGCCGTCCTGCCGATCCGCTTCACCGCCTCGGGCGACGTGCTGTCGGAGGTGCAGGCGCGGATCGACGGCGACCTGGCCATCGTGCGGCAGTTCCTGAAGGCCCAAGGCTATCCCGACGACGCGGTGGACCTGGGCCAGTTGGGCGTGGCTGACACCCGCTCTCGCGAGTACGCCAGCCAGACCGGCGGGCCGCGCTTCATCCTGACCCAGACCGTCATCGTCCGCACCACGGATGTAGACCGGGTCCAAACCACCACGCGCAATCTGAACGATCTGGTGCGCCAGGGCGTGGTGCTGCAGGACTTCCAGGGTCCGTCCTACCTCTTCACCAAGCTCAACGACGTGCGGCCCGCCATGATCGCTGAGGCCACCGCCGCCGCCCGCACCGGCGCCGAACAGTTCGCCAAGGATTCCGGCGCGCCTCTGGGGCCGATCAAGACGGCGGGGCAAGGATCGTTCGAGATCCTGTCGCGCGACGGCGCCGGCGACGAGGCCAGCACGCCGAACAAGAAGGTTCGGGTCGTCACGACCATCAGCTATCGGCTGAAATAGGTCCGCGAAGGCCGGGATGAGCGGTTAGAGGTTGCCAGATAATCCGCCAGCACCACGGCGTCGTTGTGCGCTTCGTCCCTCGCCCCATAGACCAGCGTCGCCGGACCGTCGGCGAGCGCGGCCTTCAACTCGGACACGGCGTCGCCGTTGGCCTTGAGCTCCGCGCGATAACGATGCTGGAACTCCGTCCATTTCTCGGGGTCATGGCCGAACCAGCGACGCAGTTCGGTGCTGGGCGCGATCGCCTTGAGCCACAGGTCGACATGCGCCTTGTCCTTGCTCAGCCCCCGCGGCCACAGGCGATCGATCAGAATGCGCGTTCCGTCCGATTTCGACGGCGGCTCATAGACCCTCTTCAGCGCCGGCTTCATCGGCTCAGTCCTGAGAAGGCGGGGTCGCCACCTGCGGCGGTTCGCTCGGGCGGGGCAGTTCGGGCGGAGCCGGGCGGTCGGGCACCTCGGGAAGGCGCGGCGTCGGCACGGTGATGTCGACATCCAGGTTGGGTCGCTCCGGCTCGGGAACGCGGCCGCTCCCGAAAACGAACCAGGCGATGATCGCCACCAGCACCACCAGGCCGCCGACGACGAAGGCCAGGCCGACGCCACCGCTCTTTCGCGGCGGAGGCGAAGAGGTGTTGATCGTGGTCTGATGCACCACCCGCTCGGGAGGAAGGTTCGGATCGGTCATGGCCTCGCCTCAGTTCCCGCCCGGCGCGGCCGGCGCCGAGACCTCAGGCAGCTTGACCTCGACATCGACGTTCTTGGTGTCCGGCGCTCCGCCTCGTCCCAGCAGGAACCAGGCCAGGATGGCCACCACCACGACCAGACCGCCGACGATGAAGGCGAGACCGGCGTTCCCGCCGCCGCTGGAGTTTTCCGCCATAAGGCATCCCTTCCCTTTGTTGGCCTGTCATCTGGGACAACGGCGCTCTGGCTGCACGGTTCCGGAAACAGCCCGTGCGATTAGGCCTGACTTTGGCCGCTGTGCTGCTTATGTTCTCCCTTCAGATTCCGACGGGGCGACCGCCCCAGACGCCGCCCGAGTGCTTGCCCCTGTGACCGACCTGCCCGCTCCCCGCATTTCCGACCTCGCCCGCGCCCAGACTCCGCAAGGGCCGGCGGCCGACTATCTGGCGGGCCTGAACCCCGAACAGCGCGAGGCGGTGGAGACGACCGAGGGGCCGGTGCTGGTGCTGGCGGGCGCGGGCACGGGCAAGACGCGCGTCCTGACCACGCGACTGGCGCACATCCTGGCGACGGGCCGGGCCAAGCCGTGGGAGCTGCTGGTCGTCACCTTCACCAACAAGGCCGCGCGCGAGATGCGCGAGCGCATCGGCCATCTGATCGGCCCGTCGTCCGAGGGGCTGCGCTGGCTGGGCACCTTCCACTCGGTCGCGGCGCAGATCCTGCGTCGCCATGCGGAACTGGTCGGGCTGAAGTCCAGCTTCACCATCCTGGATACGGATGATCAGGAGCGGCTGCTGAAGCAGCTTCTGGAAGCGGCCAACATCGACACCAAGCGGTTCACGCCCAAGTCGCTGGCTCATATGATCGACCACTGGAAGAACCGCGGCTGGACGCCCGACAAGCTGCCGCCCGGCGAGGACTTCGCCAACGGAAAAGGCCCGGCGCTCTACGCCGCCTATCAGGCGCGGCTGGCGACGCTGAACGCCTGCGACTTCGGCGACCTGTTGCTGCACAACATCACCATTCTGTCAAAACATGCTGATCTGGCAGAGGAATATCGTCGTCGGTTCCGCTACATCCTGGTCGACGAATATCAGGACACCAACGTCGCCCAGTATCTGTGGCTGCGGCTGCTGACGTCCTCGACCGGCAATGTCTGCTGCGTCGGCGACGATGATCAGTCGATCTATGGCTGGCGCGGAGCCGAGGTGGACAACATCCTGCGCTTCGAGCGCGACTTCCCCGGCGCCAAGGTCATCCGGCTGGAGCGCAACTATCGCTCGACCAAGCACATCCTGGGCGCGGCCTCGGCCCTGATCGCGGCCAATCAGGACCGGCTGGGCAAGACCCTGTGGACCGAGGACGACAGCGGCGACAAGGTGCGCGTGCGCGGCGTCTGGGACGGCGAGGCGGAGGCCCGCTTGATCGCCGACGAGATCGAGACCGCGCGCAAGCAGGGCATAAATTACAAGGACATGGCCGTCCTTGTTCGCGCGTCCTTCCAGATGAGAGCGTTTGAAGAACGCTTTCTGATGCTGGCCATTCCCTATGTCGTCATCGGCGGGCCGCGCTTCTTCGAGCGAGCGGAAATCCGCGACGCACACGCCTATCTGCGCCTGATCCAGTCCGAGGACGACGACCTGGCGTTCGAGCGCATCGTCAACGTTCCCAAGCGCGGCATCGGCGACACCTCGGTCCAGAAGATCCTGCACATCGCGCGCGAGAACGGCGTCTCGGCCATGCAGGCGGTGCGCCACCTGATCACGACGGACGAGCTTCAGGCGCGCACCCGCACGCCGCTGGCCAACTTCGTGCGCGATCTGGACCGCTGGCGCGACCTGATGGCCATGGGCACGCCGCACTGGCAGGTGACGGAGACCCTGCTGGACGAGAGCGGCTACACCGCCATGCAGAAGGCCGACCGCACCAGCGGCCAGACGCGGTTGGACAACCTGAAGGAACTGACCCAGTCGATGCAGTCCTTCGAGACGCTGCAGGCCTATCTGGAGCACGTTTCACTGGTCATGGACCTGGAGCGCCGCGACGAGAACGCCGACGGATCGGGCTCGGTGCAGATTATGACCCTGCACGGCGCCAAGGGGCTGGAGTTCCCTCTGGTCTTCCTACCGGGCTGGGAAGAAGGCGTCTTCCCCAGCCAGCGCAGCATCGACGAGAAGGGCGTGAAGGGCTTGGAGGAGGAACGCCGTCTGGCCTACGTCGGCGTCACCCGCGCCAAGCAGGATGCGCGCATCAGCTTCGCCGCCAACCGCATGGTCTATGGCCGCTGGACATCTCAGTTGCCCAGCCGCTTCGTCGATGAACTGCCGATCGCCCACGTCGAGCCGCAGTCGGACACCGGCTATTACGGCGCCTCGACCGGCATGAAGGAGGCCAAGAGCCGCTGGGACGACGCCCCCTCCTTCGGCGGCAGCTATTCCAGCCCTGGCTGGAAGCGCGCCCAGACCTATACCGCGAACCAGACGCCCAAGCCCGCCTATGCTCGTCGCGCAATGATCGAGGGCGAAGGACGCCTGATCGCCACGGCTGATCCCAAGGCGGCGTCCGGCTGGGCGCGCGGCGACCGGGTCTTCCACCAGAAGTTCGGCTACGGCCACGTCCGCGCGGTCGAGGGCAACAAGCTGGTCGTCGCCTTCGACAAGGCCGGCGAGAAGAAGGTCATCGACACCTTCGTGGAGAAGGCGTGACGGGGGCGACCGCCCTTTCACGACGCGATCCCGACGCCCCCACCCTGTGGGAGCAGGCGGCGGCCGGTCTGATCCTGACCCTGCTGTCCGGCGCCCTTCTGGGTCCGATCTTCGCGCCGCAGCAGCAGGAAACGCCGGTGCTGCGGCTGATCTGGCCGCCGATCTATCTGGTGATCCTGGGTCTGATCGGATTTCGCGCACGCCGGATGGCGGCGGCCTGGCCTGCTTTCATCCCCCTGTTGCTGATGGTCGTCATGGCGCTGGCGTCCAGCCTGTGGTCCCAGGCCCCGGATGTGACCGAGCGGCGCGTGCTCGCCCTGGGACTGACCGGGATCTTCGCCGTCTATCTGGGCGCGGTCTTTCGCGGGATCGCCCTGCCCCGGCTGCTGACCGCGACCTTCCTGGCCCTGGGAATCGGCAGCCTGATCGCCGTCTTCATCTTTCCGGGGTTCGGCATCCACCATGAGGCCAACGCCGGCATGTGGCGGGGCGTCTGGTACGAGAAGAACCAGCTGGGCATGGTCATGGCGGTCGGCCTGATCGGCGCCTCCGCCCTGCTGGCGGCGCAAACCGACGTGAAGGATCGTCGCTTGGCTCTGGCCGCCCTGGCGGTCTGCACCCTGGCCTTGCTGGGCTCTCAGTCCAAGACCGCCCTCGTCATGGCGGTGCTGGGCGGCGGTCTGGTGCTGCTTTGCCGGCTGGTGCGGCGTCTGGGGCCGGTGTTCGGCGTCATCGCCGTCTGGTGCATGGGCGTCGCCCTGGTCGGCGGCCTTTGGGCCTGGAGCGAGTTCTCCGTCGAGATTCTGGCCTTGTTCGGCAAGGACCCCAGCCTGACGGGCCGTACGGAAATCTGGGACGCCATCGGCCGCATGGCCGAGCGCAGGCCCTGGCTGGGTTACGGCTACAGCGCCTTCTGGCTGCCGCACTCGGAACCGATGGAGTGGATTCGCCATGAGACGGGCTGGCGCGTCCCGTCCGCCCACCAGGGCTGGCTGGACCTGCGCGCAGAGCTGGGCTGGGCCGGCGTCAGCCTGGTCGGCGTCGTCGTGGCCGTGACAGCGGCCGCCGTGCTCATGCGCCTGTCCGGCCTGGGGCGACGCGAGGGCTACTGGAGCCTGGCCTGGCTGGCGGCCTTCCTGCTGCTCAGCCTGTCGGAAAGCGTGCTGATGCGGCATCAGGATCTGCCGTGGACCCTGTTCATGGCGCTGATGGCGCGTAATCTGATCCCGGACCGAGCGCCCTGACGCGGGCCTTGCCCCCGCCGTCTTCGAAGCCTACCAGACCCTGCCCCGAATCGCCGCAAAATGCCCTGATGGACGACCTGTTTTCCAAGCTCGACGACGCCGAACCGGCCAAGCCCGCCGCCCCCGCGCCCGCTGCGACGCCCGCTCCCCAGGCGGCGCCTCCGGTTGCGCCTCAGCCCGTGCATGAACCGAAGGTCGAGCTGACGTCCCACGCCAGCGCCGCGACGGCGGCCGCCACCGGCTATTCCGCCTCCTCGATCGAGGTGCTGGAAGGCCTGGAGCCCGTCCGCAAGCGCCCCGGCATGTATATCGGCGGCACCGACGAGCGCGCCCTGCACCACCTGTTCGCCGAGGTGCTGGACAATGCGATGGACGAGGCCGTCGCCAAGCACGCCAAGCTGATCACCGTCGACTTGGACGCCGAGGGCTATCTGTCGGTGCGCGACGACGGGCGCGGCATCCCGGTCGACCCTCATCCCAAGCACCCCGGCAAGTCGGCGCTGGAAGTCGTCATGACGGTGCTGCACTCGGGCGGCAAGTTCTCGGGCAAGGCCTATGAGACCTCGGGCGGCCTGCACGGCGTCGGCGTCTCGGTCGTCAACGCCCTGTCGGAAAGCCTGGACGTCACCGTCTGGCGCGATGGCTTCGAATGGCGGCAGTCCTTCAGCCGCGGCCTGTCGCAGGGACCGATCCAGCAGGTCGGCCCGTCAAAGAAGAAGGGCACCCTGATCCGGTTCAAGCCGGACGAGCAGATCTTCGGCGTCGGCGCGGCCTTCAAGCCCGCCCGCCTGTTCCGCATGACGCGGGCCAAGGCCTATCTGTTCCGCGGCGTCGAAATCCGCTGGACCTGCGCCCCGGAGCGCATCACCGACCAGACGCCCGCCCAGGCGACGCTGCACTTCCCCGGCGGCCTGGCTGACGCTCTGGCCGAGCGCGTGGGCGAGATCGAGACCGTCACCCCCGTTTTCGCCGGGCGCGTCGAGCGCAAGGGCGAGGCGGGCGCCCTGGAATGGGCCGTCACCTGGTCCCCGATCGGCTTCGGCGACGCCGACAGCTTCGTCGCCTCCTACTGCAACACCGTCTCGACCCCCGACGGCGGCACGCACGAGGCCGGCTTCCGCGCTGCCCTGGTCAAGGGGCTGAAAGCCTATGGCGAGCTGACCAATGAGAAGCGCGCCGCCCAGATCACGGCGGAAGACGTCATCGCCAATGCGGGGGCGATGATCTCCATCTTCATCCGCAACCCCGAGTTTCAAGGCCAGACCAAGGACCGCCTGTCCTCGCCCGAGGGCGCGCGCCTGGCCGAACAACTGCTGCGCGACCCCTTCGACCACTGGCTGACCGAGAGCCCGAAACAGGCCAACGCCCTGCTCGGCTTCGTCATCGACCGCGCCGAGGACCGCCTGCGCCGCCGCAAGGACAAGGAAGTCCAGCGCGCCGCCGCCACGCGCAAGCTGCGCCTGCCCGGCAAGCTGTCGGACTGTTCGCGTCAGGCCGCCGAGGGCACCGAACTGTTTATCGTCGAGGGCGACTCGGCCGGGGGCTCGGCCAAGCAGGCGCGCGACCGCACGACCCAGGCCATCCTGCCCCTGCGCGGCAAGATCCTGAACGTCGCCTCGGCCACGGCGGACAAGCTGCGCGCCAACGTCGAGCTGACCGACCTGATGCTGGCGCTGGGCGTTCAGGCGGGCAGCCGCTTCAGCGTCGACGACCTGCGCTATGAGCGCGTGGTCATCATGACCGACGCCGACGTCGACGGCGCCCACATCGCGGCCCTGCTGATCACCTTCTTCTACCGCTCCATGCCGGACCTGATCCGTCAGGGGCGGCTGTATATGGCCCTGCCGCCGCTCTATCGGATTTCGGCAGGCCCGCTGTCGGAATACGCCCGCGACGACGCCCACCGCGACGAGCTTCTGGCCACCGTGTTCAAGGGCAAGAAGACCGAGATCGGCCGGTTCAAGGGTCTGGGCGAGATGATGGCTTCTCAGCTGAAAGAGACCACCATGGACCCGAAGAAGCGGACCCTGGCCCGCGTCGCCCTGCCCGACAGCGAGGAAGAGATCGAGGATCTGGTCGAGCGCCTGATGGGCCGCAAGGCCGAGGCCCGCTATCAGTTCATTCAGGAAAACGCCCGCTTCGCCCAGGCCGACCTGGACCTCTGACGTCGCGATCCGCCGTCGCCCCCACGGTGACGGCGGGCTGAACCAGCCTAGCCGATCATCCGGCCGACCGTGTCGTCCTTCCAGATGAAACGGTGGACCAGCACCATCAGGATATGGCCCGCGATGGCGGCCAGCAGCACCCAGGCCAGCAGGCCGTGCACGGCGTTGGCCGGGGCGGTCATCCACGACACCTCGGCCCAGCCGCCGTCGATCAGGCGCACGCCGAACACGTCCAGCGGCTTGCCCGATCCGTACTGCCGCAGCAGCGCCAGCGACGGCACGATCAGCATCAGGGCGTAGAGCGCCAGATGCCCGACCTTGGCGGCCCGCCCCCAGAAGCCGCCGCCGTGCGCCGGCCGCGTCTTCATGTTGTAGAGGCCCCACAAGGCGCGCAGCACGATCAGGGTCAGCAGGACCACGCCGATCCCCTTGTGCGTACCGACCCAGAAGGCGGTGATCGGCGCCTTGCCGACGATCAGCTTCACCGCCATGCCGGTGAACTGCCACGTCAGCAGCAGGGCGATCGCCCAGTGCAGCGCGCGCGTGACGGCGCCATATCGAAAGCCGTCGTCTCTCCACTGCGTCGCCATGAGCGCCCCCTTCTGCTGATAACGAGTCTCAAACATGATTCGAGGCGGAATCCGTCGCCGGATTCCGCCTCGCAAATTGTCGCAGCCTGAATCCGGGCTAGGCTCAGGGAGCCTTGACGCCGTCGTCGTCGGCCTGGGTGCGCTTGTCATAGACGTGGTCGACGATGCCCCAGGCCTTGGCTTCCTCGGCGGTCATGAAGTGGTCGCGGTCCAGGGTGCGCTCGACCTCCTCATAGGTGCGGCCGGTGTGCTGGACGTAGATTTCGTTCAGGCGACGCTTGGTGGCGATGATGTCCTCGGCGTGGCGCTCGATGTCCGAGGCCGTGCCGCGGAAGCCGCCCGAGGGCTGGTGCACCATGACCCGCGCATTCGGCAGGGCGATGCGCTGGCCCGCCTCGCCGGCCGTCAGGATCAGCGAACCGGCCGAAGCGGCCATGCCCATGACTACGGTCGAGACCGGCGACTTGATGTACTGCATGGTGTCATAGATCGCGAGCGCCGAGGTCACCTGACCGCCGGGGCTGTTGATGTACATGCTGATTTCCTTCTTCGGGTTCTCCGATTCCAGGAACAGCAGCTGGGCGCAGATCAGCGAGGCCATGCCGTCCTCGAACGGGCCGGTCAGGAAGATGATCCGCTCGCGCAGCAGGCGCGAGAAGATGTCGAACGACCGTTCGCCGCGGCTGGATTGCTCCACCACCATCGGCACCAGGTTGTTGGAGATGTAGTCGATCGGATCGCGCATGGGGTCTCTCGGATTCATGGCGCGCTTGAGTCGCGCCCTCGCTTCAGCATATCGCGTTCGCCTCGGGCCTGCGCAAGGCGCATCCGCCGGGGGAGCGGACTTATCGCCTATCGATCGCGACGACCGTGCACCACTTCGTCCGCGATGCCCCGCGTCTGGGCCTGCAGGGTAAAGCGATTGGGCGTGGCGCGATACAGGGCCGCCAGATAGTCGCGGTCCCAACGGGTCATCTCCGTGACCTCGTCCGGCCGGGTGAACAGGTTGAGGATGGTGTCATGCCCCGCCAGATCACCCTCGGGATTGACCTGCGCCAGGGCGATGAAGGCCACATAGTCGACCAGAGCGCTCATCCGAACCTGGGTCGTCCGGGTGAAGTCCACTATGATGACCACGCGCGCCAGGTCGTCGCGCACATTGCTGCGCAGGCGCGAAGATTCGCGCATCGTATTGGTCGGATACTCCTCGCCGTCCAGGCGGACGGCGATCTCGCCGGTGTCGATGTTGACCGGCAGGCTGATATGCCACCAGCGCACGGGGGCCTCGTCCTCCTGGAAACGCTGCAGGGCCGCCCGGCCCCGATCGGTCGCGCCGCGCGCCGGCCGATAGCCGCGCGGATCGTCCTTCACCAGGGCCTTGGCTATCTGTGCGCCGTCGTCCGTCCCGACGATCATCACGTCGACCTTGCAGCCCGGCCCGGCGACATCGCCGCCGGCCTCGATGATGTGCTGGGCCACGCGGTCGATGACGGCCTGGGCGTACTGCGGCGTCAGATGGGCCGTCGCCACGCAAACCGGCTTGTTCCAACGCGCCAGGGGACGCCCAGCCGGAGGGGCCATGTTGCTTTCGATGAAGGTGTCGACCCGCGCCCGCAGTTGGGCGTCGCGCAGGCTGGCGGCCACCGTGACGTCCTCGACCTGAACGGCGTCGGGGTCGGGCGTGGTCTGAGATTGAGCCGAAGACTGGGCCGGGGCTTGGGCTTGGGCTTGAAGAGGCTCCATCGACGTCAGCCCGGCCGCCAGGGCGATCATCGTCCAAAAGGCCATGAGGTCGACTCCAGAATCAAAAAGGGCCCGCCGAAGCGAACCCTTTTCATTTGCCTGAATGGCTGACGGAACGACAGTTACCGATCCGTAAGACGACGAGATCAGCCCTCGTCTTCTTCCTTCATCAGCTCTTCTTTCGAGATGGCTTCGTCCTTCACCTCGGCGACCGAGACGATCAGGTCGACGACCTTCTCTTCATAGATCGGCGCGCGCAGCTGGGCGGCGGCGTTCGGGTTCTGGCGGTAGAAGTCCAGGACCATCTTTTCCTGACCCGGATAGTTGCGGGCCTCGGCCATGATGGCGTTCGACAGTTCCTGATCCGAAACGCCGACGTTGTTGGCGCGGCCGATTTCGGCCAGGACCAGACCCAGGCGCACGCGGCGCTCGGCGATCTTGCGATACTCGGCCTTCAGTTCGTCTTCCGACTTCTTAGCGTCTTCTTCCGGCAGCTGGCCGGCGTCCTTGTCGGCCGAAACCTGGGCCCAGATGCCTTCGAACTCGGCGTCCACCATCTTCGGCGGCAGGGCGAAGTCGTGGCCTTCGTCCAGCACGTCCAGCAGGGCGCGCTTCAGCTTGAAGCGGGTGGCGCCGGCGTATTGCTGGTTCAGGTTGGACTTCAGCAGTTCCTTCAGCTGGTCCAGCGACTCCAGGCCGATGCGCTTGGCGAACTCGTCGTCGATCTTGGATTCGACCTCGGCCTTGATGGCCTTGACGGTGACGTCGAAGGTCGCGGCCTTACCGGCCAGGTGCTTGGCCTGGTACTCTTCCGGGAAGGTGACCTCGATGGTCTTTTCTTCACCGACCTTGGCGCCCTTCAGTTGCTCTTCGAAGCCGGGGATGAACCGGCCCGAGCCGATCACCAGGTCGGCGTCGGTGGCGGCGCCGCCGTCGAAGGCCTCGCCGTCGATCTTGCCCAGGAAGTCGATGGTCAGCTGGTCGCCGTCGGCGGCCTTGACCGTCTTGCCCTTCTTGTCCTCGTAGGACTTGGCCTGCGAGGCCAGTTCCTTCAGCGCTTCGTCCAGGTCCTCTTCCGAGGCCTCATAGGTCGGGCGGGTCAGCTTCAGGGTCTTGGGGTCGACCGGCGTGAATTCCGGCATGACTTCCAGCGACATCTCATAGGCCAGGTCTTCCTGACCGGCGATGACCTTGTCCATGTCGGAGGTCAGGTTCATCTCGGCCGGAGCGGCCGGACGCAGCTTCAGCTCTTCCAGAGCGCCCTGGCTGGTCTCGTTCAGCGAGGCGTTGATGATTTCGCCCATGAAGTCACGGCCGAAGGTCTTCTTGACGTACGAGGCCGGCACCTTGCCCGGACGGAAGCCCTTCAGCTTCATCTGGGGAGCCACTTCCTTGATGCGGGCTTCGAGCTTTTCGTTCAGCTCTGCGACGGGAATGGTCACCGCGATCACGCGGCTGAGGCCTTCGTTCGACTTTTCGACGACTTGCATGGTCGGGTATCTGACGCTCTGTGGCGACGCCGCAAAGGCGCGCGGTGGATAAAGCAACAGGGCCGCCCCTTTCGGGAGCGGCGCCTCGGAGCCCGCCCTTATGTCGAGAAGGGGCCGAAACGTCAACGCAACGCGGTTCCTTTGTGGTCATCGGGCCGCTATCTCATGACGCATGAGCCAGCCTTCAGCCCCCATCGGCGTCTTCGTCACGCCCGTTACGCCGCTTCAGCAGAACTGCACGACGGTCTGGTGCACGAAGACGAAGAAGGCCGCCGTCATCGATCCGGGCGGCTCGGTCGACGCCATTCTGGGCGAGGTCGCGCGGCGCGGACTGACGCTGGACGCCATCTGGATCACCCACGGCCATCTGGACCATGCGGGCGCCGCCGCCGAGATGCAGGAAAAGACCGGCCTCGACATCGTGGGGCCTCATCCTGAAGACCAGTTCTGGATCGACCTGATTCCCTCGCAGGGCCAGAAATACGGCCTGCCCGAGGCCCGCACCTTCACCCCCACGCGCTGGCTGGACGACGGCGACGTCCTGACGCTGGGCGAGACGACGTGGGAAGTGTTCCACTGCCCCGGCCACACGCCCGGCCATGTGATCTTCTTCAACCGCGAGGCCCGCTTCGCCCAGGTCGGCGACGTGCTGTTCCAGGGCTCGGTTGGCCGCACCGACTTCCCGCGCAGCGACCATCAGGCCCTGCTGAGCGCAATCACCACCAAGCTGTGGCCGCTGGGCGACGATGTGACCTTCGTGCCGGGCCACGGGCCGCATTCGACGTTCGGTGCCGAACGGCGCAGCAATCCCTTCGTCTCGGACCGGGCCATGCAGGCGGCTCCGATCGCGCGCCCGGCCTCCGGCCCGGCCTGACCCCTTTGATGTCGGACCATTGATCTGAGTTCGGATTGATTCAATCCGAACCTATCATGGTCTAGCGCGCGGCCAGCAGGCCGATCAGGACGCCGATGCCGAGCGCATAGAGCGTCATGCGGATTGGTTCGTCGCGAATCGCCTCGCAGGCCTGAGAGCCGCGATGGCGGGCCCAGTCGCGCATTTCCGCCGCATCCTCGCGCACGGCTCGGCGAAGAGGACGCGGCCGGGCGCCGGCCGCCAGGATGTCATCAGCCGCGCCTTCCAGGCGGTCGCCCAGGGTCGAACGACCTTCGGTGATGTCTTCGGGCGACGGAGCGCCGTCGGCGTCGGCGATGGGGTTCTTGGAAACCGGCATGGGGCTAAGCTCCTGAAATCTGCATTCCGAGCTTCGATGAACCCGCCGGAATCCGCGCGGTTCCCCCGCCGAGCACACGCGCGGCCTCCGTTTGTCGAACAGGGTTTTAATCCTTTGTCGGAACCTCCGCGCCGGGGCCGGGTTCTCTTGCGCAAGCGCCACCGTCTACGAAAGGAACATCTGAAATGGCCGAAGGTCAGCCCACCCGCGGCTCCGGTGTTTCCAAGCGAGGCTTCGCCTCCATGGACCCGGAACGTCAGCGCGAAATCGCTCGCAAGGGCGGCGCCAGCGTCCCCAGCGAGAAGCGCAGCTTCTCCCAGGACCGCACGCTCGCGGCCCAGGCCGGACGCAAGGGCGGCGAAGCCTCCCACGGCGCGCGAAACAAGACCGGTCAGGACCCGGCGTCGCCGAAGCGCTGATCCCCCGCGATCGATTTCTAACCTTCCGACGGCGTGGGAAACCTCGCCGTTTTTCTTTGGCTGACAGCCGGTCGGCGGTCAGCAGGCCAGAAGGGCCAGGGCCACGCGCGGGACGTCGCTGACCTCGAAGGCCTCGACGCGCCAGCCGGCGGCTTCGGCCAGGGCGCGCACGCGGGCCTCGTCGAACTTGCGCGAGTTCTCGGTATGGATCGTCTCGCCCTGCGCCAGACGGAAGACCAGCTTGCCCAGCCGCACCGTCATGGGGCGCAGGGCCTCCAGATGCATCTCCATCCGCGCCTCTGCCTCGTTCCAGACGGCGCGGTGGGCGAAGGCGTCCAGGTCGAAGTCCGCGCCCAGGTCCCGATTGGCGCGGGTCAGGACATTCAGGTTGAAGCGCGCCGTCACGCCTTCGGCGTCGTCATAGGCGGCGATCAAGGTCGGGGCGTCCTTGATCAGGTCGACGCCCAGAATGAACAGAGCGTCCGGCCCCAGCATGTCGCGCGCGCCGCGCAGGAGCGCCTCGGCCGTCGCCGGCGAGAGATTGCCGATGGTCGAACCGGGAAAGAAGCCGACCCGCCGCCCCTGCCCCGCCTCGGTCGGCAGGACGCCCAGATGCTCGAAGTCGCCGACGATGGGCAGGACCTTCAGATCGGGATAGGCCTGCCTCAGGCGGGCGGCCGCCTCTTCCAGCGCCGTGGGGCTGATGTCGATGGGGACGTAGGCCGCCAGATCGGGGGCCGCGTCCAGCACGATGCGCGTCTTCTCGCTGGCGCCCGAGCCGAGCTCGACCAGCACGGCGTCGGGGCCGAAGCGTTCAGCCCAGCGCGGGGCGACCCGCCGCAGCAGCGCCGCCTCCTGCCGGGTCGGATAGTATTCCGGCAGGCGGGTGATGGCCTCGAACAGCTCCGACCCGCGCGCGTCATAGAACCATTTGGGCGGCAGGCTCTTGGGCGACGACGCCAGGCCCGCGACCAGGTCGCGGCGGAAGGCCTCATGCTCGTCATCGGTCGCGTCGCCTCGGGCCGCGTCGCCGGGATCGGACGCCAGCCGGACGCCCGCGAAGGCCCAGCGCTGATCAGGGTAGAAGAAGTTGCGATAGGTCGGCCGCGCGTGCCCCGGCGCCGTGGCGAAGGCGCCGCCGCGCAGCACCATCTGATTGGCCATGAACTTGCCGTTGTACTCGGCGGCCGTGCCCTCGGTCGGTCGAAAGCCGGGGTAAGGGCCGTAGGCGCCGGCGGTCCACTGCCACGCCTCATTGTCCAGGTTGGAGAAGGCGTCGGGACGGCTGCGGGCGGCGTGCTCCCATTCCGCCTCGGTGGGCAGACGCCGGCCCGACCACCGCGCGAAGGCGTCGGCCTCATAGAAGCTGACATGGCGCACCGGCGCGACAGGATCCACCGGCCGCCGCCCCGCCAGGGTCATGACCGTCCAGCCCGCCCCGTCCTCTCGCCGCCAATAGAGAGGCGCGGTCCAGCCGCACGGCTGGACCGTCGCCCAGCCGTCGCTCAGCCACAGTTCGGGCCGGGCGTAGCCGCCGTCATTCATGAAGGCCAGCCAGTCGCCATTGGTCGTCAGGTCGGCGGCCAGGGCGAACGGCTCAAGCCAGACTCGGTGCGCAGGCCGTTCGTTGTCGAAGGCGAACCCCTCCTCCCCCGCGCCGGTCTCGACAAGGCCGCCCTCGAACGCCTGCCAGCCTCCGCGCGGCGGCTGGAGCGGCGCATGGCGCGGCTCCTCATCATAGGCAGCCGGGTCCAGCGGCGAACGCGACATCAGATGCAGGAGGTCCATCAGGAAAAGCTCCTGATGCTGCTGCTCGTGGTTCAGGCCCAGTTCAAACAGATAGCGGCGCAGGGCGTCGAACGGCGCGGACGCATCGGCCAGGCGCGCCTCCATCCGACGGTCGACCTCGGCGCGATAGGCCATGACGTCGGCCAGCGAAGGCCGCGTCATCAGCCCCCGCTCGTCCCGACCGATCCGGTCGCCCAGGGCCTCATAATAGGAGTTGAACACCCGCCGCAGCCGGGGGTCGATCGACTCATAGCCCGGCCGATCGAGCAGCATGGTTTCGAAGAACCAGCTCACATGGCCCAGGTGCCACTTGCCCGGACTGGCTTCGGCCATGGACTGGGCCTGCAGGTCCTCGGCCGAGAGGGACGCCGCCAGGGCAGGCAGCACGGCGCGCACCTGCCGATAACGCTCGAGATCCCCGGCGGCCTCCGCCGGTCTGCGCAGCATTCCGGTCATGACGCCGTGTCCCCCTGGATGAATGTCGTCTGTCGCCACCTTCCTGAAATGCAGCCTGCGCAAAGGCGGTTCCGCCGGCGCGACGGTCGTCAGCCGGCCGGTTGAGAGGGGCGGCGCAACGGAACAGGCGTCGTCAACCGACGTTCTGATGGGGTTCCGGCGCCGACAGGGCGCAGGTCATTCAGGATCCCGCAGCATGCCCCAGATGCGCATGCCCGAGGGGCCGAACGCCATCGAGCCCCCGCCATCGACGCCCGATCCCGGCCGGTCGCCAGACCTGACGAACCCGGCCAATTGGCGCGCCATGCTGGCCTGCCAGATTCCGGCGTTGCGGGCCTTCGCCTTCTCCCTGGCGCGCAACCGGGCCGATGCCGATGATCTGGTGCAGGAGACGCTGGTCAAGGCATGGACGCATCGGACGCGGTTCGAGGCCGGGACCAATCTCAGGGCGTGGCTGTTCACGATTCTGAGAAACAGCTGGTACACCGGCGCCGCCCGCCGACGCCGCGAAGTGGCCGATGAAGAAGGCCGCCACGCCGCCGGCCTGACCGCCGAGCCCAGCCAGGAATGGACGGCGGAGCTGACGGCGCTCCGAACGGCGCTCAACGCCCTGCCGCCCGAGCATCGCAAGGCGATCATCATGGTCGGCGCCGCCGGGCTTTCCTATCAGGAGGCGGCCGATATCGCCGGCTGCGCCGTGGGCACGGTCAAGAGCCGGGTCAACCGCGCGCGTCGCCGTCTGGCCCTGCTGCTGGCGCACGAGACGCCGCTCGACGGCGAAGAAAATAATGAGGACGACGACAGCTAGGCCGGAGGAACAGAGGCCCCGCCGAGGGGTTAAATTCTAGCCTTCAGGAGAGTCCGTCATGATGACTCCGCGACATCCCCCCGCCCCCGAGACCCCGCGCACGGGCAAGCGCGGTTTCATGGACTGGCTGTTCGGGCGCACGCCGCCGCCGCCCGACAAGGCCAGCTCGAACCTTTATCTGGGCGACATCGTGGACGGCGACTTCAGCTCGCCCTCGGCGCACCATCACCACCAGCGGCCGCCCAGCGACGAACTGTGAGACGAGCGACAGCCTAGACGCGCGTTCGCGCGGCGTACTCCAGTCGGGCGATGGTGCGGTTGTGCACCTCGTCCGGGCCGTCGGCGATGCGCAGGGTCCGCACCATGGCGTAGAGCTCGGCTAGCGGCGTGTCGCCCGACACCCCGGCCCCGCCGAACGCCTGAATGGCGTCGTCGATGACCTTCAGCGCCATGCGCGGCGCGGCGACCTTGATCTGGGCGATCTCGGACTTGGCGCCCTTGGCCCCGACCTCGTCCATCATCCAGGCGGCCTTCAGCACCAGCAGGCGGCACATCTCGATATTGGTGCGCGCCTCGGCCACCCGCTGCTCCCACACTGAATGCTCGGCGATGGTCTTGCGGAAGGCGGTGCGGCTGAGCAGGCGGTCGACCATCAGCTCCAGCGCCTTTTCGGCCGCGCCGATGGTCCGCATGCAGTGGTGGATGCGGCCCGGCCCCAGGCGGCCCTGGGCGATCTCGAAGCCGCGCCCCTCGCCCGCGATCAGGTTCGAGGCGGGCACGCGGACGTTCTCCAGCACCACCTCGGCGTGGCCGATCGGCGCCTCGTCGTATCCGAACACCGACAGCATCCGCTCGACGCGGAAGCCGGGCGTGTCGACTGGGACGATGATCTGGCTCTGCTGCTGGTGAACAGCGGCGTCGGGATCGGTCTTGCCCATGACGATGGTCACGGCGACGTTCGGGTGCGCCATGTTGGTCGACCACCATTTGCGGCCGTTGATGACGTAATGGTCGCCGTCGCGCTCGATCCGGGTCTGGATGTTGGTGGCGTCGGACGAAGCGACCTCAGGCTCGGTCATCAGGAAGGCCGAACGGATTTCTCCCGCCATCAGGGGCTTGAGCCACCGCTCCTGCTGGGCGGCGTCGCCGTACATGTGCAGGACTTCCATATTGCCGGTGTCCGGCGCGTTGCAGTTGAACGCCTCGGCCGACCACAGCGCCCGCCCCATCAGCTCGGCGATGGGGGCGTATTCCAGGTTCGACAGCCCCGCGCCGTGCTCGCCCGGCAGGAACATGTTCCACAGGCCCTCGGCCTTGGCCCTGGCCTTGAGGTCTTCCATCACCGTCGGTTGGCGCTTCGGATCAGCGCGGACCTGGGCGCGATACTCCGCCTCGCGCGGCAGGACCTCCGCCTCCATGAAACGGAGCACCCGCTCGCGCCAGTGCTCGCCCCGCTCGCTCAGCCGGAAATCCATCTACGCCTCTCCCTACATGAAAACGGCGCGGCCCCGTCGGAGCCGCGCCGTCGAACATCAAGCCTCAGCCCGCGCTCAGCCCTTGAGCAGCGGCGCCAGCTTCTGGGCGATCATCATGTCGCCCGCGATCTTCAGCTTGCCCTGCATGAAGGCCATCATCGGGTCCAGACGGCCCTCGGCCAGGGCGACGAAGTCGTCCCACTTGATCGAGACGGTGGCGTCGGCCGGCTTGTCGTCGTTGCTGACGGTGTTCGGAGCCGAGGCGCCGTCGATGAAGATCTTGCCGTCATCGCCGAAGTCCAGCTTCACGGTCTTGCCCAGACCCGAGTTTTCGCCGACGGCGGCGCGGATCTTGTCGGTGGCGAGGGCCAGATCGGCCATGTGCGTCTCTCCCGTTGAGAAGGTTGAGCCACACGCCTAACCCGCGCGCCGGGCGGCGCCAAGATCACCCAAGGGAAGCCCTGCCCCGGATATCCAATATCCCGCGGGTTCCATCACATATGGTCCAGCTTACATGAGTTTGCGTTTGTCTCGGTCAGGAAGGCCTAAAAGCGGCGGGCTTGCGTAACAAGGACTCGCCAATGACCCGCCTGCTCACTCCGGAGGAAGTTCGTCTGGACCAACTGTGGCGCGAGCATTTCGGCCAGCCCCTGCCCATGATCGGCGCGCCCGAGGTCGCCCGCCGCATCCTGCGCCAACACGGCGTCGCCGTACGCCGTCCCAGCGAAGCCAAGGCCGGCGGCCCTCAGCAAGGCCAAGGCTGACAACATCATCTTTTTGGATGGGAATTCTGGCGGAGACGGAGGGATTCGAACCCTCGGTACCCCTTACAGGGTACGACGATTTAGCAAACCGTTGCCTTCAGCCACTCGGCCACGTCTCCGGCAGGCCGCGTGGATAGCGAGTCGCGCGGCGCTTCGCAATGCGGAACTGACACCCTTTGTGTTAACCCGGCATAAGAGTGGCATGTGACACGGGGTTCGCACCCCATTCTGGTCGATTTCGGGAAAAAGACTTGGCTATCACCCCTGCTGACACACTGGGCTCCGCAGCCGAAGGCGCGCGCGCGAATCGCGCAGCCTTGGTCGAAGCGCGTGCGCCGGCGGCGGAGACCGGGCGCGCCGGCCGGGCTCGGCGGGGGCCGCTGCGTCCGGACGTATGGCTGAACACCCGCCAGCGCGCAGCGGCGCGGCGGCGCGTGTTCTATTTCCGCGGCGTCGACATCGTCGCCTCCTCCTTCCTGTGCCTTGTGGCCATTGGCCGCATGAACCCCGGCGGCCTGATGCAGGTCACCTTGATCGAGGCCCTGCCCATTCTGGTCGGCTGCCTGCTGACCCTGGGCCTGGCGCGCTCGCTGGGACTGTATCGATTTGACCGCACGCGAGCCCCGGCGCGCCACCTGGCCGGCGTCGCGACCGTCGCGGGCGTCGGCGGCGCGACGGCCGGCCTCCTGGGCCTCGCCCTGCTGGACGGGGAAGCGCCGCTGGCGGAATACGGCTGGTGGGCGATCGCCTCGGCGGTGCTGCTGACCGGTCTGCACACCATCTGGCGCATGCTGGTGGCGCAGTGGAGAAGCCGCGGCGACCTGACCCCCAATGTCGTCGTAGTCGGCGCCACGCGTCACGCAGAGGCCCTGATCCGCGAGGCGCTGGATCGTCGCGACCTGAATATCCTGGGCGTCTTCGACGATCGCCTGGCCCGGACGCCCGACGCTCTGGCCGGGGTCCCGGTGCTGGGCGGGACCGACGCCCTGATGGAGCACCGGCTGACGCCCTATATCGACCGCGTCATCCTGGCCATCGATCCCAAGGCCGAGGCGCGGGTCCGCGCCCTGACGCATCGGCTGGAGGCCCTGCCCATCCCCCTGACCATGCTGGTCGACCCCAGGGGCGCGGCCCAGCGGAACGAGGCGCTGGAGAAGCTGGCCTCGGCCTCCCTGCCCCTGCTGGGCGGCGCAGTGGACGGCGAACGTCGCGCCTTCAACAAGCGTATCCTCGACATCATCCTGTCGGCCCTGGCCCTGGTCGTGCTCAGCCCCGCGCTGTTCCTGATCGGTCTGACCGTGCGGATGGACAGCAAGGGTCCGGCCCTGTTCCGCCAGCGCCGCCACGGATTCAACCAGGAAGAGATCGTGGTGTGGAAGTTCCGCACCATGCGTCAGGAAGCCTCCGACGCCACCGCCAGCCGCCAAGTGACGGCAGGCGATGATCGAGTGACGCGACTGGGCAAGTTCCTGCGCGCCACCAGCCTGGACGAACTGCCCCAACTGGTGAACGTGCTGCGCGGCGAGATGTCCCTGGTCGGGCCGCGCCCGCACGCCATCGGCATGAAGACCGGCGACGCCGAGTCGGCGCGTCTGGTCGCCGAATACGCCCATCGCCACCGCATCAAGCCCGGCATGACCGGCTGGGCCGCCATCAAGGGCTCGCGCGGGCCGCTGCATACGGCGGATGAAGTGCGTCGCCGCGTGCAGCTCGACATCGAATACATCGAGCGCCAGTCCTTCTGGCTGGACCTGTGGATCATCGCCATGACCGTTCCCGTGCTGCTGGGCGACCGGATGGCCGTGCGCTGATGTTCTGGCGGGGGGTGTTCGGCTACCTGCCGGCCAATATCGTGCAGGGCGTGGTCGGGTTTCTGACCATCATCATCTTCACGCGCCTGCTGTCGCCCGAGGATTTCGGGCGCTACGCCCTGGCCTATTCGGTGCTGACGCTGGCCCATGTGGCGACGTTCAGCTGGCTGGAAGCCTCCATGGCGCGTTTCTGGGCGGCCCAGTCCGATGAAGCCCAGATGGCCGGGCATTTCGCCAGCCTGTACCGCGCGGCCTTCCTGATCACCGCCGTCTTCACGCCCGTCGCCGGGCTGGCCGTCTGGCTGTGGCCCATGCCGGACAACTTCCGCCTGCCGCTGACCGTGGCGCTGGCGGGGATTCCCGTGCGCTGCTTCCTGAAGCTGGCGCAGGAGCGGTTCCGCGCCGCGGGCGAAGTGGGTCCCGCCGCCGCCATCGACATCTGGAGCGCGGTCGCAGGGCTGGCCTTCGGCGTCGGTCTGGCCCTGCTGGGCCTGGGGGCCGAGGCGCCGCTGGCGGGGATGCTGCTGGCGCCGCTGGCGGCCCTGCCCTTCGTCCTGCCCGCCGAACTGCGCGAGGCCCGGCGCGGGCGCCTGGATCGCGAGCGTCTGAAGGCTTACGCCGTCTACGGCTATCCCATCGCCGTCGGCCTGGGGCTGACGGTGGTGCTGGCCTCGACCGACCGTTTCCTGCTGGCCCTGTTCATGAACGAAGCGGCGGTCGGCGCCTATCACGCGGCCTACAGCATCGCCAATCGGACGCTGGACGTCATGTTCGTCTGGCTGGGCGCGGCGGGCGCCCCGGCGCTGGTCATGGCGCTGGAGCGCGGCGGGCGCGAGGATCTGCAAACCGCCGCGAGGGAGCAGGCCTCGACCCTGGTGCTGATCGGTCTGCCCGCCGCCGTGGGCGTGGCCCTGGTCGCGCGGCCGCTGGCGGAGTTCATGATCGGCGAAGACCTGCGCACCGTCGCCGCCTCGGTCACGCCGTGGGTGGCGCTGGGCGCCTTCCTGTCGGGCATGACGACCTATTATTTCGGACAGGCCTTCACCCTGGGCCGCCGCACCGGTTGGCTGTTGCTGGCCATGAGCATTCCGGCGGGCAGCAACATCGTCCTGAACGTCCTGCTGATCCCGCGCTTCGGCGTCATGGGCGCGGCCTGGGCGACGGCGATCAGCTTTGCGCTGGGTCTGGCCGCCTCCATGACCATCGGGCGGCGCATCCTGCCCCTGCCCGTGCCGTGGAACGCGCTGGCGCGCTGCGGTTTGGCCGCCGCCGTCATGGCGGGCGTCGTGATGATGCTGCCGGCCATCGGCGGGTTCGCCGAACTGATGCTGGACGCCGGCGTGGGCGTGATCGTCTACGGCGTGGTCGCCTACGCCCTGAACGCGGCCGGGGTGCGCGATCTGAGCGTGCGGCTGAAAGCCTTCCTGCGCGCACGGAGGCAGGCGGCATGAGTGAGGCTCTTCACCACGACAGCTCCGCATGGGCCGAGGCGCAACCGATCCTGTCGGTGCTGATCCCCTTCCTGCGCGACGATCCCACAGACCTGTTGCAGCGGCTCGACGCCGAGGCCGCGGCGCTGGCCGGACAGGCCGAGCTGATCGTGCTGGACGACGGCACCAGGGACGCCGCACTGACCGCCCGCCTGAGCGGCCAGATCGACGGCATGGCCCTGCCCGTGCGCCTCATCTCTCTCAGCGCCAATCAGGGGCGCTCGGAAGGCCGCAACCGCCTGGCGCAGGCCGCGCGCGGTCAGACCTTCCTGTTCCTGGACAGCGACATGAGGCCCGACCATCTGGGCTTCCTGAAGACGTGGGTCGATCTGGCCCGCGACGCGCGTCCGGCTGTGGCCTTCGGCGGCTTCTCCCTGTTGCAGGCGCCGCAGGATGCGCGTTTCGCCGTCCATCGCCACATGGCGGCCCGGTCGGACTGCATCCCCGCCGCCCAGCGCGCCGAACAACCCGAGAAATACGTCTTCACCTCCAACCTGCTGGTGCGCCGCGACGTCTTCGATACGGAGACCTTCGATTCCGGCTTCAGCGGCTGGGGCTGGGAAGACGTCGAGTGGGCCATGCGCGTCTCGCGCCGGTTCGAGGTCGTGCATCTGGACAACCCCGCCACCCACATGGGTCTGGACACGGTTGAGGCCCTGGCCGCCAAATACGAACAGTCGGCGCCGAACTTCGCCCGCGTCGTGGCGCGCCACCCCGACTTCGTGTCGGCCTACCCCAGCTATCGCGTCGCCAAGGCGTTGAAGGCCGTGCCGGGATTGAAGGCGCTGCGCCCGCTGATCAAGGCTGCCGCGCGCGCGCCGATTCTGCCCACCGAGCTGCGCGCCTTCGCCCTGCGGCTGTATCGCGCGGCCCTCTATGCGGAGGCGATATGAGCGCGCCCGACGTCGCCGTCGTCATCCCCACCATGCGCCGCATGGACAGCCTGACGCGCGCCCTGCGCTCGGTCTTCGCCCAGCAAGACGTGGCGACGCGTCTGCGCGAGATCGTCGTAATCGACAACGATCCCGAGGCCAGTTCGCGCGAAACGGTCGAGGCCCTGCGGTCAGAATCGCCCGCGCCCCTGATCTGGGTCCACGCGCCGCGTCCCGGCGTCGCCACGGCGCGCAACACCGGACTGGCCGCCACCTCCGCGCCCCTGATCGCTTTCCTGGACGATGACGAGGCCGCCTCGCCTGGCTGGCTGGCCGCCCTGCTGAGCGCCCAAGCGGCAACCGGCGCCGACGCCGTCTTCGGCCCTATTCGCGGGCGCGTGCCCGAGGGGACCGGCTGGACCACGCCCTATCTGGAGCGTTTCTTCGGCCGTCACGGACCGGACCGGGACGGCGTGCTGGATCACGCCCACGGTTGCGGCAACTCCCTTCTGGTTCGGGCCACGGCCCTGCCCGGCGAACAGCCTTTCCACGTCGGGTCGGATCAGATCGGCGGCGAGGACGACGTGCTGTTCGCCGCCCTTGAGGCGCGCGGCGGCCGCTTCGGCTGGGCCGCCGACGCCTGGGTGGACGAGTTCGCCCCGCCGCATCGCGCCACCCTGCGCTACGCCCTGACGCGCGCCTTCGCCTATGGTCAGGGACCGAGCCAGACCGCCGCCGAGGCGAAGAACTGGCCCAGCGTAGCGCGCTGGATGGCCGTCGGCGCGGCGCAGACGGCGGTCTGGGGCGCGGCGACGCTGGCCCTCAGCCTGATCCGCCATCCCAGGCGCGCCGACATGGCCGACCGTACGGCGCGGGGGCTGGGCAAGCTGTTCTGGATGAAGGGCTTCGAACCGCAGTTCTACGGTCAACGCGAGCTGGACCGATTGCAACGCGCGGCGGGACGGACCTAACGCGCCCTAGCCGATGAACCGCTTGAGCAAGGCGGGCGGCTTCCACTTGGCCCGGTTCATCACCACCCCGGCGATGCGACCGCCCTGGGCGTCGATCTCGTCGCGCAGGGCGACGGGTCCGGCCGCGTCGGTCGTCTCCGCCGCGACCACCAGGACGGTGGCGTCGGCCAGCGGCGCCAGGGTCAGGATCATGTCGCTGCGATCGGCCGCCGGGGCGTCGATGACGATGGTGTCGGCGTGGGCGCGCAGGCGCGTCCAGTAGCGCGGATCATTGACCGCCTCGGCCCGCTGGCCCGCGCGCAGGACCTCATTGTGAAAACGCGTGACGTAGAGACGGCCGCCCAGGCAGGCCTTGGCCGTCATCAGCCGCCCCGGCGCCACGGCGCGCCCGTCGCGACCGCGCATCGGCGGCGCCACCGTGAAGAAGGCAGAACCGTCCGGAGAGGCCTGTACCGCAGGTCCCAGCCGCCCGAAGCGATCGGGCTGGCCCTCCACCTGCTCCATCTGCGCCTGTTGCGTCAGATCGCCGTCCACCAGCCAGGCCGGGCGACGGCCGCGCACGGCCGCCATGCGGGCGAACTCGCGCGCCACGGTCGAGACGCCCTCGCCCGTCTGGGCGGCGGCGAACAGGATCACGCGGCCGCGATGGGCCGGCGCTGGTCCCAGCGCCGCCCACAGTCCCGCCATTTCCGTCGTCAGATCGACCATGCGAATCGTTACGTGCGCCCTTCGTCCCAGCCTAGCACGCGCAGGGCTCAGGCGCTCTTGGCGGGCGCCACGGCCAGGACCGGCGCCTGCAGCGTGCGGCTGAGCGTGGCCGGCATGACGAAGCCCCGGCGCAGGAAGACCCGCAGCAGGCCCACGCACAGGGCCGTGAACCCGGCGAAAGCCAGGACGGCGATCATCAGGGGGAAACGCAGGCTCTTGCCCTTCGACGGCGGCTGGGCGCGTTCGATGACGGTGACGTTGTCGGCGCCCGCCTTGACCAGTTCATTGTCGGCGCGGCTCTGGGTCTCGCGCTGCTGGAACTCACGGATCGAGGCGGTCAGCACCTCCCGGTTTCCGGCCAGGGTCGAGTTACGCGACTCCAGCTCGGTCAGTCGCGTCTGACGCGCGCGCAGATCGCCCAGCTGGCGGTCCAGAACCGCCAGGCGGGCGGCCAGGGAGTCCCGTTCGGCCTGGGCGTTGATGCGGGTGGTCTCCAGTTCGACCCAGACGGGGTTGGGGCCGGTGCGGACCTCCTTGGCCCCGACAGCCGTGCCGGAGCCGACATAGGTCTGAAGCTGGGCGATCTTGGACTCGATCTCGCGCACCGGCTGGGCGTCGGGCTGATAGCGGGCCAGCAGGCTCTCGCGCTCGGTGCGCAGTTGCAGGATCAGGTCCTGGGCCGAAACGTTCAGGTCCTGATACAGGGCCACCTCGGCCGGCGTGCGCGCCAACTGGGCCGCCAGGGTCGCCAGACGCTGCGAGGCCTGCTGCAACTGGGCCTGAACGCCCATCCGCTCGGTGAAGACGGACTGATAGCTGTTGGCGACCGTGGACTTGGCCGTGGCGAAATCGCCGATGGCGTTGGTGCGCAGGAACTCTTCATAGGCGCGATCCGCGTCGGCCAGCTCCTGCTCGAACGTCTGGCGCTGAGTGCGGATGGCCGAGGTCGCGCGGTCCTGGAAGACCTCGCGTCGATAGGTCAGATACTGGTCGATCACCGTGTTCAGCACCCGCGCCGACTTGGCCGGATCACCGCTCTTGTAGCTCAGGCCCACGACCGGGCTGAGCGGCGTGACCTCGACGCCGAGCCCCGCGGCCACCGAACGGATGGCCGCCGCTTCCTGACGCGCCGGGCTCTCGGTCGAAGGGACCCCGCCCTGGAAGCTCTCGACGCCCAGGGCGCGCACCACGCGGCGCTTGACCTCAAGACTGTTGAGGATGGCGGCCTCGGACTGGGCCACCTCGCTGGCCGAAGGCGGCATGGCGCGTTCGCCCATGCCCACGCGCGGCTGATAGACGTATTCCTGTCCCACCCCGACGAACAGGCTGGCGCCGGCCGTGTAGGTCTTCTTCATCGTCATGACGAACGCCGCGCCGAGGGCAGCGATCACCAGGAAGATCACGATCATCAGCACCAACTCGCGGAACAGCAGGGCCACGACGTCGACGACGCCGTAACGGGGACGGGCTGCTGCGAGGGAGGAACGCATAAAAGACGAATTTCTCGGTCGATGACTGTTGTGCGCCACACTGAGGGCCACGCGTTAACCACGCGTTACCTATAAGCCGTCAGCTTGACAGAAGACGACATTTCTCCGCTTGGACCGTCCCCGACCATGAATTTCGATCGCCGCCTCATCCTCATGGCGCTGGCCGCCGGCCTGGCCGGCTGCGCCGGCGGCGCCGGGTCGGGCGGCGGACGGCCGCGTCCGACGGCGGTCGACGATTTCCCGCCCGGCCTGCCCTTCGCCGACTGGACCGAGGTCGAACCCGAATACCGCCTCTATCCCGGCGACGACATCGAGGTCGCCCTGCCGACCGCGTCAGAGCTGACCCGCCAGTTGAAGATCGGCCCGGACGGCCGGGTGTCCCTGCCCCTGCTGGGCCACGTCACGGCGGCGGATCGCGGCCTGTCCGAACTGGAGGCCGACATCTCCATGGCCTACGCCCCTCACCTGCTGCGGCCCGAGGTCGAGGTGACCCTGCGCCAGGCCGGTCCGCTGAAGGTCTGGGTCGACGGCGAGGTGCGCAATCCGGGCGTGTTCGACATGCCGGGCGACATCGACGCCTATCAGGCCGTCATCATGGCCGGCGGCGTCCTGCCGTCGTCCAGAGCCTCGCGCTGCGCCCTGATCCGCCGCGGACCGGGCGATGTCCGCATGATGAAGGCGATCGACCTGAGCGCGCCGCGCGCCGAAATTCTGCCGCTGCGACGCGGCGACATCATCTTCGTGCCGCGCTCGACCCTGGGCGAACTGGCCGCCTTCTTCACCCAGGTCCGCGCCGCCCTGCCGATCGGCTTCTCCTACGCCATCAACGGCGGCTACGCCTCGACCTGACGCGCGTCAGAGACGCCGATGCGACGGGCAGGTTGAGGTGAGGGCTAAGGGCGGCTTTCAACCCATTGCGGACCGTCGCAACTTCAGATTCGCTGAGCTAAAATATCGATTTCTCGAAATCGAAGCAGCGTTCCCAAAAGCGAGACGAGTGGCAGCACCGCTAGGCCGGAAAAATATAGAGACGTGGCGATCGCTGTACCGCCCCAGCCAAATCGGCCATCTGCCATCGGCGCGGCCCACATCAGCGCACCCGCCAAAAATAGAATGATCAACAGAGCAATCGACGGCCCCGTCACCCTAGAAAGTTCAGCCTTCTGACGATCCGTAGCGGCTTTCCTTTCCACTCTCGTAATATTGAGAAGGTCGATGAACTCAGATTTCAGAAGCAGCAGAAGACCTAGAACGAAAGCGCTGACCGGGATGACGAGGGCATAAATGGCGACAGGTGGATAAGCCCCAACTGGCGCCAGCCGCCAAAAAATCGCACCGGCGATCATGACCAAGGCAATGCCACCGATAACAGCTGCCCGCCGCCGTCTCTCTGTCGTCATGGAGTGTGTTGCCCAAGCCTTCCGTTCATTCTAGCCAGATTATGCCCCTGCCCATGTCTGCCTTCCACCCTTAAGCGAATTTCGGTTCACGACCCGCAGCTGACCTCCGCTCATCACTACTTCCGGAGAGCCCAGAGAAGAAGTAGCCCCTCGACGACGACAAACCCGACCGAAGCAACGAGAACAGCGGGCCAGAAAAAACGGTCCGCAGGTTGATCACAGGTTTGACCCGCAGCGATCTGTGCGTCGCTAAGAACGCAATGACTCATCACGAGCACGGATAACCCAGACGTAGCGATCAAAAGGTAGGCGGCGGTGATCAGGCAGAAGCTCCACCCCACTCTAGCGTCGCGGCTCATTTCTGCTCCCCTGTCGAGTCCTAACAATACTCGCTTAAGGTCCGCTAGCCACCCTTAAGCGAACTTTGCTTCACGACCTAACCTTCGCGGCGTCCGCCTGCGCGCGGCGCGAGCACTCTATCAATCTCGGGCTGTTTCATCGGCCCTGATGACGAGTGGGCCATTCGTACTCAGGTGGTTGAGGCAGCCGAGAGGTGTGGGCTTCTGCAGTTTCAACCCCAGCCGGTCGGAAATGCATGAACTGCCCATGTTCCCGAGAGCGTTTCGGAACATAAAATCAAAGAAGACTGCATTTATGAGCAGTTAGCCCCGCGCCGTTTGCTCTCCACCCGATGACCACTTCCACCCTTGGCGGATACTCGCGGGCGTCTGCTCTTGGTAATGCTAGTCGAAAGTCAGCGCTTCGGCGGCTTGGATAAGTATACAACTCATCCAGCCCAAAGGGGCTTAAACCGTGGTCGGGGCGAGAGGATTCGAACCTCCGACCCTCTGGTCCCAAACCAGCCTCGGACGATTGATAAACAACACTTCCGTCCAACTGTTGCCGAGTTGTTCACAATATAAATTACAATGACTTAGAAAGTCAGTTGGATGGAAATTGTGGTGTTTGCATCATTGAAAAACTGGGGTTAGGTGAGAGGCATGACCAAGCCCGTTATCGTCTGCCTGGGCAACTGCCAGAGCGGGACCATCCGATCCAACCTCACGCGCGTCCCTGCCGTAAGCGCAAACTACGACGTGGTGTTCACGAGAAGCGCTGCCGAGTTCGCGACGCTCCGCCCTCAGCTTGCAGCAGTCATCCAACAGACGACCCACAACTGGGCTGACTTTACGGTAAAGGCTGACGACCTGCCCTCCGGCGTTGCTCTGGTGCGCTATCCAGCCGCCCTTCTGGGATGGCACTGGCCACTCATGCCGCCACGATCCAGAACAGCGGACAGGTCGCCCAGAGAGGCCCTTTTCCCATACACCATCAGGGACAGCCTCGTTGATAGCCTCAAGGCCAAGGGCGTCACCAAGGACGAGCTTCTCGACGCTTACTTTTCTGTCGACCTGACCAAGAGATTCCCGCTCTCCCGGCTCATGAAAATCCAGATGGAGAAGGCCCGTCAGATTGACGCAATGTCCGACTTTTCCATTGCGGATCGCATGATCGAGGGGCGCACCATGCGCACCGCAAACCATCCTGACGGGCCGCTGATGGCCTTCATCATGACCGAAGTCATAGAGCGCCTTCCGTTTGAGTCGGACGTGAAGGACGCCGCGCTCGAGCGCGCCCCAGAATGGGAGCGAGGGCCAGGCATTCAAGCTGTTGAGGCGCCCATCCACCCGCAGGTCATCGACCACTTTGGCCTAGAATGGGCGCGAAACCGCAAGTGGACATTTTGGTACGAAGGTGACTTCACATTCGAAGAGCATCTTTTGCGACTTTACGATCGCTGGTTTAGTCAGGCGCTCAGCGAGGGCCGGGCGAAGAGCAAACTCGGTGAAGACGCAACTGATCTACTTGCCCAAGCCGTCGCGGAATTGCCTAACAGTCTTGAAGCTCGCGCGCATTATTCGTCCGCCCTAACCAAGGCAGGGAGAGGCGACGAAGCAATAGAATCCTACGTGATCCTCCACGCCATGGATCCGAGCGATGCGAACAGAAAGCGACTGACGGCAATGCTCAGAAGGGCGGGCCGATTTGACGAGGCCGACGCCCTCAACAATCCGCCTTCACAGCCATCCTTGCCGCGAGTAAATATAGCCAATGACCAAGCCAAGCGCGACGATCCTGCACTTTCCCGGCGTGTTCAAATCGCCTGATTGCAAAGCCTGCGATGGGACGGGAGTGGTCAACCTGCCTCCGCTGATGACAGATAACGCTCCTTTGCGCGCTCCGTGTGGTGAATGCGGCGGCGCGGGAACAGATGTCGCATGACGCCCTTTCAGGCCAGCATAATGGACCTGACCATAAGAACTCCGGTCACGCCCGATAACGAGATTGAGGCTATTTGGCGTGTGATCTTGGAGGGACCGATTTTGCTCCCACGAGAGACGCGATTTCGCGTGGGAACGATGCCGTGGATTTACTCAATATTGGTTCAGAACGGCGTGTTCACTCGCTCAATCGATCGTGCGGTTGGACGACGCGGGGCCGCATATAGGTTCTCTTTCACGGCGCGCGGGCGGACTGCGTTAGCGACCCTTCGCGAAGATCCGGAGATGGAGGAGATTTACAGGTGGCTTCGCCCGCCAGGCCGCTGAGCCGTTAGGAGAAAACACCTAACTCCAAGTCTCCGGTGATGATGATGTCGTAGATTCGTTCTCCGCCATCCTCATTCACCATTTGCAGGAACGGCGCACCTGCATTCGCCCATATACCGTACGTATGGCGCCCAGCGTTGATGGGCGTTCCAGGCAACCCTGCGGCCGGAACGGCCAGGTTGGTGGCCCCGTCCGCCAGTTGAGTTGTCCCGGACGCGATAGAGTTTCTGGCATCAGACCCGAGGTGAATCGTAACCGAGGAGCCTCCAGACACCACATTGCTGCCCGACACAACTGCGTACCAGTTCGATACGATGCTCGACCGACAGGTGATCAGCAACGTGCCCACCGTTCCTCGGAGCGAGGCTTGCTTGAAGGTATTGTTTGCGAGCGTGACAGAACGCCCCGCGTCTGTCGGGTTCACGTCCCGCGTCGTGTATACAGACCCATCGCGCATCATGTCAGCGCGAGCCCATGAGGCCGAAACGTCATTGTCGGACGTCAGGGGGCCTACCACTCTTCCGCCCCTCTTCCCATCCCAGCCGATGTTGCAACGGTGCGTGGTGAGGAAGGTGGTGCCGTTGCCGCCCATCAGCACGCCGCCGTCTGTCGCCAGCGCACCGATTTGCGAGCCGTAGGCATGGCCTGGATAGACCAGGACGGGCGCCTGACGCGCAACGATGCAGGCGATGTTTCCGCCGTGGAAGTTGTTCTGCCCTAGGTATCCTCCGCCACCGTTGGACACAGATACACACCCGGAGCGCCCGCCGCCCAGGTCTGACCGGGTGATCTGGACCGTGGCGTATCCTTGCGTCTCGATCAGGTATGAGGAACTGGTGCGGCTGTCCGCGCCAATGCAGGCCCGGTTGAAGTTCAAGTCGCCCCCGAACGCGCCGCGCGCCACCCGCTCGCCGCCGCCGAGCCAACACTCCCAATCGAGCGAAGTCCACCGAGACCCGGCCCCCACGACCGAGACAATGGCGCCCTGCGTACCGGTGTCCTTAGACCCCCAGCCGATCCATCGAGAATCCACCTGCGCGCCGTCACGGAGCGTGAACATTCCCTCGGCTGCGGCGGAGGACCATGCGCCGATGAACGAGCTGTAGGGCACCACGACTGAGTTGCGCGGACGTGTGTTGATGGGGCCGCCCGCTGTCAGCACCGTTGGGTCGGTCGGGGGGACGTGGAACAGCCGGCGATAGGTAAAACTCATGCGGTCGCCCGCAATGGTATCGACCCTAACGCCCCCACCGAAGAACCCGATGTCGTTGTTGCCGACCAATTCCTGCAGGCCGAGGATGTAGTTCGGAACCACGCGGGCCGGAAGCGGTGCACTCAAGCCGACGGTCACGATACGCTCTGTTCCCATCCCGGGCACAGACGAGATCGAGGTAATTCCGATGAAGTCCACGATCTGCGGGGCTGAAAACGTGATCTTGCGCCCATCCTTGCCGGACAGGTTGAAGTTCTGCGTATTCGACCCAGCGCCTCCGACATCAGTCAGACCTACCGGCAGTTGGAGGATTGTTCGATAGTTGCTGGGGCCGACGACCTTCTGAGCCCATGACAGAACGCCCTTTACGGCGTTGTATCGGTCGGTATCAGTCACTGCCGATGCTAGGTAAGGCGTCAGGTCGATGATCAGATCCGCTTCCGCCTGCTGGAGGAAAGGAAGCCCAGCCATCAGTGCCGCGTTAGCCGCGGTAGACAGCACATCGCCGTACATCTCGGCGGTGATCATTCGGGGAGATTCAAGACTGGCGCGGCCAGCCGCTTTGTTGAGCAGGTCAGCCAGCCCTTCCCGCTTATCCAGCTTGTTGATGTTGCCGAGGCTGTCTCCCGCCTCTTCGATCGCTTCTTCAAGGCGCGCGCGGTCTTCGGCCTGGCGCCGCGCCAGATCCTGATCAACGGCCGTCAGCCTGTTCAGGGCCTGATCAACCGCCCCAACCTGCACGAAGTTCGACGGCGCGTAGTTTGAGGCGCGGACGGGTCGGATATCCCGCTCAATCGTCACTTCGCCTGTGGCGGCGGAAGTCAGCGTAACCGTGCCGCCTTGGTAGCCTCCGCCCTCAAGAAGGGCGCCGGAGAACGTGAACGAAGACTGCGGAAGCTCGTTGCCATCGACGAAGACGCGCAGGTTATCCTTGCCGAACAGCGCGAAGCTGATCGGGAACACGGTCTGCGCCGTGGCCTGGAACGTAACGGACGTGAGTTCGTCGGGGATGATGAGGCGCGCCATGCGTGGAGCATGGCGGGGCGGAAATTTGCCTCAACGCACGGGGGTTAGTACCCGACCCTAGATTCGATACCTTGAACATCTTGCGACAAAGCGGAAATTTCACTCATCGCCTCAGCGTGGTTTTTAGCGTCGTCAGTCGCCACCTCTTCAACACGATCCGTTACGGCCATCGTCATCCGATCGGTGATTTCATGGCTCCGCTTGAGGCTGTCCAACTCGTCTCTCAAGCTGGCAATTTCCGCCTCAAGTTCTGCAGTGGTTGTGAAGGCGGGCTGGCACCCACTTACCAGAACACCTGCAATAACAATAAGCGCCCTCTTCACCATGCCCCGACCCTCGCCTGCTCTCTGCGCCGCACGCGCTCCATGGCCATATCCTGCAGGTCGCTAGCGTAGATGTCGAGAATCATCGCTCGTGCATCCGCGCGATAGGCACGAATCACATCTCCGATATAGTCGGCTTTCCCGCCCTCGGGCCCGTCGGTCAGCGACAGATAGAAATCACTGTCCGGATGACGACCCTCAACAACGGCGTTGAGGTGCTCAAAGGCCGGCTCGCCTGAGAGGCGCAGGAACTCGCTGTAGATGTCCGGACGGTTCTTCAGGCTGACGTTCTCGCCCATGACGTTGATCGATCGGCTGGGCATCGTCACCGACACGCCGTTGTTGAGGATTTCCAGATCAATCGCAGCCCCGCCCGCAGCGCGCGTCTGCACCGGCACGATGGCGTCGTAGACCGTGCCGAGCCCCGTCTGATAGGTGCGCGGCTTACCCCACAGATCGCGTGCCGGAGGCAGGTCGTCGCTCAGTCCTGGGATGGTGTTCTTGAACGCATCCACCACCCCGGCGACCTCCCGCATATACGGGTCTTCACCGCGGCGGAGCATCCGCAGGTTCGAACTGGCAGGAAGCATGGCGGTCAGGCGCCTTTGCAGCAGCCTCTCGGCGTCCGCCTGCGTACCATCCAGCAGGGCGCTCGTCAGTTCCGTCACGCCAGATAGGACGGTCTTGTCGAAGAACGCTTGACCCAGCGCCATGATGGCGTGAGCCGCAACCTCATCCCACTCCGTAGTGCGGTCGCTGTCCCAGTCCGCATTCTTCATCAGATCAGCCATGTCGCCGATCAGGCCAAGCCCCTGCCCCATCGGATCAGCCCGCTCAAAGCTGTACCAGCGATCCCCGAAGCGGACGCTGTAGGGCTGGAACACGCCACCGCCGAACTCATCGGTGCGCAACAGCGCTTCTTTCTGACTGCGATTTCCGGGTCCGGCGCCCGTGATCTGACCGTCCATGGCCATGCCCATCCAGACGGACCACAGCGCCGTGCCTACGGCCATCTTCGCCTTGGCCGTTTCAGCGCGCGCGCCACCCGCGGCGAAGTCATCGCGGAACCGGCGCGAGAATCCTGCCAGTGGGGAATACTGCATCCCCATGCTGACGAGGTTAGCCGGGGTGCGGATGAACGGCAGGATGATAGTCCCAATCGGAACGCCCGTCGGGTTGTCGTCCATGTAGCGGCGCAGGTCGCTGAAGGCCGTCGCGATGCCGGGCGTCTGACGCGTGAAGGTCAGGTCGTGCATCTCCTGCTCGGCTCGTTTCATCATGTCGTCCGTCGGGCTATCCAGCAGCCCTGCCAGGCGCGTCCGAGCCGCCTCTCCCTCCAGGCCCTCGGACATGACCTGCCGGAACGCCTGAGCGTGCAGTTCTCCCCGTGCAGCTATGGTCTTGAAGAAGTCGTCGCCCAAGGCGTTGAAGTTCGATGGGGCGTCTACCAGCATCTGCGCGATGTCGAGGACGCGACCCAGCGTCGAGTCCTCATCGGCGCGCCATGCCGCGGCGGACAGGGGGCGGCTCGTCGCCATGCCCGCCTCTTCACGCTCGGCCCTCAGGCTCAGACCGCTGGGAATGGCGTCATCCAGCCCCGGAGCCAGCCCGCGGAACAGGCCGTCGCGACGCAGCGCCTCGCCCGCGTTGTCGCCAATCCTCTGCGCCGCCTCGATCGGATTCAGCCTGAACATGTCGCGCATGGCCTGCTGGTAGCCATGAACCAGCGCAGACGCCTCGCCGATCTGCGTGGCGCCCTGCCCGCCCATGACACGCGCCAGACGTGGAGCGACAGCCCGGCTCGCCGTATTCAACAGCAGCATCCCGGCGTTGCCCGCCAGGTTGATGATCGGCGTGCCGAAGCCCGAAAGAAGGCTATTGGTGTAAGCCAGTTTGATGATCTCGCGCGTGCGCCCGAGCGCGCCCTGAGAGATCATCTCATTCAGAGCAACGTCGCCCTTGGCCGCCGCGTCCAGAATACGGTCCGCCAACTCCTGCGCGCTATTGGCCCCGCCCGCGTCAGCAATCAGATCGTCGATCTGGCGCAGCTTCGCGGCGGGCGTCTCAGCCGGAATCTTGAAGGCGTTTAGCGCGCGTCCCGCCTCAGCCCGCGCGCCCATCAATTCCATCTGGATCGCGTGGTGCGTGGCTGTCGCGCGGCGAAAGGCATATTGGTTCGCCAGCGTCGGTTCGTCACGCACGGCGCGGGCCAGATCCAGCACCTTGCTCGCGCTGGCGCTCACTGCCTCTCGGAAGGCCAGCGCCGTCTCGGCATTCACCGCATCCCCGACGCGGCGCTCCGCCATCGCCTGCACCCAGTCGACCTGCCCGGCGGCTTCGCGCGTATCGTCCCAACTACGCTGAGCCCGACGCGCCAAGTCCACGTCCTTAGCGAAACGATCCGCCATGCCGGTGATGACCGCCTGCACGTCCTCGCTGGTCTGGATGCGCGCGAGGTTGATGTTGAAGACGTTGCTGGTCGGAGCGGCCTCAGCCACCTGCTCCGCCAGCTCGCCCGGAGCCTTGCGGGTCGTCCGTTCGGCTCCCGCCGCCTTTGTGCTGAACCGCGGCGCCTCCGGGTTGCCCAGCGCCTTCTTGACCGCAGCATCCAGCTCCTCACCCCGCGCTGCGGTCTCGGCCGCGGTGATGGTCGGATCAACCTGCAGGCCCTGCGCTGCGGCCTCCTCGCGCGCGGCACGCTTCAACTGACGCGCCGCGCCGAGCGCACGCAGCCCTCCCGCAATCAGATCCGTCGCGCCGCCCAGCACGCTGCCCTCGATGGCGTTCTTGGCACGGCCCAGCAACTCCGGGTCGTCCTCATCTGCAGCCAACCACTCAAACGCGGGCGCCACAGCCTCTGGGGCGTATTCGGCTAGCAGGTTGCTCAGCCGCGCCTCCTGACCGTCGAACGCAGCGAAGTCCGCCAGCGCACCCTGCGCCAGCGCCTTGCCGATCTGGCCGCCGCGCGTAGCGACCTGCCAGCCCTTCAACACGGACCCGCCCGTCCCCCAACCCGTGGCGAACTGCGACACGCCCTCTATCAGACGGCCGGTAACCGTCTCCGGTCGTTCGCCCTCATTCGTCGGGGCGCGCAGGCGCGCGGCGCCGAGGCGCTGCAGCCACGAACGCTGCCCGTCCTGAGCGCCCTCCTGCTCGGCCTGCGCCTGGTTCTGCGTCGTCAGCCGGATGCGGAACGGCGTCGATGGGTCATTGTCCAGCCCGGACCACGCGATCGTGCCTGGGACATAGCGTTCGATGAAATCGCCCGCCTCGTCGGTCAAGTCCATGATCGCGTTGAATCCGCGCTTCACGCCAGAAACGACCGCCTGCCCGCCTTCAAGGAAGACGCCCTTGCCGACGTCCTTCAGAACGGAACCGGCCACGCTGTCGCTCAAGCCGATACCTGCCTGCACCGCGACCTGCAGGTCCGCCTCTTCCTGATCTAGAGCCAGGCTCTCGCGCTCCTCCTGACGGCGCTCGTAGGCCAGATCCATCGGCGCGGGCGGCGTCCAGCCGCTTTCCGTCCCGACCGTGCGCGCCCAGACGTTTCGCTCAGCGTCGAAGGAATAGCCCTGAGCCCGCAGGCTCTCCGGCGTGTCCCCCTCGCCCAGATCCTCTGACTTGACGACGCGATAGCCGGTGGACTGACCGTTGCTGGTCAGCGCCTGCACATAGTTCCGGGTCTCCGGCGCGTAACGGCTCCAGTCCTTGCCGCGCGAGCGAGCATTGCCCGGTCCCGCGTTGTAGGCCGCCAGCGCCAGCTCCGTGTCGCCGTTAAAGTCGCGAAGCTGCTGCGCCATGTAGCGCACTCCGCCGTCGATGTTCTGGCGCCAATCGTCCGGGTTCACGCCCAGATCCGAAGCCGTGCCGGGCATCAACTGCATCAGCCCACGCGCGCCGGCTGGAGACACCGCCGAGGTGTTGAAACTCGACTCCTGGCCGATCTGCCGGACGATCAGGTCGGGGTCGACGCCATGGCGCTGCGCCGTCGAACGGGCGTAGCTCTCGATCTCGGAGCGGGCGGGGTTAGTTGCCATGGAGAATCTCGGTTCGACGGCGGTTGTATTCGGCCGTACTCATGGGACGCCCCTGCTGCTGGCGGCGGGTCCGCTCAGCCGACAGGGCGCTTAGCTGCGCGGTGCGCTCAGTGTTCACGTTCTGCTGGGTTTGAGGACGCCCCTGCGCCGCGCCTCCAAAGACGCGCTCGGCAATAGCTCGGCCACCGGCCAGGCGCTGTTCCAGTGTCAGGTCCGGATTGGCGCGAACGAACTGCGCCGCCGCCTCTTCCGCCACGACCATGGCTGCTGCATTGCCCCGGATCGACCGGCCAGGCGCCTTGGCGGCATCCCTCACTGGAGCCAGCACGTCCTCGACAACAGGCTTCAAGATCCGGTCGTTCAGGGTCCGCAGCGTAGTCGCCTGTCCCTGCGTGATCAGACCGCTATTCAGCGCGTCGGCCAGCTCTGATTGCGTCAGCGTCCCAGCCTGCGCCTGATCACGGAAGCCGCCGTAGATCTCGCGCGCGTTGGCATTCTCCAGCGCGGTCGTCGTTCGCGCGTCGGCCTGCTGCCGCCGCACCTGAGCCCGCGCGCTGTTGACCAGACCGGCCTTGTCCGTATCGGTCAGGCTGTCGTCCGCAAGGATATCAGCCTCGGTCACCTCGCCGAGCAGGATGCGCAGCCGATAATCACCGACGGTTTCACGCCGCGCCGCGCGCGCCTCACGCTCCGCCTGCTCCTCGGCGCGACGTTCCTCCCGGTCCACGGCCGCGTAATCCCGCAGCTGCCCCATGGCGTCGCGATAGATGCGTTGTCGGGCTTCAGGCTGCAGATCCTGAAACGCCTCGCCGTTCAGGACTTCCTCATTCAGGAAGCGTGTCGCCGCGGCGTAACCGACTTGTCCCTTGCCACCGTCAGCATAGGCCTCGATGGCCGATCGACTGACGCTGGCTCCCAGGACGGCGTTGTCCAACTTGTCGTCGTCGACGGCGCGTTGCTCGTCGCTGTAGAGAAAGGCGGGGTTTGTGGCGCGCTGATCCTGCAGCGCCGCCCTTTCGGCCAGTGCTTCCAGGTATTCCGGCTTCTCAGTGCCGCCCGGCTGGCTGGCCAGCGCTATGACGCGCTCGTCCAATGTGGCGATCCGAACGCCAAGCGCCTGCACGGTCTCTTGTTCGTCGCGCGCGGCGCGCTGGTCCGCGACCCACGAAAGTCCGTCCCGGCTCTTGGTCTGAGCATAGCTCTCGACCGCAACCGCAAACTCCGGAGGCGCGCCCTGAATGAACCCGGAAACCACCTCCTGCGCCTTGGCCTCATAGCCCTGCGGATCGTATCGGAACTCGCGGCGCAACTCGCCCAGCCGCGCGTCTACGTCCTGCCTGACGCGCGCCTCATATGCTGTCTCGATCGCACGCTGGCGGGCCTGCGCCACGTCGCCAAAGGCAAAGCGGGGTGCACGGTATTCCCGCGTTCCCTCGGCGATCTCAACGCCTTCGACCATGCCCCGCTCCTGCGCGCGGCGTAGCAGGTTCGGCTTGGCGGCATCGTACAGACGATCAAAGGTCCGTTCAGCCTGATCCCACGCCTCAGCCTCGCCCGTGCGCAGACTGACCTGGGGCGTAATGTTCGAGACCTGGATGCCGCGTCCTGGCTGAAGATTTGCGCCGGTCGCCATTACCTGCGCCCCGCCGAGGCCAAATCAGAGGCGTTGCTCATGATGGTGCTGGCGGCGTTCAGCCACCCCATCGAGTTCGCCAGCGATCCGCCGCGCCGTTTGGCCGCTGCGCTCATGCGAAGGGCCCCCGCCTGGTTCGTGTAACCCAGCCGCTCCACAGACTCATCGCGAACCGCCTGGCGCCGTAGTTCGTTCTCGATGGCGATGCCCGAAGGCGTATCAAGGCTAAGGCCGCGCGCCGCTCGCTGCGCCGTATAGGCCGATAGAGCAGCGCGCAGATCCTCGCGCCGGCGTTCACTGGCCTGTTTCGCCTGAATGTCCACGCCTTTGGCCTGGGCCTCCAGCATCACAGCCTCGCCCTTGAGTTCTCTCGAACGAGCGCGACCGCCCATGATGGATGAGCCGGCGCTTAGAACCGTCGAACCGATGCTTGCAGCTTCGCTGGCCATCAGCTCGTGACCTCCATGGTGATCGATCGGATTTCCAGCGGACCTCCGACGTCCTGCGTAATGGTGATGGTCGGGTACTTTCGCCGCCCCAGCGGACGGAAACGACGCACGCCTGTTGTCGGGGTCACTGCGCCTGCGACCGTGGCGCCGGACCAGCCGGAAGGATCGCGTCCCTCGACCTTGAACCCGACGCTCTCGACCGCATCGATGTCAGCGCGCGTGATCTTCATCATCGGACGCAGGCCGCGCTGCTGATCAACTGGGGGCATGGTCTCGACGGTGACGGGGAAATCGAGACCCACTTGAACAGGGCCCACGGACTCATCCAGCCCCTGGATCACGCCAGACGCATTAACCGGAAACTCGCCGATCTTGGATGGCCCGCTCCAAACCCCCACCGTTCGATTTGCGTAGAGCGGAACGGCCGTCGTAGGAGACGAAAGGCTGACCATATCATCAGCCCAAGCCGATGGATCAAAGCGCTCCAGTCGATAGACTGGGCTGCCATTAACAATGCGCGCGGACACGACGAACAGGAACCCGCCCGCGACAACAAGCGACTTCCACGCTCCCGTCGTTGTCCATAGGCCCCATCCCGAAAACTGGGCGCTGCGACGATAGCTAAGGGGGGCAATCTGACCGTCGCTCCGCAACAGGGTCACTAGGCGATCGCTCTCCGTCCCGGCCGAAACCAACTCTATTTCAACCGGCTCGCCCATCAGGTGGAACGCGAGTTCAGACAGGTCCGCAATCTCCCATGAACGGCGTACATTGCCGGTGGGAATGCAGATCATGAGCCGGCCGCTATCACGCTCAATGAACGCCATGCCTTCCGACACGAGCAGCGGCTGCGGTGCGGCCGCCGCCTCAGGACCGATTTTCAGCAGTTCGAAGTTCGACGGTGATAGAGGCGCCGCAACCTGTTCCGGCACATAGTAGGGGCCGGCCTCCGTAAACATCAGAAGTTGCTCGGTCGACCCGAAGTGACGAAGACCCAGGCTGGTCTCTCGTCCGACACGCTCGATGATGGCGTCAGTCTCCAGCCCGGTCCCCGTGCTGAAGTCCTGGATATCACCCGTCGCGCTGGCCGCCATGACGTTTTGTGCTGAGGGAAAATCACCCAGCAGCAGCCGGTTCCGGTGCAGCGCACACGCGCCAGGGTAGCCGCGCGCTGCGGAAATCAGCGCTTCATCCCAGTCAGTCGTCGCGGCCGGCGTGGCAGCGGTGCCGACGGCTGAGATGGACGTCTCCGCCGTCGGTCCAACGAGCTTCTCCGCAGTGTCAAACGGCGTGAACCCGTCCAGCATTTGCACCGTGAGCGTGCTGCCGCTCACCGCAGAGACCACCCCACGGATCTGCGTGTCCTTGCCCTGGACCTCCTGCCCGATTGAGAACCCCGCCGTCGATCCGACGGTCAACGTCAGCGTCGGCTTCAGCGACCCAATGACCGTTCCAGTCGCACTGGTTGCATTGGTAACTGCGGTGATCTGTATTTCGACGCCGGTATACCGAATTCTGGAGCCGACATGCTGCGCCGTGAAGAACGCCGCGCTCGTTGTCAGGCTCACCGATCCGGAATATCCCGAAGGTGTCAGGCTGACGCCACGCTCAACAAAGCGCCAGTAGGGCTGCAGCTTCGCACCGTTCAGTCCGTCCGAAAACGAGAGCGGCGCGATGCTCCATGTCCCAGCGTTGAGACTCAGAAGATGCGGGGCAAAGCTGTTTGAGGTGACGATGATCTTGCCGTCCTCGATGGCGACCTGCATCGAATTGAGGTGAATCACGCCCCACGGAACGCCAGATGTCAGGCTTTGCACCAGCGAACCGTCGAGGTTGCGGACCTGGAACTGGCCTCCGCCAAACACAAGGAGGCGCTCATCTCCATCGCCAATGCCGTATGTCTCGAGACGAGAGATGCCAGACAGGCCGGCAAGGTCCACCGTCCCCCACCGACGCCGAAAGCCCCCGCCGGCTAGCAGGAGCGCGTTGCGGAAACGCCGGGCGCCCTCGTTGCGAGCCTGCAGGTCGGTCCGCATCAGGAACTCTTCGGACAGTTCCCCCGCTGCGAGGCTGGTTTGAAAGGGGAACGACCTAGCCACGCAACGCCTTCCGGGACGCCGGCCCGCCACGCCAGACTTCAGCAAGCGGCGCAAAGTCGATCTGCTGCCCCGGCTCCTGTCGGCCATCGCGCACGATGGCCTCGCGCAGCAGTTGATCCGCGTCCCGCTTCAGCAGGCGCGCATCCTGAGGCTTGTCGCACAGGGCCTCGAGGAACAGGGCCTGCAGCCGCACGACGACGGCCTCGGCCAAATCCGCAGGCCACGCGCCCTCAATCGGACGGACCGTGGCGACGACCTGCAAGTCCTCCTTGTGCCGCGTCAGAATGCGGTCGCCCTCAATGGAGTAATCGCCCGAACGCAGACGACGCCCGCAGACCGATACGAAGCGAATGTTGACCACCTCGGCGGGCCAGACATAGGCGTGCCGCCACTGGCCTAGATCGACCTCGCCCTGATACGTCAGGTTCAATGTGCGCTTGGCGAAGGTCCAGGCATGACGCGCGAATACGGCCCGCACGATGCCCTCATAGTTCGACGCCGCGACGCGGGCGGCGGACGAGTCCTCATCCAGCCCCGTAATCTCGTCCTCGCCGATGCGATGAAGAGCGGCCTGAACGACTTCAATCGGGGCGGCGTATGTGGGCATGGCCGCATGATGGCGGCCGGGTAAGCGGGGCCAACGCACGGGCAAAGAAGAACCCCCGCCTTTCGACGGGGGCTGGGTTGTTCGGAGGGAGAGGCGTGCTTATTCGGACTTGGGCTTAAAACTACCCGGCTTGCCGTCACTATCGCCGTCGAACTTGGCGATAGAGGCGGTCAGCGCTTCGATCTCGGCAGCCTGGCGGGAAATCTCCTGCAGGCCGCTCGCCACGTCTTCAGTCAGGGCGGCGATCTCTTCATCACGAAGTTTGGCCAGGTCCTCAGCTTCAGCCAGCTTGGCCTCCAGCTCAGCGATACGCGAATCCGACTTCTCCGCCTCGGATTTCGAATGGGCGACTGCCTCAGCCTTGGCGGCATCACGCGCCTTAACCGCAGCCTTGGCCTCCCTGTCTTGAGGAAGCCAATGCTGACCGGGGACGGCATCTGATTTAAAGGCACCGCCTTCCTCCACGATGCCGCCAGCCAGAGCCAGACGCTTCTCTGCGATATACTCAGCCATATCAGCCCACCGGGTTCTGCTGGACGGCCGCGACAATGCCGGCGGTGATCTTGCCCGCGGTGGCTGTGCCGTCGACAGTGAAGTTCAGGCGAGAATAGCGCTTACGCGCCTTGAACGGGATCTGGGCGATGGCGAACTGATAGCCCGCCTTCAGGTCCGCGACAGGAACCGCAGCGGTCGAGACGACCGTCTCAGGCGACGCAAAGTTCGAAGCATCGCTGGTCTGGTAGCTGACCTGAACCGAGGTGGCGCCGGTGAAGGTCTCCGTCACCTGCACCAGCAGCGGAACCTCCGGGCCCACGCCCAGGTCGCGAGCAACCGGGGTCGAACTTCCGTAGGGAATGCCAGCCGCAAGGTGGTCGATGACGTTGGTGGAGGCGGCGGTCGCCGTGACCGCCTGCCCGTTCGAGTATTGAGTGGTGCGATCGAAGATCATGCTCGGCCCTCCTTAGGCGACAGCGGCTTCGGTGTTCAGCAGGGCGTCCGTCTCGCGGATCGGAATGCCGCGATAGGTCATGACCTCCTGACCAGCGATTTCCATCGGGGTCAGGCGGACGAAGTTGTCCGAGGCGCCCGCGTTCTGGGCCAGTGCCTCCAGGGCCTCCAGCACGTCGCGGTTGCAGTAGATAGCCTGGCGTGGCGCGGCCTCGCCGTCCGGCAGGTTCGCGCCGGGGCGCGCCACACGACGGGACTGGAGGGCGTAGTATCCCTTGCGCAGGAACTTGTAGAGATCAACGTTGCCCGCCTGCATCTCCGAAACGTCGATGTTCGGGATGCGGACGTTGTAGCGCCAGTCGCCGACCGACAGGCCCAGGTGCCAGCGGAAGGATTCCTCCAGAACATAGTACGGGTTGCCCGCCGCATCAGTGACGCGCTGGCGACCGTTGTCTTTGCGCTGCAGGCCGCCAGGCGCGTCGGCCGGGTGGATCAGCGAAGTGAAGCGATCGCCCCAGGTGACAAACCAGATCGAGGTATTATCCGATCCAGATCCGCCAGCCGAAATGACGTTCTTGTTGGCCAGGGAGTTGTAGCGTGCGCCAAGGCCCTTGAACTTCTCGGGCGTGGTGGCGGTGTCATGGTAGAAGATGCCCGCGGCAGCCTCCTGAGACATGGCCTCTAGCACGCCGCTGGCCTCATTCAGCCGGAGCTGGTTGACCTTCGCCGCCTCGACTTCAAGCATGCGCTCGTCGACAGACGACATCTGCTCCAGCCAGCCGGTCGTGTCCTCGACAGACTGAGTGTGGCCCTTCGACTGCGGCACGCCCTGGTACAGTGCGCCCCACGAGACCGACGGCAGACCCGTGCGGATCGAATGGCGATGCTTGTTGCCGTTGTTACAGGGGATGACCCAAGCATCATCCAGCACAGGGTTGGTCTGCGCCAGAACCTCCAGCACAGCGCCCTCAGGCGTCGAGCGGTTAGCGTCGATCAGGTTCAGAAAGGAGTTACCGATGGTGGCCATGTTTCAGGGTTCCCCTAGTTAGCCGTACATTCGAGTTGCGAGGTCCGGCGTGGCCGGGGGCTTCAAAGGAACCGCGCCGATGGCGGGCCCCTGGAGTTTCGAGACCAGCGTCTCAAGAGCGATGACCGCAGCGGCGTCCGTCATCTTCGAACGCAGCGCCTCGGCTGCGTCCTGACCGATGGCGGCGATGACCTGCCCATGCAGGGCGGACGTGCGGGCTGCGTGATTGGACCCGAGCTTGGCCTGCTCGGCGGAGACGTAAGCCGCTGTTTCGGCCTGAGCGGCCTTCACCGCCTCGACCTCGTTCGCGGCATAGGCGCGGAGAATCTTGGAAACAGCGGCTTGGGGCAGGCCCGCCTCGTGCAGGGCGGGGAGAATGGCCTTCGCCAGCGGATCATCCGCGTCGAACGTCACCGGCTTGCCGTCAGCGCCCAGCACAGGCTCGTCGGGCTCCAGCTTGTAGGCCTCAGCGCTCTCCGGCACGCCTTCACGTCGAGCGGTATCAGCGGCCTCCAGCTCGGCCAGACGCGCATAGGCCTCGGGCTTCACGCCCGCAGCGTCGTCCCAGTAAGCATCCGGGATGCCATCAGGCCGGACCGGCGCGGCAGGTTCAGCAGGCGCTGCCGGAGCCATCAGGCTCGCATCAGGCGTAACCGGGACGGCCGTCGTGGGAGCGGCGGCTTCGGGGGTTTCAGGTTCGGCGGTTTGTTCCGTCATGGGCGGACGGTGCGTCCGTCGCCCCATGCTCTCAACGCACGGTCGTGGTCGCCATTTCGAGGATGCGGTCAGCCAGCCTGCGAGCGCCCTCGGCCTCTCGAAGCTGGGCATCAGTGGCGCCTACATGCAACGGCCGCTGCGCCTCGTCACGCAGCCATGCGGCCAGCAGAAGCCCGTCGTGCGTTCGCGCCAGCCGGGCGATCACGCGTTCAATCGTGTCTTCGTCGGGGTCGTGCGAAGGCGCCGTCTCGCGGCCGCGCAGGTCAGAGAATTTACGCGGCGCCCTAGACAACGCCCTGCCCCTGCAAGCTCATCGCGGCGCCCGCGTCGTCTACGCCATTCTTGGCGAGGGCCGCCATTTCGGCGGCGGCGATCTGCTCTTCGCTTAACAGAACAATGTGCCGCTCCTTGGCGGTCGCGATCACGTTTTCCATCGTCGCCTTGGCGTCTACTGGGATGCCGACCTGCAACGCAGCGCCGATGTTGGACGCCAGCGACAGCACCTGGCCCGTGATCGAGATATCCTCGAGATCCTTCGCTTTAGACAGGGGGCTGATCGGACGCACGTTGATCAAGCGGCCGCCCTTCAGACGCACCTCCGGCAGTTCCCCGCGCTGGGCCAGAATCCACGCCACGCGCTCGATGATGGGCAGCACCCATTCCCGCACGCAGCGGTCGCGCGGCAGTTCCTTGCGCCGCGTGTTCCACGCCTTCTCGTCCATCCACTGACCGAGCGTCGGGGGCGTGTCGCCGGATTGCTCCGGACGATCCTGATAGGCCGCCCGCTTGATGGCCTTGCGCATCTCCTCGACCTGGAAGAACGAGGCGTCAAAGCGCGTTTCCGGCAGGAAGGCCTCGGGTGCCTTTGACTGCGGCGCACGGGCATATCCCTGCCCTGGCTCCATGCCGCCCTGATAGTTCGCCAACCCGTCTTCCTCGTAGGAGAACGGCGGATCGACGGCGCGGTTCATGGCCTTCAGATTCAGATAGCCCAGCTCGTCTAGAACACGCGCGCGGGGCGTCGCCTTCTTAAACGGACCCGGCCCCCAGGCGCTGTCGGACTGGCGGCGGAATGGACAGGCGATGATCGGCGCAGAGCCGGCGCCGTTGAACTTGAGCGTCAAGCGCACCTTGCGGTTCACGATGATGCGGTAGTTCCAGCGCTCCTCGCCAGGCACGGACCAGTCCCGGTCACAGCCCTCGATCACCTTCTCTTTGCGGTTCTGCTTGCCTTGCGGCGGCATCGGGAAGAGGGCCGGATAGCGCTCGCCCCACAGCCAGTGCTGCTCCAGCGGCGTCAGTTCCATCTCCCGCCACTTGCCGGTCGTGTTGCCGTCCGGGCCGCGCTCAACCAGCAGGTCGGGGATTTCGATGGGCTGGAAGTGGATCGGATTCAGCGGACCCATGTCGCTGATCGCAATCGCCATCTGCGACACGCCCCACATCAGGAACGTCTCCTGAGCGGCGTCGTAGTAGTTCGACCTCTCGATTTCCGCGAAGATGCGATCACCGATGGCCTGCAACTGGGGGGCGATCTCGCGACGCTGCCCCTCAGTCAGATCCTCGGCAGGCTCAAACGTCACCCATCGCTCGTGCTGCGGGGTGAAGGTTGAAATCATGTCCGAGGCGAAGTCTTCCCCGACCAGTTCCAACTCATTGTCGAACTGGTCGTCCTCCTCCTCAATGCGGCTTTGCGGCTCAGACGATCCACCGATGCGGCGATAGGTCGGGGCCGCCAGACGCAGCGTCTCGTTCAGCCAATACTGATGTCGGTCGCGATCGGTACGCGCCGCATCAATCCGACGCAGAAGCTTCTTGTCGTCGTCCATCAGTAGAGCACGACTTGATCACGAATCGGATCGAAGCCCCCTCCGCCAAAGCCGCCACCGCCGCCGATCGACACGCCGCCGCCAGGAATCCTGCCCCCGCCCTGCCCGCCGCCTATAATGCTGCCGCCAGACGAGCCCCCGCCGTAGATCGGGACGGAGCCACCCGACCCGATACGACCGAATCGGCGCAGGCGGCGCTGTGTGGCGCCCAGCAGCAAAGCTTGGGTTTCCTCCGTGCGCGCATTCTCGGCGCGGCGCTCCTCGCGCTCGCGGGCTGCGACGACGGCTGGATCTTCCTGGGGGGCCTTCGGGCTTCTCATGCCTGCTCGCTCGAAAACGCATGACGCGCGCCTAGAGCCAGCAGGTCACGGCATAGAGCCTCCGGCCTCAACGCACGGGAACGAACGCCCAGCAGGTGCGCCACCGCGATCGTGCACCAGAACCCAATGCGGCTGGCTGGCTCAGCCGCGCCAGACTGCAGGTGAAGGATGGTGCGGTTCTCCGGCAGCCCATCGACCCAAGCGTCCATCTGGTCGGACGTGAGGGCGTGGATGAAGGTGCGCTTGAGGGTGACGTCATAGAGCAGCCACACCGCTTGCTCCGCACAATATCCAAAGGCTGCCACATGCCGGAAACCGGGCTTACATAGGCGCCACCACCAATGCGGCCTCTCCCCGTCGAAGAAGGCGACATACCAGGCGCCGGGGCAACCGGCAGGAACCTCACCCTCGGTCATGCGCGCCTCCGAAAGACGCTGGTGCGCGGGCCGCGGTCAAAGACGCGCGCCCTCACCTTCGTCTCCACCGGCTTGCGCTCGCGCTGTACGCCGAAGAGGAGGTTGCCGCCCTCCCCCATGCCGAGAGCCATGTAGCCGAGCGCCTCGCAGGGGTGGCTGTATTGGTTCTTCACGATGTCGCCCGACGTGAACTTGCCCGCCGAGGTGTTCGTCACCTTGAACTGGTAGCCGCCACCCAGACCCTGCTCGAGCATTCTGCACGACGGGTCCAGCAGGAAAGCCTGATAGCCATCGACCTGACGCGTCAGCACATTGTCGATGACCTCCTTGCGCCCGCCGCGTCCAGAGAAGCGGTTGGCTCCCGGCGCGACCATCACCGGCATTCCGTTCTGCCGGAAGATGTCGAACGCTGTCTTCTCCTCAGCCTGCCCCCGTATGTTGCCGCCGGGGTCGCCGAAGAACTTCACGCGGCTGGGGTCCAGCCCCGGAAACCGCTTCAGAATCTCCGCCTTCACGAAGGGCGCGAAGGTCACGGCGCCCACATCCTCGGCGTAGAGTTCCGCCAGCACGAAGATGCGGCCGCGCACCGTCTGTCCAAAGACGGCGGCGGGAGTCAGGCCGAAGTCGAGGCCGCAGTATAGATCCAGTTCGGGATTGAACTTGAGCGGGCTGGCGGCGACATGGCTGTTGCGCTCGTTTGCCGAGCGGAACAGCGGGTGCACTGCCTTGCCCTTCATGATCGATGCGGCGATGTTCCGGCAGTTCGCGTCGATCCACTGGCGCCCCACGCCGTAGATCTTTTTGGCGTAGTAATCCGGCCTCAGCCAGCGCAGGTTCTCCGCGCCGGGGTTGACGCAGTATTCTACCTCGTCACCTGGGTTTAGCGCCTCCATCCCATAGGCGCGCATCTCGTCGTCCATGACCAGCAGCGCCGGGGGCTGAACGAACAGGTTCCAGCCCGGCGGCCGCTTGTGCTTCTGAACATCATCGGGCGTGAAGTGGTCCGGCACCGGCGCCTTGCCGAACATGATCGGCGCCCAGTGCAGGCTCTCGGGCGCGTTCATGTCCGCGATGCCGCCGGCCCACTTACACCCGCCCTGCTTGACCGACGGATAACGGCCGCAGCGCGACAGCCCCTCAGTGACGAGGTGCAGGGTGATGTACTGCATCTCGTTGAAGTAGATGCCTGTGAGTTGGAGCGACCTGAGCTTCTTCGCATCCTCCTCCTTGTCCAGCGCCAGGAAGATGAAGTCGGCTTCGATGTCGCCGTAACGCATGTGATAGGTGAACGGCGGCGACCACGACATTTCGCCGAAACCGCCGTCCTCCTCCCGCCCCTCAGGGAATAGGTTGCAGAAGGATGGTATGGTGGTCGTTTTCAACTCGGGGAAGGTCGAACGAACGATAGCGAAGCGGCTTCGCCGAATCTTGTCTCGCTGAACCGGCTGGCTGCTCGCGTGCCGGAACAGGCGCATGATCGCGCAGTCCGTCTTGCCCGAACCGATGGGCCCCTGAATGATGTCGAAGTCGCCGTCCGAAAGCAGGAAGGCGGACAGAATCTGCCCGTCCGGCTCAAAGACGATCGGCTCTTTTGGGGGTGCGGGAGGGGGCTTGCGGGCCATGCGCCGAGGGTGGCGTGTGGCGCTATTCCCTCAACGCACGGGCTAGTGCCGCCAGCCCGGCAATCCGGCCCGCGTCAGATGCGCGTTCTCGTGGCACTGGAGGCTGGCGTAGAATTCGTCGGGGAAAAGGCAGGGGTCCGGCATCAACTGGATGCGTAGGTCATCGCGGGTGCACGCCATGGCGATGAAGCCGTCTGGAATGGACGCGGCGGCGCTGCAAACATCATGAACCGTTGTGGGGTCAACGAATAGGATCGTCACCGGAGCGTCCGGCGCCGTCAGGTAGGCCTCAGGCGGACGCTCGACCAGAGCAGCCGATGGCGCGGCGAGCGCGAAAGCAGCAGCGATGATCGAGGTGCGGATCATGCCGCGAGATTGGCCGAGGTTCGGACTCGCTCAACGCACGGAGATTGCTCGCACGCGGCCGCCGGAATGACAGTCATGAGCGATCGCTACGTGGACAGCCTGCACCGCGCTCGCACCCATCGCCATAGCGCCCATCGCATAGGACGCGCCGGAGCCGATGGCGTAATGGTCGCAACGTATCGGCCCGGAGAAGTACAGACCGTCGTCAGCAAGAAACATTTCCCCGCCAGGCTTGATGATGATGGCCCGAAGATCGGGGTCGCTGCCGGTCCAAGTGAACGGGTCACCACCAGCGTCAAGCCAAGCGGCGAACCGCTCACCCATTCCAAGCACGCCGCTTGTAATGCCAACGACGGTTCCGTCGCTCAGTCGATGAATCTTGCGCTTCTCACCGGGCGAATCCTGGCCGTGACCGCCATAGGCCCGGCTGTCAGCAGCCAATATCCCGTCGCGATAGACGACAGTGCTCACCCCACCATCTCCGGCGTGACCGTGACACTGCCCACCTGACCCCACTGTGCGTGGTAGGTGTAGGCCGTCGCCTGCCTTTCGCTCATCCAACCGCCGCGGGCTGCGTAGGCATCGCGCGCCGCCAGGGTCGAGTGCTGCACAACCTTCATGCCTGAATGCTCCTTCACCTCCTCGTGGTGGCGGTGGCCGCAATGGGCATAGCGCTTCGTGGTGGAGCCCCATTCGCGCGGGTACTGCGCGGCGAAGAGCAGAGGCAGCTGGTCGTTCTTCTTCAGGTGGCCATGATGGAAGGCCAGCATGGTCTCGCCGTGGATGTGCACGTAATAGGGCAGTTCGCTGTCTATGACCTTCACGCGCGGCTCGTTCTCGTAGAGCGCGGCGAACATCAGGCGTAGCCAGACGCTGGACGCCAGATCGTGGTTGCCCTCGGCCATAACCACGAACACGGTCTGGTGCTTAGCCAGCGCCATGTCGACGATGCGCCGAAGGATGCGGATCGCCGCGGACACCATCTTGGAGAAGCGGCCGTCCTGATCGAGGATATGCCCCGACGTCGGGGTCACTGGCAGCAGCCCATCGCTGTGCAGGAAGTCGCCTAGCTGGTTGACGACGCAGGTCTCGGCGTCCGGGCTGCGTTCGATCATCTGACGGAAGCACTCGGTCAGCGTGCGCTCGGCGATGCCAAGATCCCAATCCGCGCCGCCCTCCTTGCGCCACGCCAGCATTCCGACGTGGCAGTCGGTCAGGGTGTAGAGATTGCACAGGTGCGGCAGGCCCGTCTCCGGCGCGGGCGTCGGCTCCAGACGCGGCAGTTCCTCCGCCATGGCCTCAAAGGCCTCGCGGATCGCCTCGCTGCGAAGCTCGTCGTCCAGCTTGGTCTTGACCCATTGCAGCCGGACATTGCCGTCGCCGTCGTAGAGGGTCGAGTGCCCCTTGGCGACGAAGGGCGTCGGGACCGGATGCTTGAGGCTGTGGTCCGGCGCGTAGCCCTGCGCGGCGGCGTGCGCCTTCACGCGAGCCAGCGTCTTCTGAAATCCGGTCCGTCCCTGGCCTATCCCCAATGCCCCGGCGCGGACGCCGCCGAAGTCGATGACCGCCTGCACGACGCGCCGCTGCGCATCGGACTGGCAGTAGTGCAGAAGCGCGGAGGTCGCCGTCTCGTCCGGCTGAAATTGCAGGCTCATCGGCCCTCCTGGCACAGCTGCTTCCAGACGGCGTTGTGCGCTTTCACCTGTCGGATGGTTTCGTCGGTATCGGCGTCAGCCCACAGGATCGGCTGGGCGACGCGACAGAATGTTTCAGCCCCAGCGATTGGCTCAGGCGCGGCGCTTGAACCCGTCGTCGTCGCGCAGGCGCTCAGGGTCAGCATCGCGGCGAGCGGCGTCATGGCGCGCCTGCACGCTTTCGCGAACAGCGGAATCCGCATCGGTCCGCTCCTTTTCGATTTGATGAGTGGAGCCGTCGTTCCGGCCCTTGCGATAGATCAGCAGCAGGCCAAGGCCGGCGATGGCGGACAGCATCCCCTTGAGACCGAACAGGCGGAAGGCGGCGTAGAGCAAGGCGGCGATGGCTAGCAGCGCTGCGACGAGCTTTAGCTGGTCCAGCAAGGCGCTCATTTCTGGGCCTCGTGGATCAAGCCTTTGTCGGTGCAGGTATCAAGACCTGCCGAAACGCCGAACTGCACACCCGACTCCACCTCTGAACTGCCGAAGACGAGACGTCCGTTCAGGTGAATCAAGCGTGTCCCAGCCGGAATGATGATGTCGCGGGTCGTGCGGTATTCGGTCGGCTTCAAGCCCCCGCCCTCCCCTTGATCTGCACCCGCCCGGTCAGCACCAGGAAGGCGGCGACCAGAACCAGAGCGAACGCGGCGAAGGCCCACGGCGAGGCGATGCCTTCCAGCACAGGCCGCAGGACAGCAGCCGCGCCGCCGAGACCGCCGAGGCCGGCCAGCACGCCGCCGATGGCGGTCTTGTCCTTGGTCAGGTCCGGCCCGTCGGTACGGATGGCCGATGGCTCAACCGGAATCCCGGGCGCAAGTTCAGCAAGAATGCGATCGGGTTGATTCGCCTTCTCACGCCCCGCCTTCAGACTGTCTAGGAAGTTCTTGTAATACCCCGCGATCAGCGACGCCTTGTCGGTGCCGTTGACGATGCGACGAGCGCCCTCGGGGTCTTCCTTCTCAGCCGTGAAGTAGTCGGACAACTTCTTGCCCGTGAAGTCGCCGTCGACCATGCCGGCGATCAGGATGCGCGAGGAGACGCCCAGTCCCAGCGCGACGTCCGGCCCGTTCACCAGATCCAGGCCCAGCTTCCGGCCCATCTTCTCGTAGTTGCGGCGCCACGTCAGTTGCGGCAGCCCGCGCCCGTAATAGACGTGGCCGGTCTCAGGATCAGGCTTGCCGTAGCGGTATTTCGCCACCACGCGACGAGCCTGCGTATCCGTAAGGCGGCGGCTGGGCGTCGATCCCTCGCGGACCGGCGCCATGGTTCCGGCGGTTTCGTGGAAGGCGGTCGCCAGCACATAGGCCAGTTGACGGTCGTCGTCGCCGGTCCAGGCGTTCAGGATCGCTTCGCAGCCGTCAACCTGCTCCTGCGTCAGGCGATTGCCGAACGGAGCGCGACGGGCGAAGGCGAAGAAGGTTGCGCGGTCGAGGGTCATGCGGGGGCCACCGGCAAAGACGGCTTCTCGTCGTCGAAGTCGTAAAGGCGAGATTCCTCGGCCGTGCGGTGTTGTCGGCTCTTGATGGTCAGCAGGGCATTCTCGTTCACCGGCGCATAGAGATAGGCGTGGCGGAGGCGAAAGCCGTAGATGATCTCTGGCATGCTGTTCAGGGATCTCGCGTCCGTGACCAAGGCCTCGGTGGGGCGATCACGACGCGGGAAGCGATGCTCAGCGTCTTGTGCGCTGGCGAAGATGTATAGGTCGCGGAAGTCGCTCACTCAGCGGCCCTCCCTTTCAATGCGGTCCAGTTGTTCCTTCATGGCCTTGGTTCGCTCATCCAGCCGGGCCAAAGTGCCGTCGCTCAATGGGGCGACCACCTTCTCCAAGGCAGAGACGCGCTGGTTCAGCCCGCCACCCCAGAAGATCAGAGCCGCCGCCTGCATGATCAGGGCGATGATCACCCCCACCATTGACCAGTTGAGCTTCTTGGCTTCGGTCATCAGATCGACGTCCCGCCGTCGCCCGAAACCTCGAGACCACTGTCAGCCTCACGCAGCCGCGACATGATCCGCGGGAAGCGCGCAAGCACGCTGTCCACCAGCATGTCGATGACAGTCGTATTCGCAGATTTGCAGGGGTGCGCCATGGTTCGAACACTCCCCGCCATGCCGTCGCCATCCAACGCACGGACGCTCATTGGCCGGTCTCCCGCTTCTCAGCCTCGCGCGCCTTGCGAGCCAGTTCCTCGCGCAGCCGATCCTCTTCGGTTTTCACGGGCAGCTTGTGCGGCAATGCTCCGCGGACGGTCGGGCGGCGGACGCTCAATGTACCGTCACGCCTTCCGGCGCGCCCTCCTCGTCATCGTCGCCGCACAGCGCCTTCATCTCGTCGTCCAGTTCGCGCAACGAGCGCTCAATGCTGGCCAGCCACAGCACATAGTTGCCCGACATCAGGACGAACCGCGACGGGCGCAGTCGGGCGGCCTGCAGGCGTCGCGTCTCCCGGACGATCCAGTGAACGCGGCGATCCAGCAGCCATTCGCGATAGAGGGCGCGGAGACGGTTCATCCGTCGGCCCTACTGAACGTGGTCTTGGCCACTGCGTGCAAGGCGCCGAAGACTAGGGCCAGCATGCCACCCACAAGCAAGATCAGAACCGCTGGACCGTCGGTGACCTCATGTGACGTCGCCACCGCATATCCAGCCAGCATGATGTTGAAGACGCCGAATAGCGCCAAGAGCGACCCGCCAGTCCGAAACAGCCAGGTCATGCCGCCTCCTCCCTCACGCGCGTCAGTTCTTCGAACGCCCGCGGGCTGGGCGTCAGTTCGAGCAGACGGTCCAGCACGGCGTTGACGATCGTGGTCGCCTCGGCGTCGACGATGAAAGGGCCGGCAGGGCTCGTCATGACGGCCTCGACAAGGGCGGGGTGGATGGGGGGAATGGGAACGCCAGTCATGCGAAGGTTCTCCAGTTGCGAAAAATTCTCAAAAGACGTTCGGGGGCCGGAAAATCCGCGTCGGACACCCCACGGGTCCGGCCGCCTCGCGGATTTTTCCCCCGCCCCGCCGGCCTGGCAGCCGCATGTTTGTTGCCCGATCCAGCGTCGACCGACCCATGCGGGTTCAGCCATCCGTCGTCCGCAAACAGGAGCCCATTAACCGAGGCCACTAGGGAGCTATTCATCGTCGCCCTCCTCAGATTCATCGCGTCCAACTGACTGTGAGTTGGATGGATTTAGGCTAGGCAGTTGGAAAGGCTGGGCTTCTATGACGCCTGACATCTGGTTGTTACCCAGATTGGCGGGAAGATTGACGTTCTTGGCGATGATCTGGATGGTTTGGTGCGTTCGCTCCGGCATGGCCGCGTTGGCCTGCTGGTCGATGTCGATCAGGACCTTGATGGCCTTGAGCCGCACGTCCTCGGACGAGGCGAACCGCGCCATTTTGCACAACTCGGCGTAGGCTGCGTCTGTTTCTGAGCGCAAGTGTGCGCTCTTGACAGATGCCCTGAACGCCTTGACGTGAGGCTTCTTGAGCGCCTGCGCCAGCGAATGTGGCTTGTATCCGGTGCGAATGGCGGCATCGGCGACCGTGAGGCCTTCCGTAACGATCAGTACAATAGCCGTCCGCAACGCAGGGCTTATGCGCCCCTTGCGGATCGTCTCGCCGTCGCGATTGACGAGTTCAGGGCTATTGGCGTCGTCACTCACCCTGCAACCACCTTCTGCGGCGCCGGCACGGCCCCGATGGCCTGGGCGATGTGTTCCGGCACAAGGACGAGACGCAGGCCAAGAGCCTCCAGCCACAGCTCTGTCGAGAAGCTGGTCTTGACCACACCGGAGAAGTCCTGGCCGCGGTCTGCATCGTTGGTGCTGGGCGGGGTGATGTGAACGCCCTGACGACGGCCGCCGGTCGTGCCGGTCCCATTCTCCAGCTTGGTCACATATCGGTCTGAGAAGCCCGCGATCGCATCCAGGTCCTCGCACGTCCACTTGCGAGCGATGCGATGGGCGCGCAGCAGGGACGCGATGTCCGCACGACTGTGCACGATGATGGGCTGGGTGATCTCGTAGGCCTGTAGCGGCCTTCGGGTCTGTGGTTCGTCGTTCTGCATCGCGGCCTCGAATGAGGGCCGGACGGGGTAGTCGAGGTGCGCCAACACCGGGTCTGACTATGCAGCAGTGTGGTTACGGCAGGGTAACTGGAAACGAGCGTCACGGAGCGAGCGTCACGTAAGGGAGGTATATACCCTTCCATATCGATAAACGATAATAAAACATGGTACCCCCCCCACTAGTGACACTCGGTGAATAGAAATGGAAAAGTGTATTGGTTTTGAGTGGTTACGAGCAAAACGAGCGTCACAAACACTACATGACACTCGGTGACACTCGTGACGCTCGATGGGCGAGTGTCATCAAAAAGGGGTCGAGTGTCACGGACGCTTGTGACGCTCGCTCTTGCGTAGAAATACGCCAACTGGGGTTGACGGGGGCGATGAGGTGGCGTAGAAATACGTCACTGACCACGGCAAGGGCCGAGGTCGAGAACCACGGAGAGACCGAGATGAAGAACCCCGCCACCCTGCGCGAAGCCGGCTATCGCTTCTGCCGCCGCAGCAATGGTTCTTGGGCCTGGGTGCATCCTTCCGAAGTCCTGGCCACGGACCTTGACGCTACCGACATGGATGATGGAGCCTTTGAGCGTCTGGTCGAGGAGACCGAAACCGATACCACGCTGTTCTACAACATGACCCCGGGCCAGCGTGATCGCGCCCTGCAATGGGCTCGCCGTCACGACTGGGGCCGACTGGCTCGCTGGGGCGGCGGCATGGATCAGTGGACCATGGTGGACGTGCTTGAAGTCGCCAAACTCGGCAATGGCGCGTGGACGGAGCGCTCGCTATCCTTCGATAGCCTCACCGAACTGCGCAATTGGGCCGGATACTAGGAGACAACATGACCTCAACCAACGCCCAGCTCTTTGCCGCAGCAGGAAAAGCCCTCTACGGCGAGCGATGGCAACAGCCCCTCGCCGCCCTGCTGGGATGGCCGCTGGACGAGCGAGGGCAGAACCGGACGGTTCAGCGGATCAAGGCAGCGGCAGAAAGGGGCGAGGAATACCGCATCAGCCCCAATGTCATGCAGGAGTTGAGCGGGCACCTCGATGGCCACGCCGCCCTTCTCCAGGCCATTTCAGCCAGCATCAGAGACGCGCAGACCAAACCGTAGGAATAAACAAAGGCCCCGGTTCATCGCCGGGGCCTTTTTCTACGCCGCCGCGTATACCTTGGGCCTGTGCCCGCCTGAGGGCGGTCGATCTCCCTCAGAGACCACCACCTGCCCGGCGTCCTCCAGGCTCTTGATGGTGTCCTGCAGGTCTCGCGGCCGCATCTTGTGCTGGAGCGCGCGGGCCAGATCCCGGTGCTTGAGCGGCCCCCGATCACGGATCAGACGCAGCACCTGCATGGCGTCACGCTGGGTCTGCGTCTCGGCCATGTAGTCCTGGGCGTCCGTCATCATCCGCTCAGCCGACCACAACGCGATCTGGCGGCCCCACTCCATGTCCTCGACCGTAACGCACGGTGCGGCCGGATTGATGCCCACGGCCCGGATGACGGCCAATCTCTGCGCCATCTCCACGGTCCGCGCCAGAAACGCCGCCTCATGCTCGCGCCGCTCCACGTCCTGGGCGAGGCCCTGATAGACGCGGTGGGCCGATGACCCGACCCCATCCTCCCATGGGACGATGATCTCCGGCGCGTCGGACAGGCTGGAATGGCTGGTCGCCCGCGCCAGAGGGTTGCCGCCGCCATAAATGGCCAGCATCCCCTTCGTTATGCTCTCCGGAACCACCATCTTGTCCGCGCTGGGCTCTCGCTCCTCGACCTTGCGCTGCGTCGAGACCAGCAGGAAGCGGTTGAGGAAGCCGTTGTAGACATCGCCGCCCTCCAGGTTGTCGAAGAACTCCTGATGGGTGGAGACACTGTAAAGGCTGAGCGCCGGCGAGTGAATCGGCTCCCCAACCCGTCCAGCCCACTCCGGCGGCGCCATGGTGTCGAAGCTGGAGCCCCACGCCGTTCGCAGCACCCCCGTAATCGCCTTCTCGTGCGTCGACGCCCGCTTGCCGTTAATGCGGCCGAGGAACGATCCAAACTCGTCGATGCAGGTCAGAGTGAGGGGCTGGCGCGTCAGTCGGTTGATCAGGGCCGACATGGACATGAAGCCGGACGGGCCGAAGTGCTGGCCCATAGTCGAGGCGTGCAGGATGCGCCCGCAGCACTTCAACGGATGATCCTTGGCCGCGCCGGACGGAGCCAGGAACAGGCCATACAGGTGCGTGCCGGTCAGTGTAGGGCCTGCGTAGCGCCGCCCGGCAGCCGTGCCGACGAGGGTCAGGGCCGCCAGAAGCGCCCCGCCCCGCTGCGGCTTGCGCGAACTGTCGCAGATCCAGTCCGTGATCTTCCCCACCAAACCGGGAACGCGGGTCAGGTGATCCGGGAACTCGGTGCTGGGCAACTGTCCGATAGGAGCGGACAGTTGGGCGCCGACGTCAAACCCAGAAACGGCGGGCTTCTGGGCCTCCAAATGTGGGATTTTTCCATATTTCGGCGCCACCGCCCGCAACGGCTCCGGCAGGTCGTCATCCCAACCGCCCATATCTGAGCGCTTAGACCGCGCCAGCATGGCCGCCAGATCGATGACCACGCCCTCGTCCTTCAAGTCCAGACGCTCACGCAGCCAGTCCGTGGCCTCGTGCTGGTCGCAGTTTCGCGCCGCCATGACCAGATCGATGCTGGAATAGGTATTGTTCGACCCCCAATCCTTGATGCCGTCGGGCTGGATCGAGAGGTTCAGCTTGCGATCCGCCAGGAGACGCCCCGTGCTGGATGGACGCCACGCCTCGACGCACTCATACCCGCCACGCGCCTTGCGCAGGCCGTAGAGGTCCAGGTGCGGAACCCATGCCGACAGATTGCCCATAGCCGCCGCCTTGACCTCGGACCACAGGTCGTCTGGGTCGATCTCAGCCGGAGCGGGCTTGCGTGGCCGGTCCGTTGCGGCGCGCGTTCGGTTGCGCTCCCATCCGCATGTCTCCAGCGCCTCCTCCAGCACGGCCAGATCGTCCTCGGTGAAGACCGGAAGTTGCTCGGCGGGAACAGGGCCGGCGGTCCAGACATAAGCGGCGCCCGTGTCAGGATGCACCGACGGCGGCACGACAGTCTGGCGCGTGTCGAACCCCGCCAGCAGATCGATGAGGCGTCCGTCAGGCCCGTCATACACCGCCGTCTTGATCGTCTTACGCGCCCGGAATAGTCGCGTCTCGCCCTTCTGGCCACGCTTGACCATCGGCGAGAACGGCGAAGCTCCCAACAGGGTGTCCAGTGCGTCCGGGTCCGCCGCATCAAAGTCGATGCCGATGACGAATAGAGGCTCGCCCTCGGCATCCCTGCCCGCAGGCGTGCCCATGACGATGCCGACGTTTGCGCTGGGCGCCTTGAGCCACAGGTTCATTTCAAAGCTGGACGGAGGCCCGTCGCGAAAGCGCTGCCAGCGCGACAGCCCCTGCCACGCCCCGCTGCGCCAGTCTCCCGGCGCCTTGCCGCGCCCCTTGTGCGGAGCGTCAGGCGCGATCAGAGGGATGGGCGAGTAGCCGAGGGCGATCAGGTCAGGGGCGGCGATGGAAAAGGGGGTCGTCACTATCCCTCCGCCCCCACTGGCACGGTCCACGCGGCCACGATGCGGTCGCCCGCAGCCTTGTTCGCCTCATTGACGATGATGGCGCAGACCGTCAGCCACTCATCGGCGGTGATGCCATCGAACAGCGCCCCCTTGCCGGTCTGGTCCAGGTGCTGGCCGGCGATGCGGCTGGCGCGCTTGATGTCGTCGAGCGTCAGGTAGGGGGTCATTTCGCGCCCTCCGACAGGATGGCGTCGATCATGGCTTCCCAGCCCTCGGTCGATTGGGCTGCTCTGGACAGGGTTTCGCTTGGTTCACGCACCGCGATCAGGACGGCGCGAGCGGTTTGCTCCCACAGCGGTTCATCGGTCGGGTTGTGGTATGCATTTTCGGCCGCCCTCGCCGCCTTCTCCAGCATCGTCATCACTGCACCTCCACGATCTGACGGCCCTCGAGCCGAACGCGCTTGCCCTCTGGCAGCGCCACTTCACCGCGCACCATCACCGGCTCGCCTTTGTCTGGCGCCACCGAGTGCACGAACTGCCCGTCGCGGGCCTGATAACCGCCGCGCACGGTCGCGTTGAACGGCCTCATTGGTCGCTCCCCAGCCAGATCAGGATTTCGGCCCAGGCCATGCGGTCCCGGTGCTTTCGGATGCCCAGCAAGATGGTCGAATGGTCGCGTCCGCCGAAGGCCCGACCGATCATCGGCAGCGACATGTGCGGCCTCTCGCGATGAACGAGGTCGTAGGCTGCGGCCCGAACGACCGAGATCGGGTTAGGCCCACGATCGCCCTTCAACTGCGCCGAGGTCAGGCCGTAGCGGGTGGCGATGTCAGAGATGAGCGCGTCGGTCGTCGTCTTGCTCAGGTGCCGCGCCGTCATTTCCTTGTTCACGGCCAGCGACAACCGCTCCAGCGACGCCAGCGGCACAACGTGCAGGCTGCTTTCGATCTGCGAGACGTTCATGCTGCAGCCCTCCGCGCCAGACGCTCAGCGAGCCAGCCGCGCGCCTCGTCCGTCAGCCGATAGCCGAAGCCCCATTCGTTCACGATCGACGGACAAACGCCCAGATCACGCAGGCATTTGCGGATCTGGCTGACCCGCACCTTGACGGCTTCCAGCGTCGGGCCGTCGCCGTTGTTCTGCTGCATGGTCTCGGTCCAGATCAGACCGACAGACACGGTGCCGGGCGAGCTGTAGAGTATCGCCAGCACACGCGCCTGCTGACGCGACAGTCCCGCAGCCGCCTTGATGTCAGCCGTCAGATTAGCGCCGGACATTTCCGCCAGGCGCGCATGTGCGAAGCGCAGACGCTCCTCGAGTTGTTCGTAAGACGGCCTCATGCCGCTTGCTCCTGATCAGCGGAATGACGGCGGGCCACGATGTCGTGCCACTTTCCGTTTTTCCGAATGGATATGAAGGCGGGCGGCGTCAGCTCCGCCCAACGCACGAGCGCATCGGCGACGCACTCCGGGACCGGCTCAGCGCCACCGTGAGCGCGCCACCATTTCTCGGCGCGGAAGCGTCCGGGGCCACGATGTTCGAACAGCACCCACTCCGGGTAGGACATCAGCCCCGCCGAGTAGGAGACGCGCACGCTGTCCGGCGAACCCTGCTTTTGGTGCCGCTTGGCGGCCCAGGTAACGACGGCGATCTCCTCCGGCGGCCTGTTCTTCAGATCGCGCGACAGGATCGCCACGTCATCGGCCTCGGCCTCGTGCCTGATGCTGTCCATCGACCATTCATGGCCGCAGACGGCGCAGGTCCGTGCGTTGAGCGCCGCCAGCGTCTTGCAGGTCGGGCACTCCTTGGCGCGGAGGTCCGTGACCTTGGCCGCGTCGGGTGCGCCCTTCTTGCCGGGTCGTCGATCGACCGTGATCGTGTCGACGGGACCGAGGCGACGCGCCGTGCCGGTGAAATCCAGCACCAGACAGTCGGTTTTGCTGTCTGCCAGCCGCGTGCCCCGCCCCATCATTTGCACATAGAGGCCGGGCGAGAGCGTGGGCCGCAGCAAGGCGATCAGGTCAGTTGCCGGAGCATCAAACCCGGTCGTCAGGACGTTGCAGTTCGTGAGGCAGCGCAGCCGTCCGGCCCGGAAGTCGTCGATAAACCGGGCGCGGTCCGCGGCGTCGGTATCGCCCGAGATGACCTCGCACGACACGCCCTGTCGCCAGAATTCGTCGCGGACGTGATGCGCGTGCTTCACCCCGGCGCAGAACACCAGCCATGACCGGCGCGTCTGGCCGTATTCGATGATCTCTGACACGGCCGCCTGAGTGATGGCGTCATTGTCCGCCGCGGCTTCCAGCGCGCCGGAGACGAACTCCCCGCCCCGCTTGGCGACGCCGGACACGTCGATCTCTGTCGCGCCGCGCTTGGAGATAAGCGGCGAGAGCCAGCCGTCGTCGATCCCCTTGGCGATGCCGTAGGAATAGACGATCTCGTCGAACAGCCGCGCGTCGCCCGCGTCCAGCCGCCCGCTGTCCATGCGGAACGGCGTGGCGGTGAAGCCGCAGACGCGCAGGTCCGGCCGCATCTCGCGCAGCTTGTCCAGCAGGGCACGATACATTCCCTCCCCGGCCGACGGGACCAGATGCGCCTCGTCGATCAGGACCAGATCGAACGGCCCAAGCTCGGCGGCGCGTCGATAGACGGACTGGATACTGGCGAAAATGATGCGCTGGCTGACATCCCGGCGACCCAGCCCGGCCGAATAGATCCCGACCGGCGCCTGCGGCCACAGCCGAAGCAGGGCCTGAGCGTTCTGCGCGACCAGTTCCTTGACGTGGACGAGCATCAGCGCGCGCATGTCGGGATAGGTCGTCAGCAGGTCGCGGGTCAGGCTGCCGATCGTGACTGACTTGCCGAGACCCGTCGCCATGTCCACGAGCGGATTGCCGCCGCCCGTGCGCCAGTAATCGAGAACGGATTCGACGGCGTTCTGTTGATAGGTGCGGAGGGAGGTCATGCCGCGACCTCCATCAAGACTTCGCAGAAGGCCTGGGCCTGCGGCGCGACGAGCCCATTGCCGTAACCGCGCAGTCGTCCCACTCGGGCGGCAGACCCATGAGCCAGCGGGAATGTGCCGGGTTCAGCTGGCCGCCACCGTCCATCTCGGCTGCTGAGCCAATCAGCAGCCGACCAGAAGCCGTTAACCGGGCCGGGCCGAACGGGACTTCCGTGGGCGCCAATATCGCCCCTTGAAAGGCCTCCGACCGCTTGCCCCGTCCGGTCGCCGTGGTCGTCAGCCAGGCGGATAGGCTCGGCGTCATGAGCGACGGCGGAATGGTCATGGTGACGGGAGAGAGCGCCCCCTGCCCGAATTCGGTGGGCCGAGACCAATCCACCTGATCGGCGACTAGGGCGAGCGTCACCTGCAGCTTGCGCCCGTCGGGCGTTCTCCCCGTCGCCGATGTCCCGACCGGCCATGTCTGGCCGCCCGAAGGCGTGGTCGGTGATGCCCACCCAGTAGAGGCGCTGCCGGACGTGCGGAGCGCCGAAGCCCGCAGCCGGGGTATCAACCGCCCCAACGGCGTAACCGCTTCCTTCCAGGTCAGACGAAACAAGGTCGAACCAAGCAAGTCCGTCCTTCGACGCAACCTGCTCGCCAGCAAGCGTGTCAGGGCGACACTCGCGGATGAGGCGGAAGAAGTCGGGCCACAGGTGGCGCGGATCGTCGAACCCGTCGCCGCGACCGGCTGCGCTGAACGGCTGGCAGGGACAACTGCCGGTCCAGATCGGCCGGTCGTCAAGCCATCCGGCGCCACGCAGGGCATAGGACCAGACGCCGATCCCGGCGAAGAAGTGGCATTGCGCGTATCCGCGCAGGTCGTCAGCACGGACATCGACAATGCTCCTGTCGTCCACGTCGCCCGGCGCAATCAGGTTGCGGGCGATCAACTCACGCAGCCATGCGGCTGCATTCGGATCGTTCTCGTTGTAATAGGCTCCCATCACGCCGCCCTCGCCCCATCCACCCAGACCGAGCCGTCGCCCAGCCGATAGGTCACGCGCTCGGCCGCCTCGTCGCAGTCGATCTGCTCGCCGGGAATCATGTCCGGGTTGAACAGGTGCTGCGGGCACCCGACGCGCTGCTCGTCCAGGCACAGGTCGCGGCCGTGACGCGCGCACGACCAGCGGGCGTCGCCGTCGAGGTGTGCAGTTGCGTGAATGCAGGTCCGGCAGTTGCGCGACGGCATCTGCCCCTCGTTCGCCGCGCAGCCGTAGCCCGCCTTGAGGAAGTAAGACGGGCAGGAACACGGCGGGCGCCGGTCGGAGGTGACGATGCGCTCGGCCTTGGACATGAGCCGCAGCGCCTCTGCCGGGTCGTATTCGATCCGTGCAGCGAACAGGCTGTCGTCGTTCTTGTTGACGGCAAGGTAGAGGGCGCGGGTCAGACCCTGCAGGTGCATATAGACCTGCATCTGGGCGTAGTGCGCAGGCTTGGACTTTTGAACCCCGTCCTTAAGAAGCCCCTTGAAGCTCTTGTCATTATGGGACTTCGCCTCAAAGACGTGTTCGGTCTTCGGCGCCTCCGGCACGTTCAGCAGCTTGCCGTCCGTCCGCCCCGAGCCGTGGCCAGATGCGAAGGTTACGCGCCATTGCTCGCCGGTCGCCGGATCGACCTCCTGCACCTGGACACCGGCGGCGCGCAGCCGTTCGATCAGCCGCGCCTCCCAGAGTTCGCCGGTCTCAAAGATCGACAGCTTGCGGCCGTCGAACACCTCCGGCGGGAAGCACCAACGGAAGGCGTCCCAAAGCTTGCGCTCGCAGTCGTCCAACTGGCTGGCCGACAGGCGCGGGTGCAGGTCACGGCGCTGCTTCGTCTCCAGCGAGGCGAAGATTCGGGCGATGGTCGGCGGCGTGGTTTGAGGAAGGGGCGCCATCAGCCGTCCTCCCCGGTGTGGTCAAATCCTTCGTCCTCGCGACGCTGATCGCCGCAGTCCTTGCAGATCCGCTCAGCGCCCCAGAACTCGGCATAATGCTCGTCGGTCAACGCGCCGCACTCGTCGCAGGGCGCGATCTCAGGGGCGACGGTGTCTTCGTAGCGGAGGGTCATCACACCGCCCCCTGCTTCGTGACCCGCTCGCTGGCCTCGCGAATGATCGCGTCAGCCGCAGCTTGAGGCAGGGCTTCTTTGACCGCCGCCAGCAGGCACTTGCCGAAGGTGCTGGACGACCGCGCGCGGTTCAGGTCTTCGATGCGCTGATCCAGAACGCGGCGCAGTTCGGCCACTTCTTCCTTGGGTTCTGGCGTATGGCCCAGCTCGCGCATGCGACGTTTGACCCGCTTCGCCCCCATGCTGGCGAAGGCATAGGCGCCGCGAGAGCGCGTCAGCCAGTCATTGTCGATCAGCCCTGTGACCTGGGCGGCGTCGATCTGGCTCTTGATATCGTCCCGCGCATCCTCGACTTCACTCAGCCATTCGCGCAGTTGCTCGACATCCTTGCAGTCGCGGATGTCCTGCGGGGTGAAGTCAGGCGTTTCAAAATCTTCGTCGTGAACAAAGCCCATCACACCGCCTCCCCGTGCAGGAGGGCGTTCAGCACGCCGATGGTCTGGGCGATCTCGAGCCGGGCAGCGACAGCCTGGCTTTCGCGATAGAGGCGCATGGCCTCGATGATGCTGTCCTCGGCCTTGCCGAGCGCATTCAGTTCATGGTGGTGCTTGCGCATGACGGCCATCGCCAGCGCACCGCAACCGGGCCCATCGACAGGGCGCAGTTGTTCGTTCATCGTCAGGGGCTCCTGCGATGCTCTTGTCAGAGCAGTGTTGGAAGGGACGCCCGGCGGTCTTGGGTGAGACTATTTCCGCCGGGCGTCTGTCAGGTCAGCCGTCACCTAGTTCCAGGGGCGGTTGCCGGTCCCGGCCGCAGGCGCGCCAACGCCTTGCTGCTGGGGCGCGGCAGCGCCGGGTTGGCCGGCGGGCTTGTAGCCCTTGACCGTGTTGCTCTCGCCGTATTCGCCCTTGGGCGGCTGGATGGCGACTGCGATCTCGACCGGCTTGAAGTGCAGCTGTTGGCTGTCGTTCAGCACGCCCTGGTGGCCGACCGCGTTGCAGATGCGCTTCAGGCTGCGCTCGGCGATCGCCTGGGCGTCGGGGTTGCTGTTCACGATGTTCAGGTTTTCCCAGACACGGCGTCGCGCCAACGGGCCGTCCAGAATCTCCCACGTCAGGCGCAGCATGGTGCCGCCGGACTTGGTGGACGCCAGGTCGGACTCGATGATCTGGGCGGTGTAGTTGCCGGCAGGGATGATCTCACGATCGTCCGCCACGGCGTCGGGGTTGAAGTCGTTCAAAGCAGCCATAGTCGTTCCTCCTTACGCCGCCTCGGCGGTCGTCTGGTTGTTGTGGGTGGGCAGGTAGGGCGCGAGCTGGCGATAGCCCTCGCCCTTGGTGAACATGATCCGGTCCGGCGTGCCGAAACGGTTCTTGGCGGTGAAGGCCGGGCGCCCATCGGTGTAGATCCAGCGGACGCCGCCGCCCTCGGCGTGCGTGACCTTCTTGTTGAAGCCCACATCGTCGGTCTTCAGCGTCGGGTCTTCATTGACGAAGAAGATGCCGTCGACCTCGTCCTGGAACAGCGCCAGAGCGCGCTTGTGCAGGCGAATGTCATAGCGGCTGTAGGGGGCGGTCGTCGGGCTGTCGAAACGCTCCACGGTCGAATGCGCAATCAGGATGATTGTCATGCCGCGCTCGCGTCGCAGATAGTTCAGGGCCGACTGCAGATCGGACCAGTAGCGATCCGCCAGCACATAGCCCTTGCCGTAGCCGGGATCTTCGATCGACTTGAACTGATTGTCAGCGCAGACCTTGGCCCAGACCATCGGCTCGAGCCGGTCCAGGGTATCGATGATGACGGTGCGGAAGTCATGCTCTTCCGAGGCCAGGCGGCCCAGGTTGTCCATCACCGCATCGTAACCCGCAATCTCGCCGAAGCTCGGCGCCGCAATGTCCGTCGGAATGCCCTGCTCCACGTCGATGAAGATCGGATCGGGGAACTGCGACGCCAGCGACGTCTTGCCCTTGCCGGGCGGGCCATAGATCAGAAGGCGCGGCGGAAGCGCCGGACCCCGCGTCGTCTTCAGCTCTTTCAGGCTGATAGCCATTGGTCTCAAACCTCCGTGTCGTCTTGCGGCGCTTCAATGAACCAGCCCCCCGTCGCGCCGTCTGGCGAGGGGTGGAAGGTGATGCTGGTGGGGACGGCAGGCATGATCGCGACCCGGCACATTCCGGTGCGGCGCGTGCCCTGCGGCATCCACGACAGGGCAATGCCTGTGACCCAACGGTCGTCCTCGATGACCTTCTGCGTCACCAGCAGATCCAGGACGGCCTTGCAGCGGTTGTCGATGTCAGCCTGCAGGCTCTTGCGCTCCACGCCGATGACGACGAGGACGCGGCCGGGCACAGGATCACACCCCTCGGCCGTCATCTGCTCGCGGATCGACCATCCGGCTTCCGCGATCCAGTTCTTGTATTCCTTGGTCTTGAACCGACCGCCTGGCTTGCCGCCTCGGGCCGCCTTGTTCGCAAACATGCAGTTCACCGACGGCGGAACCGGAATGTTGAGCGTGGTGCAGGTGGGAGCTATGGGCGCCCCCACCTGCTGGCGCACCCCGTGCCCCATCGTGGCCTCGGGATAGAAATCGGTCACAGCAGGCCTCGCGATCCGCGCACGGCCCGCGCCTTCAGGTTCAGGAGCTTGATCTGCAGCCAGTGAAGGGCCGCGTCACCCGTCGTGAAGAACCACGCTATGGCTTTCACGACGATCCACACGGGCCCGGTCACGACAATGACCAGTGCCCAGATCAAGGGCGTCAAGGAGGCCTTGGGCTTCCTTGAGCGCGGCGGCACGCTGCCGCTTTTGCTCGGCTTCATGGCTCAGCCTGTCTCGTTCAGATGCGATGTAGTCGTTGAGGCCGTGGCCGATCACGCCGCCCATCAGGGGAAGCGCGACAGCCCAGCCGCCGTTCTTGTGCGCCAGGACCTTCTCAATGGTCCTGACCGAGGCCTGCCCTTTGATCAGGCCCTTGGCCTCATCGATGGTCAGGCCCCACTCCCGCTCGATGGTCTTCTGCGTATGCACCGGCCAGCGGTTGCGCACGAATGAAGCCAGGGCCTCTTTCATCCCCCCAAGGGGAGAAAGGCCACCATCAAAGGGGGAGAAATCCATCATCGTATCCGTCATGCTGAACCTCGTTGGAAGGCAGCACCGGATGCGGTGTTTGAGGAGATAAGCACTTGAGCAACACGACCGGCGCCAACCGGACCGAGTTGCGAAACATGGCCACGAAGGCGCGCCAACGCCTTCCGGGCCTGGGTGTAGAGAATGAGCGCGGCGCCGGTGGTGAGCCGGTCCGCGCTATTCCCATTGAAGTGGCGACAAAGCGTCACTGCAGCCCCCTGAATTTCTCAATCAGGGCGACGTCATCATTGAGAGACGCCGCCGGTAAACGACCTGCGGACAGCTTCTCGATCTCGATGGCCACGCGAACGCTCGGCTGGGTCAGCCCCCGCTCGATCTCGCTCATATGGCCACGGCTCGTCAGGCCGACTTTTGCAGCGAACTCGCCCAGCGAAAGGCCGAGTTCTTGACGAAGCGCAGAAACGTCCATGGCGAAACGTTCCCACATAGCGAACATGAAAGCAAGCGATCTGTTCGCTATTCGCGTAACGACTTGATTTCGCTTTGTCCTCATACTGGGAACATGGCGAAGAAGACGAGGGACAGCGCGGAGTACGATATCCTCCGCGAACGATCAGGCTGGTATGCGGCGGCCTGGAGAGATTACCGGAACCTCTCTCTGCAAGACCTCGCTGACGAGCTGGGCACGTCGCGCAGCTACCTCAGCGACATGGAAACCGGCGCCGTTGATCGGAACGGCAAGATGAAGCGGTTCAACCGCGACTGGCTGGACCGCTTCAGTAAGGCGCTCGATGTTCGAGCCGGCGACCTGATCGATACCAACCCCTTCGACCAAGACCCGCGCTTCACCGCCATCAAGGCAGCCTACCCCATGCTGGACGAGACGGACCGCGAGGCGCTGGCCTCAATGGTTGAAACGCTGCGCCGTCGCCACGGCTAGGCCGCGTCCGTAAAGGGGCGCATCCAGTCCTCCGGGAACGCTCCGACTTCCAGCAAGACGACCGGATCATCCCAAAGCCCAGTGTCGGGGTCACCCCACTGCTGGAAAGCGACGCTGCCCCCTGACAGCCGGGCGCATAGTTGCGCACCCTCCTCCGCATCCGTCGCGCAGGTGAAATGGTGCCGGGCCACGACACCAGAAACGCCGAACTCCAACGCGAAGTAATGCAGATCCCTTGCCATAGCCGCCTTCCGTTCCCTCTCCGTTCTCGAATAGGCGATGATGCGAGTCAAACCTTGTTCCGCGGTTATGCGACCGATACTGGCGCATGTTGTTCGCTATTCGCGAACATTTGCTGTTGACGAACTGTTCGCTATGTGGGAACGCTAGAGCCTCACCCAAGAGGAGGCATTGGCGTGCATCCGAACCAACTGGCCCTACCTGTGGCCGTGACCCGCTGGGTCGAACAATCGCAACAACTAGATGACGCGACGGCGATCGAGCGCCTCGACGGCAAGCTCGCGCTGATCTGCGACGCCCTGAACATTCTGGCGTCTGACGCGGATGAGGTGCCGGAAGAGATCGAGGGCCTATCGGTCGTCGATCTCATGTCCGCACAGGCGAGCATCGCCGCTGAAATCGGCACGCGACGTCGCCTGATGGCCATGGGGATTGCAGCATGACTGCGGCTGATCCCTCCACCCGCGCAACTCCGACTTGGATCGCCGCGCAGCGCGGCGCCGGTCGGACGGGCAGCGCCTTCGAATGGACGGGCTCGGGCTCGTTCTTCCGCAATCCTTTCAAGCGCCAGCAGGAGGGCGGGGCTTCGGCTCCGCTCTCCGGGAGCCCCCAGCCTCAGAAGGCCCACGACCATGGCTGCTAAACTCGACCTGACGCCTGAACGCTCAGCAATCATCCAACAGGCCCATGCGGATCACCTAAAGATCGGGTTGTCCACTGCGCCTGCGGACTTTGATGCAGCCGAGGCCGCCATCGAGCGCCTGTACGCCAGCATCGGCAAGAAGCGTCCGTACTTCGTTCCCCTGTCCTCGCCGCTGGGCGCAGAACTGTACATCAACCTGCTATGCAAGACCTGGCCCGAGATCGATAGGGGCCAGCTCGGGGGCCAGCTCAGGGACCAGCTCTGGGGCCAGCTCTGGGGCCAGCTCGGGGGCCAGCTCAGGGACCAGCTCGGGGGCCAGCTCAGGGGCCAGCTCAGGGGCCAGCTCGGGGACCAGCTCAGGGACCAGCTCGGGGACCAGCTCAGGGGCCAGCTCGGGGACCAGCTCAGGGACCAGCTCGGGGACCAGCTCTGGGACCAGCTCAGGGGCCAGCTCGGGGACCAGCTCAGGGACCAGCTCGGGGACCAGCTCTGGGGCCAGCTCTGGGGCCAGCTCGGGGGCCAGCTCAGGGACCAGCTCTGGGGCCAGCTCTGGGGCCAGCTCGGGGGCCAGCTCAGGGACCAGCTCGGGGGCCAGCTCAGGGGCCAGCTCGGGGGCCAGCTCAGGGACCAGCTCAGGGACCAGCTCGGGGGCCAGCTCAGGGACCAGCTCGGAGAGTCAAAGCTCTCCTACATGGGCACATGGTTCTGGGGGCAGTGGGACTATCTGTGGGCCTGGCTTGATGGCGGGCGCCGCGTGGGCGCCGTCTATCCTGACAAGATCAATGCCTCATTGGACGACCACCTGATCGTCTGCCGATCGATCGGTTGGTGGTATCCGTTCAACGACTTCTGCATCCTGACGGATCGTCCTGAACACCTGTCTCGTGACGCCGAGGGACGGCTCCATAACGAAACGGGGGCAGCGCTCCGTTATCGTGACGGTACGGGCCTTCATGCCTGGCACGGAACGCGCGTCCCGGCTCACTGGATCGAGCAGAAGGACAGCGTTGATCCGTCCGAGATCATCAAGGCCGCGAACGTCGAACAGCGCGCAGCGGGCGCTGCAATCCTTGGCTGGCCGCGGATGCTGTCGGTTCTGAAGGCCAAGGTCATCAACGACAGCGGCTCGCCCGACATCGGCCAACTGATTGAGCTGAACCTGCCGGGGCTTCGTGAGCCGGGAAGGTTCCTCAAGGCTGAGTGCCCCCGCAACGGGACCATTGTCGAAGGCGTCCCGCTCATCAGCGACATCGACGGCCTCCCCATCGAGACGGCCCTTCATGCCCAGGCGTGGCGGATCGGCGACCCCTTGTCCGAGTACCAGCACCCCACGGTGCGCACCTAACTCAACTGGAGAATACCCATGACCAAACAAATCATCGGCGCCCAAGGCGAAATCACCATCATCAAGATCGACGCGGCTCCTGAGGGCTTCGCTGACATGACTCCGGTTCAGCGTTCGCGCCTGGGCTGGATCGTCAGCCACTCGGAAAGCGGCAACCACCACGTCCTGACCGAAGGCACTGTGATGGAGCGCACCAAGGACGTTCCGGCCGGGATGCGCAAGCTGTACGCCATCCTCGAGAAGCCGGGCGAGCTGGTGCAGGACGCCGCCACGCCGCACGGCAAATATTCTCTTCCGGCCGGGTTCTACGAGTTCCGCATTGCGCGCGAGTTCGACCCGTTCGCCGAGCAAGCGCGCCAGGTCGCTGATTGACCATGGCTGAATCGACCAAGAGCCCGGCAGAGGTGCTGGGGGCGAAGGTGGGCCTGTTCGGCCTGCTGGGCGCTCGTCACTACGACTTGGCCCTGAAGGCTGCGCACCAATTCGCACAAGCCACGCGATGCCCCGCAGGCGGCAACGTCTTCCTCTGGCTGAACACCAAGTCCGAAGAGCTGATGGCGAGAGAAAACGCCCTCCGCCAAGCCTCCATCCATGGGGGTGAGGCATGAGCAAGCTCACCAGAAAGCAGTTCGCTGCGCACAAGCAGGCGCTCGACTATCTCGCCAAGGATCGACTGACCGAAGAGGAGCGCGAGTTCGTCTTCGACAACTGGCAGGAGTCGGCGAACCACGTGAACAGCGCGGCGGGTGCCTTCTTCACTCCGCTGGACATGGCGTGGACGTTCGAGTTGGAGGTCGGCGGGCGCCGCATTCTCGACCTGTGCGCCGGGATCGGCGTGCTGTCCTACGCGGTCTATCAGCGCCGATGCTGGCCTCGCTCGGAGCCGCCCCCACAGATCACCTGCGTCGAGATCAACCCTGACTATGCTGCCGTGGGGCGCAAGCTCCTGCCTGAGGCGACCTGGATCGTGGCTGATGCCCTGTCTGATCTGGACATCGGCCGGTTCGATTGGGTGATCAGCAATCCGCCCTTTGGGAAGATCGGCGGCCATGGCGATTTTGACCTGGCCATCGTGGAGCGGGCCGAACGCTACGCCGACAACGCTACGTTCATCCTGCCGATCGGGTCTGTGCCCTGGGCCTTCAGCGGTCGCCCTTGCTTCGAACCTGACAGCCGCAGCGAAAAGGCCAAGCGCTTTCGCGACCGGACCAAGATCGATCTGAAGCCTAACTGCGGAATCGATTGCTCGGTCTGGGAGAAGGATTGGCGCGGCGCGGCCCCCAAGGTGGAGATAGCCCTTGCTGACTATGCTGAAGCCCGCGCGTTGCGTCAGCCCATCCCCAAGCAGTTCGATCAACTCGACATGTTCGGAGCAGCGGCATGAGCGGGGAGAAGCATACGCCGGTCAAGCTGCACGCTGTTTTCAACGGCCACTATTGGGATGTCGCGGTCAGTCCTGAGGACTTCAGCCAATGCGTTGGGTCGTGTCACCGGAACTCAGTGCTTGGATACGGCCTCGACGGAGCCGAACGATACGCCCGTCTCTTCGCCGCCGCGCCTGATCTGCTGGAGGCGCTGACTGAAGCCCGCCTCACACTGTCTCTCACTCGCACCAACATCATGGTCGAGATGAAGAAGTCAGAAGGCACCGCCTATCG